>CAIMMI010000125.1 GCA_903842505.1 uncultured Verrucomicrobiota bacterium | reverse complement strand
GCCAAGCTTTGCGAAAGACACTTGGCCAATATTCTAACGTACTTCCGGGTGAACCTGACCAACGGACCGATCGAGGGGCTGAACAATCGGATCCAAGGGCTGATCAAGAAGTCCTACGGATACCGCAATCCGGAGCGATTCTAGAACGACGTCTACTTCCACCTTGGCGCGCTTGACCTGTATCCCTGCAAATAAACACCCGCTGAATCCGGAAGAAGCCAAACTTGAAACTGAAAACTTCAAGCTCTGGAACGGCTCGACGGAGTCTCGCCCCACCGGTTTCGGGCGCAGGATCAAGATGCGCCCACCAGGCAAGGAACCCCGAATCGGGGCTTCCGCGGAGACGTCCTCTGAGGGCAGCATTGGATCACACGCCATGAGTTCGCCATACGTATCGGGTTTGTTTGCGCTGGGAATTGGTCTGGGTCTCAGCGGGGCCGGACACGCGGAAGTCGTGAAGCCGGTGGGCAAGGACGGACATGTCCTCAATCTGGACTTCGAGACGGGCGACCTGCGCGACTGGAAGACCGAAGGGGATGCCTTCGAGGGGCAACCGCTGCGTGGGGACGTGGTGGTGACGAGGCGTGCGGACATGAAGTCGGCACACCAAGGCCAGCACTGGATCGGCGGCTTCGAGAAGCACGGGGATGGGCGTCAGGGCGTGCTCACGAGCGAGACGTTCAAGGTTTCCCAGCCGTGGGCGAGTTTTCGGGTGGCGGGTGGACGATGGCCGACGACGCGGGTGGAGTTGATCGATGTCGGCACGCAGAAGCCGCTGTTCCAGGTGAGCGGGGACGAGAGCGAGACCTTGCGACCGGTGGTGGTCGACCTGACACAGCATGCGGGCAAGGACGTCTTCCTGCGCGTGGTGGACCAGCAGGTGGGGCACTGGGGTCACATCAACTTTGATGAGTTCGTCTTCCATACGGCCAAGCCGAAGCTGGAAGGCGCGGTCGCGTTGGCCGACATCCAGAAGAATGCCCCGCCCCCGGCGGACGACGTTCCCTTCGCGGGACTGACGGCGGCGGAGGCGGCGGAGAAGGCGACTTTGCCGCCCGGTTTCCGGATGCATGCCTTTGCGGCCGAGCCGGACGTTCAACAGCCCATTGCCTTCTGCGATGACGACCGGGGCCGGTTGTGGGTGGCGGAGGGTTACTGCTACCCACGTCGTCGGGAGGAAGGGCAGGGAATCGACCGCATCGTGGTACTGGAGGACACCGACGGGGATCACCGTTTCGACAAGCGGACGGTGTTCATGGAGAAGCTGAACCTCGTGTCCGGAATCGAGGTCGGCTTTGGTGGGGTCTGGATCGGGGCGGCTCCGCACCTGATGTTTGTGCCGGTGTCGGACTGGGACAATCCGAAGCCTGCCGGGGAGCCGAAGGTGCTGCTCGACGGCTGGGATTTTGCGGCGGACACACACGAGACGTTGAACACGTTCAACTGGGGTCCGGACGGATGGTTGTACGGATGTCACGGGGTATTCTGTCCCTCGCATGTGGGCAAGCCCGGTGCGTCTTCGGAAGAACGGCAATGGGTCGACTGCGCGGCCTGGCGCTACCATCCGGTGCGCCACACGTTCGAAGTGTTCTCGGAGGGTGGCAGCAATCCGTGGGGGATCGACTTCGATGAACACGGCCAGCTCTGGGCAGAGATGTGCGTCATCCCGCACCTCTGGCATCTGGTGCAGGGCGGGCGTTATGAGCGGCAAGGAGGCGAACACTACGCCGTCGGGTCGGAGGAGGTGCGGCGCAACGCGAGGCACGTGCAGAAGTTCGGGGCCCGGACGAAGACCCTGTTCCCGTATTTCTACGAGGACATCAAGATGTCGGGTGACCACCTGCACTATGCTGGCAACAAGGGGCCGCACGCGGGCAATGGTCGGAGTGACCAGGCGGGCGGTGGTCATGCGCATGCGGGCATGATGGTCTATCTCGGGACTTCATGGCCGGAGCGTTACCGTGGGAATCTCTTCATGGGGAACATCCATGGTCAGCGCATCAACATGGATGTGCCCGAGTTCCGGGGCTCGGGTTACGTCGGGCATCACGGGCCAGACTTCCTGAACTTCAACGACCGGTGGTCACAGGTTCTGAACTTCCGGTACGACCCGGACGGGTCGGTGTACCTGATCGACTGGTATGACAAGAACCAGTGCCATCACAACAACATGGACGGCCATGACCGCTCGAACGGTCGCGTCTACAAGGTGGTTTACAACGGTCAGAAGAAGACGCAGGTCGACCTGGCGAAGCGGAGCACGACGGAACTGATGGGTTTGGTGGGCTCGAAGAACGAATGGATGAGCCGGCATGCGCGGCGGCTCCTTCAGGAGCGAGGTCTGGACGAGGGGCAACGCGCGACGTTGTCGGCGCAGGTCATGAATGCCTCCGACACGCCGGCGCGGCTCCGGGCCCTCTGGGCGATGCACCTGAGCCAGCCGCTGACGATGCGGGATGCGCAGCCGTTCCTGGGACATCCGGACGCATGGGTCCGGGCGTGGGCCCTGCAGTTGCTGGGTGAATTGATTCCTGCAATGCCGGCGGAGCGCTGGGAGACGGAGGGTGCAGCCGGGGCGTTGTCGGGCCTGGCCGGGATTGCGCGGGAGGACTCTTCGCCCGTGGTGCGCCGGTTCGTGGCGAGCCTGATCCAGCGCGTGCCGGCGAAGAAGCGGCACGAGGTCCTGACGGCGTTGCTGGGGCATGCCGAGGATGCCTCGGACCATCAACTGCCACTGCTTTATTGGTACGCGACCGAAGGAACGATCGTGGAGGACCCGGATTCAGCAGTGGACCTGCTCAAGGCCTGCCGGATTCCGAAGGTGCGGGAGTTCATTGCCCGGCGGTTGGCGGCGCTGACGGTGGCGTCCAAGTGACCGCGGAATGGAGGAGATGCAGGACACGTGGAGTGAATGGATCGGAGAAGGGATGAGCATGAAGAAACTGGGAGGATGGATCTGTGCGGCCGGCCTGGTGCTGGCCGGGGGCGGTTGGATGGAGAACGCCACCGCAGCGGCACCGGAGGCGATGGCGCGGTTGGTGCGGGTCCTGGCGGAAACGGACGACGCACAGGTGCAATTGGACGTCTTGCGGGGCCTCAGTGCGGGATATCGAGGGCAGCAGCGGTTGCCGATGCCGGCCGGATGGGAGCAGGTGGAGTCGAAGCTGGGCGGCAGCGCCAACGCGGATGTCCGCAGTCTGGTGCAGACCCTGTCTCTGACCTTCGGAAGCCAAGGGGCGCTGAAGGCGCTTCGGGAGATCGCCGCCGATGCGCGCGCCGATGCGGGTGCCCGTCAGAATGCGCTCGACTCGTTGATGGCGTCGAAGGACCCGCAATTGGCTGGGTTGCTTCAGAAGTTGGTCTCGGACGCGGCGGTGCGGGGAACGGTGATCCGTTTGATGGCGGCGTTTGACGATCCGGCAACGCCGGGCCTCATTCTGGGGGAATACAGCCGGTTGCCGGCGGGCGAGAAGCGGGACGCGTTGAACACGCTGGCTTCGAGGGTTTCCTATGCGAAGCCGCTGCTGACTGCGGTGGGGGCTGGCAAGGTGGCGCGGACGGACCTGACGGCTGAGCTGATCCGTCAGTTGCGCAACCTGAAGAACGCTGATCTGGAGAAGCAGATTACCGAGGTCTGGGGGGTGATGAAGGACACAAGCCCGGACATGGCGAAGGAGATCGAGCGTTACAAGGCGCTTTACTGGAAGGGAGGTTCAACCCCGGGTGATGCCTCGCGTGGGCGCGTGGTATTCAATCAGGTCTGCGCCCAGTGCCATCATCTGTTCGACTTTGGTGGGGCGGTCGGACCCGACATCACCGGGGCGAACCGCGGAGACATCGACTACCTGCTTCAGAACATCCTGTTTCCAAATGCCGTCATTCCGAACGAGTATCGGCAGAGTCTGGTGGAGACCAAGGACGGGCGGTTGATCAGCGGGATCGTGAAGGGGCAGGAAGGCGGAACGCTGCTGATCCAGACGGCCAATGAGGTCGTGCGGGTGGCGCTGGCGGATATTTCGAGCCGCGAGCAGGCGGAGAATTCGATGATGCCGGAGGGACTGATTTCCCAGTTGGGGGAACAGCCCATGCGCGACCTGCTTTACTACCTCGGCCGGCCTGGCCAGGTGCCCTTGCCGAAGTGAAGGCGTCCTTTGACATGGCCTGCCAATTCCAGAAGACTGTGTTGGCCGATGAAGAAGATCGAAGCCATCATCAAGCCGTTTAAATTGGAAGACGTGAAGGATGCCCTCCAGGAGGCTGGCATTCAGGGAATGAGCGTTGCCGAAGTGAAAGGCTTCGGCCGTCAGAAGGGTCACACCGAGGTTTACCGAGGGGCGGAATACACCGTGGATTTCCTCCCGAAGCTGAAGCTGGAGTTGGTCGTGGCAGACCCTCAGGTCGATGCCGCGATTGCCGCCATCATCCGGGGGGCAAAGACCGGAAAGATTGGGGACGGCAAGATCTTCGTGTCCCGTGTTGACGAGGCCATCCGCATTCGTACCGAGGAACGGGGCGAAGCGGCCGTCTGACGGTGTCGTTGGCTGGAGGTCCAGCCCCTGAGCTTCGGCTCAGGCTCAGCAGACGCCGGCCTGGCGTGCGATGGCTTGAGCCGCGGCAACGGGATCCGCTGCGGCGTAGATGGGGCGGCCGACGACCAACCAACTGGCGCCGGCGGCGATGGCATCCGCCGGCGACAAGGTTCGCTTCTGGTCATCGGCCTTCTCATTGCCGGTGCGGATTCCAGGGGTGACGAGTTGCACCTGTGCGGGCAGGACGCTGCGCAAGCGTGGGAGTTCCAGGGGCGAGCACACCAATCCCCGGATGCCGGAATCGGTGGCGAGGCGGGCGAGACGTTCGACCTGGTTTTCAACGCCGCCGGGGACACCCGTCTCGGCGAGGCCAGCTTCGTTGAAGCTGGTCAGGACCGTGACGGCCAGGACCAACGGGGCCGGTCGGTTGAGGGAAGCAGCGGTTTCCTGGGCGGCCTTTTCAGCGGCCTGCATCATCTCGCGTCCGCCGCCCGCGTGGAGCGTGAGCATCTGGACGTCGAGCCGGGTCGCGGCGACCACGGCTTTGGCGACGGTGTTGGGGATGTCGTGGAATTTCAGGTCCAGGAAGACGCCGACGCCGTCCTGGCGCAAGGCGCGCACGATCTCGGGTCCGGCAGAGACGAAGAGTTCCTTTCCCACCTTGACCGCACCGACGTAGGGGCCGACGGCCCGGGCGAGGGCGAGGGCCTTGTCCGGATCGGGGAGATCGAGGGCGACGATGATCGGATTCCGCATGGGTCGAGTGTCGGGAGAGGCGGGCTGATGCGGAAGGAAGATCTGCTTTCGGGCCCATGTTGGGGATCAGTACTCCCAGTCTGTCTTGATGTGTTCCTGGAGGCGGCGGAGGTCCGCGCGATCGTTGGGGATCTCGGCGACCGTGAAGAACTGGTCACCGGTCTTGGGATGCTTCCATTTCCACCGTTCGACGTGACCGTCGGCGAATCCCAGGTTGGCCGCCTGGCCGTGGCGACTGCCGGGAATGTCGAACCAGCGGTCGCCGTAGCCGCTGTCGGGGAGCGGGGTGCCGAACACGGAGTCGAGGATGGCGTCCTCGTGGGTATCGATGAACGTGAAGAGATTGGCTGGGGAGGGTTTGAAGATGAGGGTCAGCTTGCGGTAGGTGGGGGCGGCGTCGCAGCTGACGGATTGGCTCAGGTTGTAGGAGCGGGTGCGGCGGGGAGCGCCGGGAAGGGGGGTGTCGTCGTATTTTCGGACGCGGGAATTGTCCGAGGGACAGAGGAAGGTGCTGGTTGTGCGGAGGTAGGTGTAGAAGAGGCCGGCCTGCAGATTGGAGGTGGTCAGGTCGTAGGGGGCGAGCCCCGGGGCCCAGGAGTTGGTCCGGAAGATCGGCGTCTTGTCGGCGACGTCGTAGACGTAGTTGTTGAGGGGGAGGGCGTCGTTGTGATCCGTCGCGTACAACTGGAGGCAAAGGTTGAGTTGTCGCTGGTTGTTGCGACAGGAGGTGGTGAGCGCCTCGCGTTTGGCTCGGGTGAGGGCCGGAAGGAGCATGCCGGCGAGGATGGCGATGATCGCGATGACGATCAGCAGTTCCACGAGGGTGAAGGCCTGAAGACGTCTCCGTGGATTGGATTGGCGAGGGGTGCTCTCTGCCATGGGGGCACGATGCGCGCTCAAGGCGGGATCGGCAACAGGTCAAGTGGTGGGTGGGGCGCTCGGTACCGCCTCTGAAAAAGGGGTGGGGCGAGACTCCGTCGAGCCGTTCCAGGAGCGG
>CAIMMI010000124.1 GCA_903842505.1 uncultured Verrucomicrobiota bacterium | reverse complement strand
GCAGCGCTGACTGACCTGCTGGGGAGTTTGGTGAGCGGCGACCCATCGCTCGAGCTCGAGACGGCAATTTGGATCCAGGAGAACTGGCTGAGCAATCCGCGGCATCCATCAACTTTGACGGGTTGTTCAAATAAACCCAGTTATTTGTGAGACACTACACTAGCCGTTGAGATTTTTCGGTACGGCGTATCCCCTCGGGACAATTATGCAATGAGCCTCAAAGTGTTTTGGGTCAATTGGTTACATAGAATGGTGCCAATGGACCCAGATCCGTGTTTTTCCTCAAATTGAGTGTGCGATCGGGACAAGGGCAGGACTCATGGTATTGCCCGGAATGACGTTGAATGGAATCGCTTAGAATTCCCTAGTTTCAACCCACCCACAGCCTCGCGTTTCTGAACATCTGCATCCACGGGCTCAACGCGGACCGATCCCCGCTGGTCCAGCTCATCTGGATGTTGCGGAATACCCGCTCCGGATGCGGCATCATTGCCGTGTATCGCCCGTCCGGCGTCGTCACCGACGTCAATCCCTCCGGGCTGCCGTTCGGATTGAACGGATACAGGTCCGTCGGCTGACCTCGGTGATCCACGAAGCGCAGTGCCCGCTTGACGCGCGTCGGGTCGCCGCGTTGCGAAAAGTCGGCGTATCCCTCTCCGTGGGACACCGCGATCGGGAGCCGGCTACCATTCATCCCATGGAAAAAGATCGATGGACTGTCGAGCACCTCGACCAACGCAAGGCGGGCTTCGAACTGTTCGCCCTTATTGCGCGTGAACTTTGGCCACGCCTCCGCTCCCGGGATGATTGGCGACAGCGCAGCCATCATCTGGCATCCGTTGCAAACGCCTAACGCGAACGTGTCCGGCCGGGCGAAGAAGCTCTGAAACTGGTCAGCAAGCGCCGGGTTGAACAGGATGGAGCGTGCCCACCCCTCGCCTGCACCCAGAGTATCTCCGTAGGTAAATCCGCCGCACGCCACGAACCCGCGAAAATCCGCCAGCTTCAGTCGGCCGGACTGTAGGTCGGTCATGTGCACGTCGAAAGTGTCGAAGCCCCCCTTCGACATCGCGTAGCTCATCTCCAGGTGGCTGTTCACCCCCTGCTCCCGCAGGATCGCCACCCGGGGTCGGAGCCCGACCAGCGCCGGTGCTGATTCCGTATCCGACAGTGGGAATGTCAGGTGCACGTGGAGCCCTGGATCCGTAGAAACGCCCTTTGTGCGGTGCTCGCAGTCTGCGCTCTCCGGGTTGTCGCGCAGCCGAGCGATCCGCCAACTGACCTCATCCCACGCCTGATGCAGATCGCGAAGATCCGCCTTCAGCAGCGAAGTCCCTCCCGCCGAAATCTCCATCGTGTAGGACGTGTTCGGCCGCGCCACGACGTGTGCATGTCCTCGGAAGCCCATTCCCTCAAGGATCGCGATCACCGACGCCAACTGGTCATCCGCAACCTGCAGGACCGCTCCCAGTTCCTCTGAAAAGAGCGTGCGCAACGTTTGGGCAGCTTCAGCCGGAGCGGCCTTCTCTGCCGCCTTCACCAGTAAATCGAGCTCCACCGACAGACCTCGGTTCGAAGCAAACGCCATTTCGCACAAACACGCCCACAGGCCGCCGTCGCTCCGGTCGTGGTACGCCAGCACGCGCCCTTCGGACCGCAGCGTGTTCACCGCTGTCACCAGGTTCTTCAGCCGCGCCGGATCATCGAGATCCGCTGGCGCGCCGCCGAACTGGTTCGTCACCTGCGAAAGCATGGAACCCCCCATGCGGTTGCGGCCGAATCCCAGGTCCACCAGCACGAGCGACGTCGAACCCGGCTGCAACTGTGGCGTCAACGCCGGCCTCACGTCTGACAACGTGGCGAACGCACTGACGATCAGGCTCACCGGGGCGGTGACCTGGCGGTTTCCGCCCGCGTCGTTCCAACGCGTGCGCATCGATAGGCTATCCTTTCCGACCGGGACGCTGATGCCCAAAGCCGGGCACAATTCCAATCCGACCGCGCGCACCGTGTCGTACAGCGCTGCATCCTCACCGGGCTCGCCGCAAGCCGCCATCCAGTTGCAGCTCAGCTTCACCCGCGGCAGCTCGATCGGAGCCGCCAGAAGGTTCGTGATCGCCTCGCCCACGGCCATCCTACCCGACGCTGGCCCGTCAACCGACGCCAGCGGGGTCCGCTCGCCCATGCTCATGGCCTCTCCGCGGAATCCGGCGTAATCCGCCAGCGTGATCGCGCAGTCTGCCACGGGCACCTGCCACGGGCCCACCATGGGATCGCGCGACGAAAGGCCGCCCACCGTGCGGTCGCCGATCGTGATCAGAAAGCGCTTCGAAGCCACCGTCGGATGCCGCAATACGGCGAACGCCGCGTCCTGCAGCACGACGCGAGACGAATCGAAAGCCTCCGTGGACGACGCCATGCGCATCACCTCCCGCCGCATTTTGGGCGGTTTGCCGAGCAGGACTTCCATCGGCATGTCGATGGCCCGCTCGCCTCCGGGACCGTCCTCGAGCACCAAACGCTTCTCTGCGGTTGCCGTGCCAACCACCGCGAATGGACAGCGTTCGCGCCGGCACAATTGTTCAAAGACCGGCAGCGAATCCGGGTGGATCGCGAGGACGTAGCGTTCCTGGCTTTCGTTGCACCAGATCTCCTTTGGTGCCAGGCCGGATTCCTCCAGTGGAACCTGTCGCAGGTCAAAGCGGGCGCCACGGCCCGCGCCATCCACCAATTCCGGGAAGGCGTTCGAGATCCCACCCGCGCCCACATCGTGGATCGCCAGGATCGGGTTGGTCTCACCCAAGGCGACGCACTGCGTGATGACCTCGTGCGCCCGGCGCTGGATCTCGGGATTGCCCCGCTGCACTGAATCGAAGTCGAGTTCCGCGGAATTCGCTCCAGCGGCCATCGAGCTGGCAGCGCCGCCGCCCATCCCGATCCGCATGCCGGGTCCACCCAACTGGATCAGCAGCGTGCCCGCCTCGAAGACGCGCTTGGAAGTCATCGTCGCCGGGATCGAGCCCACACCGCCGGCGATCATGATGGGCTTGTGATAGCCGCGCCGCTTGCCCGCCACGGTCTGCTCATACACGCGGAAGTACCCACCCAGGTTTGGGCGGCCAAACTCGTTGTTGAACGCAGCGCCCCCCAACGGCCCGTCGATCATGATCTGCAACGGGCTTGCGATGTGTTCCGGCTTGCCGAACACCGACTGCTCCCACGGCTCGTTGGTTCCGGGGATCAGCAGGTTTGACACAGTGAACCCGGTCAAGCCGGCCTTCGGACGCGACCCGCGTCCCGTTGCGCCTTCGTCCCGAATCTCCCCGCCAGCACCCGTCGCCGCACCCGGGAACGGCGAAATGGCCGTCGGATGATTGTGGGTCTCCACCTTCATCAGCGGATGGATCACGGCCCGTGTCGCCGAGTACTGCGGATTGGCGGGATCCGACGACGCCTGCCAGCACTCGATCTCGCCGCCCTCCATCACCGACGCATTGTCGCTGTAGGCGATTACCGTGTGCTGCGGGGCCAACCGGTGCGTGTTGCGGATCATCTGGAACAGCGAGTGATCCTGCTTCTGCCCATCGATCACGAACTCCGCGTTGAAGATCTTGTGACGGCAATGCTCGCTGTTCGCCTGCGCGAACATCATCAGTTCGACGTCCGTAGGGTTCCGCTGAAGCGACCGGAACGCGTTCACCAAGTAGTCGATCTCGTCCTCGCTCAAAGCCAGGCCGAACGAGCGGTTCGCCTGTTCCAGTGCCGTACGTCCATGGCCCAGGACGTCCACATGCTCCATTGGCACGCCCTGCTTCTCGTCGAACAACCGTGGGATCTCTCCGCGCCCCAGCAGCACACTCTCGGTCATCCGGTCATGCAAGAGCACCGCGCATGCTCGGATCTGTTCCATCGAGAGTTCGAGCGTCCCAGCGCCTTCGCCCACAAGCCGGTACTCGGTCATCCGTTCCACACGCCGGATCGGCAGGCCGCAGTTGTGCGCGATATCCGTCGCCTTCGATGCCCACGGAGACACCGTTCCAACGCGCGGCGCCACGATGATCGAGAAACCGTTCGTCGGACCCGTGTACGGATCACCGTAGCACAGCAGTTCCGACAGCTTCCGATCCGCCTCCGCCGGAAGCGGCGAACTGACCAGCACGCAATGCAGGAACCGTGCGTGAACGCCGGTTATGGATGGATGGATCTCCCTCAACCGGGGCAGCAGGGCAGCGGCGCGAAAGGA
This sequence comes from uncultured Verrucomicrobiota bacterium, assembly GCA_903842505.1. GTDB lineage: Bacteria > Verrucomicrobiota > Verrucomicrobiia > Limisphaerales > UBA9464 > UBA6176. The sequence continues at coordinate 59,490 of CAIMMI010000124.1, read as the reverse complement.
CGAAAGGGCGTTGCCGCCTTCCAGATGGATCAGATGCATGTGAGTGGAGAACAGTCCCGCACCAGCGGGACCAACAGGACTCGGAAATGGAAGCTCCCCTTTTCGGGGTGCCGGAAAGTCACGCGAACGATGAAATATTTCGAAACAGGGACGAGCAAGCAGAGACTCATCGGACCGAACGCGGCACCCGACTGTCTGCATCAAGGCCCGGAGCAGTGGCCTTCTGTGAGGTGAGTTCGGGTCATTCCGGATAGGCACCCTGACGAACTCCGTCCGGAAAGGAGCCATCCTAGAAGACGATCAGCTTCACGGACGCGACGATCGCGAATCCCAGAATGAGGGTGTCGAACCACTTCTGCGGCACCCGGGCCACGAGGGCCTTCCCAACAAAGAGTCCCGACAGGATCACTGGGATCAGGAGCGCATTGAAGGCGAGCGTCGGAGCCTCGATGAAACCCAACTGTGCGCTGAAGGGGACCTTCATCACGTTGATGAGGAGAAAAAACCAAGCCGAAGTCCCGACAAACGCCTCCTTCGGCAACGCAACCGCCAGCAGGTACAGGCCCATCACCGGGCCGGCGGCATTCGCCACCATGGTCGTCACTCCTGCCAGCAAGCCCATCGTCCATGCGAAACCGCGGGAATGCGGCATGTTCGAGAGCAGATCCGCTCGCCAGTTCCGGATGAGCTGCAGCACCGCCAGACCCGCAACGATCCCGCCGATCACCGGATTCCAGTTCAGGCCGGGCAAGGCCCGCATGCAGGCCCAACCAATCCCTACACCCATCAGGGCCGGCGGGAGTGTCCGGAAAACATGATTCCACTGCGCATGCCTCCGGAACAACACCACGGCGCCGATGTCGCCCACGATCAGCATCGGCAACACCACTCCCGTCGAACGGAGCCCTGGGAACAGTTGGGCGAACAGCACAACGTGCAAAAGGCTCACCCCAGGCAGACCGCTTTTCGACACGCCGATGCCCATCGCCGCGATCACGACGAGCACCCACTGCAGGGCGGTGAAATCCGGTAGCACCGCTCAGGCGCCCTGCAACCGCTCCAGCAGTCGCTTCGTCGCCTTGATACCCTCGGGTTCGGAGAGCTTGTCCCCCTCGTACTCGATCCCGACGAAGCCCCGGTACCCCGCCGCCAGGACGATCTTCATCATCCGGTTGTAGTCGGTCTCGATACAATTTCCCTGAGTGTCGAAGTCGTAGGACTTCGCGCTGACCGCCTTCGCAAACGGCATGAGCTCGCCCACGCCCTGATACCGGTCGTAGGAGGTCTTCTCGTCGATCCGGAAGTTTCCGAAGTCCGGCAAGGTTCCGCAGTTCGGGCGGTTGACGGTCTTCATCACGCCTGAGAGCCACTTTCCGTTCGAGGACAGGTGCCCGTGGTTCTCAACGATGCAGTTGAGGCCGAGCGTGCCGCAGTAGGCGGACAGCTCGGAAAGGCCGTCAGCAGCCCGCTTCATTTGCTCGTCCCAGCTGCCCACACCGTGGGTTTCGGCGTTCACCCGAATGCTGTGGCAGCCGAAGAACTTCGCTGCCTGCGCCCACTTGTGGTGGTTCAGGACAGCTTGATGGCGCTTGGCGGAATCGGGATCCCCCAACGCCCCTTCGCCATCGACCATGATCAGGAGGACACGGACTCCCTCGCCCTTGGACCGCGCCAGGAACTCCGCGAGGTATGCCGGGTCGTTGACCTTGTCCTTGAAGAACTGGTTGACCAGTTCGATGCCCTCAATGCCGTAGTCGCGCCGAGCCGTCACCGGGAAGTCGAGATGGTCGAGCTTCTTGGCGAACAGCGTCTTGTGCAGGGACCACTCGGCCAGCGAAACGCCGTACTTCAGCCCCTTGGGAGGCGTGTTGACCCCACCGCCCGCCGCGGCGCAGCCGGTGATCAACGAGGGAACCGCCACCGCGGCCGAAGCCGCGGCAGCCGACTGCAGGAACTGTCGACGATTCATGGTTTCGAGCGGTTGTGGGTCTTGAGAGACGGGAACTCCAGCCTCCCATCAGTGGGCGGGAGCGGCCGCACCGACCTGAACCGGACCCCGATTCGGCGGGCGGAAGAACAGCAGCAGCAAGACGGCCGCGACGACCGCCAAACCCGCCGGAATCAGGAACAGGGACTTGTAATCCCCCGGCTGTCCGGCAGGTAGGTACTTGCCCATCAAAGGAATGAACGTCCACTTGGCAGCCAGATCGCCCAACCCGAGGATCAACAGGTTGAACCAGCCCTGAGCGCTTGTCCGCACATCGGACGGGAAAACAGCATCGATGAAGATGTACACCGTGGCGAAGAAGAAGGCGTAGCAGATGCCGTGCAGGAACTGGACGGCGATGATCAGGGCCTGGCTCTCAGGGAACAGCGCGTAGACCGAGAACCGGGCCGCATGACCAAGGATGCCGATGATCATCGTGGTCTTCCAACCGAGCTTCTTGAGCACCCCACCCAGGACGACCATCGTCAGGATTTCAGCCACCTGACCCAAGCTCATGATCGGCATGATCCACTTCTTCGCGAATCCGACCTTGTTCTCCAAAAATCCACCGGTCACCAGGAAGTACCCGTTGTGGATCGTCGCGTCGATGAACGTGACGATGAACAGCACCAGCACGAACGGGAGGAGGAGCTTCTTGCCCGCCTTCAACCAAGCCAACCCCTCGCCGGCCGCAGCGGGCTTCGGAGGCGTGTGGGGAAGTGTCAGGCTGAAACCAGCGAGCACGAGCGAAGCGATGCCCGACACCAGGAAGATGGCCTTCGAGGCGGCCATTGCCGCCGCGCCTTCCTTGCCTTGAAGAATGAAATACAGGGGCCACGAAGCCAGGATCCAACCAATCGTGCCACCCATCCGGATGACGCCGAAGTCCTTGGCGGGATCCTTGATGTTCGCAAATGCCAACGAGTTCGCGACCGAGATCGTCGGGACGTAGCAAAGGGAGTGAACCAGCATCAGGGTCAGGAAGAGCGGGAACGAAGTCGTCCAGTACAACGCCAGCATGGCGACGCCGCCAATCAGATGGCTGCCAGCCATGAACTTTTCCGCCGCAAAATTGCGATCAGCAAACTGGTTGCTGAAAAAGATTCCGACCAACGACGCGATGGCGAAGGCACTGCCTACCCAGCTGATCTGGACATCCGTAAACCCAAGGGCTCCTTCTCCCTTCCCCATGTAACCCCAAATCAACGGCAACCAGGCCCCCCAGATGAAGAATTCGAGGACCATCATCAGGAACAGTTTGAAACGAGGAGAGGAGTTCATGCGCCTTGGAGGGTGATTATCTGCTTAAGCTGATTTCGGAGAGATTAACCTGCCCGACATCCGCCCGACAAGCACCCCGACCTGAGAACGCGCAGTTTGATGCCGGATGTGCCATCCGCCGTCCCCCTTGCCCCCCGACCTCCCGGCCGATAGCGTCCCGCACGCCGGAATCAATCCGCCGGCCTGGGGGCGAGTGGTGAAATGGCAGACACGCGGGACTTAGGATCCCGTGGCGCAAGCCGTGCAGGTTCAAGTCCTGTCTCGCCCACCAACCGGCCGGATTCCCGGCCCCCTGTGCTGCTCTCGCAGCGATCCCCCCATGCAAACTTTCCAGCCCAAATCCCTCCTCGGGCTTGCCCTTGTCGTGCCCGCGCTCATGACCCAGGCCCTCGCCGACGTCGTCCTCGACTGGGACTTCGAAGACGGTGAACCCGGGTTTGCAGTCTACCAGGCCACGGACACCTCCGGGCAAGGCAACCACGGCCGGACCCGGCTTGGCGCCCCGACGTTCGTCGAGACGACTCCCGGCGCCGAGCCCGGCCAACATTCCATGCAGGTAACCGGCTCGGGCAATTTCGGCTCCGCCATGGTGGCCAAGGAGTCGTCCTCACTGAACCTCGCTACCGGTGCCGCGTTCACGGTCGAGGCCATCTTCCGCCCCGTCGGCGACAACAGCCGAGCCAATCGCACGCTCGTACAAAGGTCGGACCCGCAAACCTTCATCTGGTCCTACGGGCTCTACTACGAAGGCGATACCGGGCAGGCGAACTTCGGGGTGGCCGGCGCTGATGGCTCGCACATGCTGGTTTACGCGCCCGTCCCCAACGACGGACTGTTCCATCGCCTCGCGGGGATCTTCGATCACGGGCGGCTTTTCCTCTACGTGGACGGCGTGCTCAAGACAAACGCCACGACCACCGTGGTGCCGGACCCCCGGGCAAAGAACGGCGTCGCCGTCGGAGCCAACTTCAACGGCGGATTCTACTTCAATGGAGAGATCGCCCGCGTCCGACTCGCCCGTCGAGCCCTGCAACCGGCGGAATTCCTCCAACCCGGCGCGGACCACTTCGAGGGGATCGCCCACATCTGGTGGAAGCAGTGGTTTGGCACTGCCTGGGCCACCGATCCCCGCGCCAAAGCCGCCGCGGATCCCGATGACGATGGCCGGAACAATCTCGCGGAGTTCCGAGCCTTGACCCATCCCCTGGATCCCAACAGCGGCTTCGACAAATCCCTGATGATGGTTCCGCGGGTCGCGTGGCGCAGCGTCCCCGGCGGCGTGTACCGCATTGAGCGACGCGACTCGCTGGGATCCACAACCTCAGTCGTCATCGTCCCGGAATTCACCGCGACCGGAACGAATTCCAGCTTCGTGGACGAAGGCGCCTCCAACCCCGATGCCTTCTATTCCATCGAACGAGTCCGTTGATCTGCGGTGGACTTCACCGACTCGCGAGGTGATGCAGCGAGAAGAGGGCCTCGCCTGATGGCGGAGGGATTCTGTGCGCTGGCTTTGCAACAACGATGGCAACGGGAGCCCCTTTCTCCTGACGGCCGGGCCGCTTTACCGAAAGCAGCCTTGAACCTCACCCGCCAAATCCCTTAACCAGAAAGAACCGGTGGATGGTACACTTTAACCCGACCGCTGACAGAGAGGTGTTCAGACGGTCCAATCTGCGAACTCCAAGGCGCGCCCCGCTTGGCGGACTGCAATGAAGGAATGAGCGCAAACTACAGTTTTGAGGTCCTCAACAGCTTCGACGCGCTGTCGCCGGCAATGGACAATTTGTCACTCTGGCTGGAAAAGCAGCAGACGCCGCAGGCCGCCGCTTATTTGGCCCTACTGGCCTTGGAAGAGTTGGTCACCAACTGCATCAAGTATGGGTACGACGACTCCGCACAACATGTCATCCAGGTCTCGGTACAGCTTTCCGAGAGCGGCATGATCCTGGTCGTGGAGGACGACGGTCACCCGTTCAATCCCTTGGAGCAGGCCGGGCCGGACACGACCCTGCCAATGGAAAAGCGCCCCATTGGAGGCCTCGGGATCCACATGCTGCGCAAAATGTCGGACAGGATGGAATACGCCCGGGAAGGCGACCGGAATCGGGTGACGTTGCACAAGGCCAACAAGACCTGACCTCAGGCTTTCTCCATGCAACCGTCCGCGGGTGGCCGGCGTGCTGGACATCCGCGGGCCGGCCTCCCATGTTTTCCAAATTGTCTCGGCCAATGGCAACGCCCGGCCAAAGAATCAACGCGTCCTGAGGGCACTGCCCGAAAAATCACCATGAGCATCCTCAACATCAAAACCCTCCACAAAACCAGTAGCGCCACCCAGGTGGAGACGACCCTCGTTCTGGAGGGCAATCTCGACAACTCCACGGCAGCCGTTCTGGAAGAGAGGCTAAACTCCGCCCTCGAGAACAAGCCGGCCCGGTTGGTTTTCGATTTGGCCGGGCTCAAATTCGCCACCAGCATCGGGATCCGGCTCTTCCTGTTGGCAGGAAAAAAGCAGAGGGCTCATCAGGGCCAAGTTTCCTTCGTCAACCTGCAACCACAGATCAGGGAGGTCTTTGACATCATGGGCAGCATGCCCGACATGCAGGTCTTCGCTAGCCAGGCTGAGCTCGATGCCTACCTCCTCGCCCGCCAGCGGACGCACCTTTCGTAGTCCTGCACGAGGCGCCGGACCGATCTGAGAGGTCTTGTCTGACCCAATCCGACCCGCGCTGCCAGCGAACGCTCAAATCGAAACATCCCATGACCCCCATGAACCAACTGAAGACTGAACTCGAATGCCGGGGCGATTCCGGAAAGCACCAGCAATTCACCTGCAAGCTGTCTGGCCATCTGGACAACTCAACCGTCGCCGGCCTCGATTCCGATTTGAAGCCCGTGCTCGCCGCTCCGGAAGCGGATCTGGTCTTTGACCTTGCGTCGCTGAAGTTCGTCACCAGTGTCGGTATCCGCCTCTTCTTCCGCGTGACGAAGGAACTTGGGCGGAAGGGCGGGACGACATCCTTCGTAAACCTCCAACCGCAAATCGTGGAGGTCTTCGACATTATGGGGCGGTTGCCGGAAATGCGGGTTTTCCGGGATCAAGATCAGATGAACGCCTACCTGTTGCTGGGTGACGACGATGGCTCGCCGTTCTCCTTCGCCAACGATGCGGAACTGGACGCCTACCTCAAAGCCCGCCAGCAGAGCTACAAGCCCTAGTCAGAGCCTTCCAGCCGCATCGGGTGCCGGTACTGGAAGGCGGGAGCAGCGCGACACTGGATTCAAAGCGGTCGAGGCGCGTCGTCCTCGTTGAACTCCAGACGTTGGGTGCCCGCGCAAATTTGCCAACGCCTGTAGGTGCAGGCCCTCCCGGGGAACCGTCTCCGGGGAGCCTTGCGACCGGCCTTGAGGCGCTGGTCAGACGAGGCAGTCGCCGTCACGGGCTCCCTTTGGCTGGACCGGGGCCGGATCAACCGGACGATGCCCGGGATCGGTTCCCCGCATCGGATCAAACCCTGAGGCCGAAGTCATGGCCCCGTTCATCAAACCAAAACTACATCAGCCCATGTTTGAAACCCTGAAACGACTTTCGCTGGGAGCTTGTCTGCTCACCTTGGCAGCGGGGGTGTTGCTCTACACGGACAAGGCATCCCGCCAGTCCGCTCAACGCGTGGGGGTGGTCAAACCGCAGACAAGGGTGGCGGTCGTTCAACACGCCTCACTTCTGGCCCTGGAGCAAGGCGTGGAGGGAATGCTGGAGTCGCTGGCCGCCCGGGGCTACGGCGACGGCAATAAACTCCGTATCTGGCGCTACAATTCCGAAGGAGACATCGGCACCGCCAACACGATTGCCCGCGAGGTGACCACCGGCAACTTTGACCTGATCCTCACCGCCAGCACCATTTCGCTCCAGACCGTCGCGAATGCGAACCGCAACGGCGGCCGCACCCTGCATGTTTTCGGTGTGGTAACGGATCCTTACGCTGCGGGCGTGGGGATCGACCCTACCAACCACCTGAATCATCCGCCTTACATGGCGGGCGCGGGCTCCATTCAACCGGTAGAGCAGATTTTCCGCGTGGCCAAACGCATGCGTCCCGAGCTGAAGTCCGTTGGCTTGGTCTGGAACGCGGCCGAGGTCAACTCGATGGTGCAGACCAAGTTGGCCCGCAAAATCTGCGCTGAACTGGGCATCCAGTTGATCGAAGGCAATGCGGAGAACAGCATGGCTGTCATCGAGTCGGTGAAGTCGGTCATCGCGCGAGGAGCTGAATGCATGTGGATCAGCGGCGATGTGGCAGTCACCACGGCGAGCGATCAAGTCCTCGAAGCCTGTCGACGGGCCCATATTCCGGTCTTCACGGTGATGCCCCCCTTGGTCAAGGGCGGATCCCTGTTCGATCTCGGCGCAAATTTCCTCGAAATCGGCAAACACGTCGGATCCATCGCGGCCGACGTGCTGGACGGCAAAAAAGCGTCCGAGATGCCCATCGATGACTACGTGCCGGTGGTATTCCTTTACAACGAAACCGCGCTGAACGGTCTCAAGGACCACTGGGAAATCCCAGCCGACCTGAAACAGAAGGCCGATGGATTCATCACCGCCACGACCACCAACCTGCCCATGCTGAAGGCGAAGGCCGCAAACCCGACCCATGCTCCCACTGCGCCGACCCGCTGAACTCACCTTGGTCGGGTATCTCCACGCGCCCAGCGTGGAGACCCACCGTCAGGCCATCCGAGGCGGCTTGGCCAAGGCCGTTTTGCTGCAGAGGGGCGACCCTGAATCGGGTCTCCGAATCACCCTTCCCAAGGACCTGCTGCAACTTGGGGAATCCGTCCGATAACAACTGTTCCATGGAAATCACCTCCATCAGCGACGAAGGCCGTCACGAGCTGCAATTGCAGGGACGCCTGGATGCCAATTGGGCAGACCGGGTTGGTCACGCGATTGAAATGGCCATCCAGTCAGGACATCACCACTTGGACCTGGATTTCGCCCGCGTGGATTACGTCAGTTCTGCCGGCATCCGGGAGCTGCTCAAGTACCACAAAAAGCTCAAGGCCGTGCGCGGTCGATTGCGGGTGCTGCGACCTACGGCGAGCGTCCTTGAGGTGCTTCACCTGGCAGGCATAGCCGACATGCTGGTGGCCCGTCAGGAGCCAAACGAATCCTCAACATCGTCCGCGGCAGCGGCAGCGCCGGCCCCGAACAGCCCGCGCCTGTGGGAGCAGGACAGCCTGAAATTTGAACTGCATACGCTTGGATCGGATGGGGAATTTGTCGGCTACCTCCACGGAAGGCCCGAAGCCTTCGCCGAGGGCAAACTGGCCTCTTCCCGCAGCCATCGACTTTGCTGCGAGCCAGATCGGGTCGCGGTGGGTCTGGGTGCATTTGGGCGGACGCCGGAAGAGGGCAACGGCCGCTACGGCGAGACGCTCGCGGTTGCTGGCGCCGCCGTATCGATGCCAACCGATGGCAGCAGTGTCCCGGATTATCAGGTCACCGAGGGCCGACTCATTCCCGAAATGCAGCTGCTCTATGGGCTTTCTGCGCGGGGCACTTTCTCCCGACTGCTCCGGTTTGAGGCCAACCACAGCGCCCGCGGCGTCATCGGCCTTTCCGCCTTGGTCGAGCGCGCCTTTGAAGCCCTTCCAGTCCCGGCGGCCGCATTTGCCATCGTGGCCGAAACGTCCGGCCTGGTGGGCAGCACGCTGCTGAGGTCTCCTGACCAGACATCGAATCGATCGCCGCTGGTGTTTCCCGAAGTGAGGGACTGGATGAGTTTCACCACGGAGCGTGCCCATGAGCGGCAGGTTGCATTGATCGTGGGGTTCGCCGAAAAGTCGCCGTCGCCGGAGAGCCTTCCGTTCTTGCGCCAGATAGGGCCAGGGACGTCCGCGAAGGGACATTTTCATGCGGCTGTTTTCCCCTATCGCCCCTTGCCCAAGGGCAGGGTGGATCTCGCGGAGACGGTGGCGTCCTTGCTGAATACCGGGACGGCCTCGTCGGTGCTTCACCTGCTCGCCGATGATCGGGAGTTCGAAGGCCTTGGCGAAACGGATTTCATGCGGGGCGCCTGCTGGTTCAGCCCAGTGGGGAAGTTTGGCCATGCACCTCTAATCTGAAACACTTTCATGACACTTCTCATAGGGGCCGCCACGATTGGACTCGTCCTCGCCTTGCTCGCACTTGGGGTCTACCTCAGTTTTCGCATCTTCAATTTTCCCGACATCACCGCGGACGGATCCATCACGTTGGGCGCGGCGGTGGCGTCCATCCTTCTGGTGCATCACTGGTCGCCGGTGGTGGCCACGTTGGCAGGCTTCATGTCGGGGGTCGTCGCGGGGACACTCACCGGCGTATTGCACACCAAATTCAAGATCAACGGTCTTTTGAGCGGGATCCTGGTGATGACAGCCCTTTACTCCGTCAACCTGCATGTCATGGGCAAGAGCAACATCCCCTTGCTGAATGAGTCCACCTTGGCCAACCAGGCCGAATCCTTGGCGACACGTCTTCTGGGCGGCGGCAAATCCGAATTCCTCCTGGCTGGTTGGACGGTGGGCGTCCGCGACGCCGCCCTGCTGATCGGGGTACTCCTGGTCGTCATCGCCGTTGGCCTCACCCTCTATCTCTTTTTCCGAACCAATCTGGGGACGGCCATGCGCGCCGCGGGCGACAATCCCCAGATGGTCTGCGCGCTCGGGGTGAGTGTGGACTTCATCATCATCCTTGGGCTCGCGCTTTCCAACGGACTGATCGCCCTGTCCGGCGCCTTGCTGGCCCAGTATCAAGGTTTCGCCGACGTCCAGATGGGGATTGGAATCGTCGTCTGGGGACTGGCCAGTGTGATCATTGGCGAAGCGTTGGTCGGGACCAAAAAGATCGGCGTTCTGATCACCGGTGCGGTCATGGGCTCCGTCCTGTTCCGCCTGCTGGTGGCCATTGCGCTCCGCTGGGGGCTCAATCCCAACGACCTCAAATTGATCACGGCGGCGTTCGTTTTTGCTGCCCTCGTCACGCCCGCCGCGCTGCGAAAACTCCGCCTCGCGTCCAAACCCGCCGCCACCTGACGCCATGCTCGACCTCCAGGATATCCTCAAGACGTTCAACCCCGGCACCGCCAATGAGGTGCGCGCCCTGCGCGGGGTAACGCTCACCTTGGAACGCGGATCGTTCCTGATCATCATCGGCACCAACGGCAGCGGCAAATCCACGCTCCTGAACGCCGTTGCCGGCACGTTCCGCGTTGATTCCGGCAGCATCACGCTGGCCGGCCAGGACATCACCGGGCAACCCGAGCACCGCCGTGCGCGCTTGATCGGCCGCGTTTTCCAGAACCCCTTCAGCGGCACCGCGCCAAACATGAGCATCGCAGAAAACCTCGCCCTGGCAGCCCGGCGTGGTCAGCCCCGCGGTCTCGGATGGGCGCTCGACCACAAACTGCGCGCGCAGATCCGCGACCGCATCCGCTCCCTGAACATGGGTCTGGAGGACCGCATCGACAACGCCATCGGCACCCTTTCCGGGGGCCAGCGCCAAGCCTTGACGCTGCTCATGGCCTCCTGGCTAAAGCCCGATCTCTTGCTCCTGGATGAACACACCGCCGCCCTCGATCCAAAGAGCGCCGACCAAGTCATTCGCCTGACTCACGAAATCATCCAGCGTGACCAACTCACCACGCTGATGGTGACGCATTCCATGCAACAGGCCGTTCATCTCGGAGACCGGATTATCATGATGCACCGCGGCCAGGTCTTGCATGACCTCCGCGGTGCGGAGCGGGCGAGGGTGCGGCAAGAGGATCTGCTGAATCGCTTTGACGCGGTACGCCGGCGGGAGCAGTTGGATTCCGGCGTCGCGGACTTGCTCCAAAGCCATTACGTCTGATCCCTGGAGGCAAGGGATAGGGACCCGTGCAAGGACACCCTGCACCGGTCAGAAATGGATGCGCACAATCGAGAAATCGTCGTCCAAGGGGCCTTCCCCGTGACGGTCGCGCACCCAGGAATGCAGTCGGTCCAGCGCATCGGGCGCGGCGACCTGCTGCCGCATGAATCGCTCGAAGGTCTCAAACTCCATGAAGTTCCCCTCGGCATCCTTGATTTCATAACAGCCGTCGCAGAGCACCAGCAGGCTATCGCCAGGCCCGACCTGGCAGGTTCGCGTTTGGTAAGCCATGTCCTCCATGGCGCCGACGATGACCCCGGGGGTCCGCAACTGCCGGCTGACAGCCGATCCTGAACCGTCCGAAGACAACAGCAGCGCCGGCGGATGCCCGCCGGAGGAGTATCTCAGTGTCCGGCTCGGGACGTGGTACACGCCGTACCACAGGGTGAAATACATGTTGTTCTGCTTCTCCATCAGGAAGGCGTTGTTCAGCCCGGAAAGCACCGCGCCCGGATCCCGGAATTCGGTTTTGGGCAGGGACCCGGACCGGATGACGTTCATGGCGGTCACGGAAAGCAGCGAAGCCCCGACGCCATGGCCACAGACGTCGAGGAGATAGACCGCGAAATGGTCCGGATCAATCCAGTGATAGCCGAAGGCATCCCCACCCAGCTCCGTGGAAGGCTGGTATTTCCAGTCGATCCTCAGCGGAGAGAGGGTGGGTTCTGGCAGGATGGACCTGACGTAGTTGGCCGCCTCGGCCAACTCGCTATTGAGCCGGCGCTGCATCTGCTCGAGCAATTCCTTCTCGGCCTGCAACTGTTTGAGACGCACCCGGTCCAAATCGCGCAGGCGCTTTTTTTCCAGCGAAGTGGTCACACGCGCCCGGAGCAGCGTCGCGTTGAACGGTTTGGGCAGATAGTCTTCCGCACCGGCCTCGATGCATTTGACAGCACTGTCGACCTGTTCAGCGCCGGAGATCACGATCACCGGCAGACCCCGCAATTCCGGGTCGTTGCGGATCTCCAAAAGCACCCCCATGCCGTCCAACTCGGGCATTTCCATGTCGAGAAGGACGAGGTCGAAGGGTTCCCGACGGATCCTCTCGATGGCCTTGCGACCGTCGGCCGCCTCGCTGATGCGGGTGAAACCGAGTTTGTTGAGCTCCCGGGTCAGCACGAGCCGCATCGTGCGGCTGTCATCGACCACGAGGACCGAGGCGTCCTCGATGGCTGACAAGGAAGCCGCGGCGGTTGGCGCAGGCAGGCTTTCGGTAGTAGCGGCGTTCATGGGCTATGGGTTCGTGAAGCAAACAGGGCAACGAGGCCCTCAACTGGTCCGTTCGATCCGGAAGATCTCCATTCCGCCCTTACCCTTGACCTCGATCGTGCCCAGGGAGACTCCATGGTAGCTTTGCTTGACCCGTTCCCAGGCTTGGGCGCTCAAGGTCAGCCCGCCGGGCAGGCCGGACTGCTCCATCCGGACGGCGGTATTCACGGTGTCGCCCCAGACGTCGAACTGATACTTCCGTTTGCCGACAACTCCCCCGACGACGGGTCCCACGTGGACACCGACACGCAATTTCCAATAGGGCGGTTGCGACGCGGCGGCGCTGATCATGTCGAGGCCACATGCCACACAATTCATCGCCGGATTTTCAATGGGATTGGACATCCCCGCCGTCGCCATGAAGGCGTCCCCGATGGTCTTGATCTTTTCGAGACCGTGCCGGGCGACGATTTTCTCGAAGGCTTCCACCAGGGACTGGAGATAACCCAGAACCTCTTCGGGTGAGTGGGAATGGCAGAACGAGGTGAAACCCACGATGTCGGAAAACAGCACCCCGACTTCCCCGATGAGGCGCGGGCGCACCGCGTTGGTGGCCTTGAGCTCGTTCGCCACGTCCTCTGGCAGGATGATGTGCAACAGGTTGTCGGAGCGTTGCTTTTCGACCTGCAACTCAACGAGGCGGAGGCGGTCGATATCGCGCAGGCGCTTTTTTTCGAGGCACGTGGTCACCCGTGCCTGGAGCAGTGTCGGGTTGAACGGTTTGGGCAGGTAGTCTTCGGCGCCGGCCTCGATGCATTTGACAGCCGTGTCCACCTGTTCAGCGCCGGAGATCACGATGACCGGAAGACCGTTCAGCTGCGGATCATTGCGGAGCTCGAACAGCACCTGAATGCCGTTCATCTCCGGCATTTCAATGTCGAGAAGCATGAGGTCGAAGGATTGCCTTCGGACCATCTCCAACGCCTGCCGTCCGTTGACCGCTTCGGTAATATTCTTGAATCCGAGATTGTTGAGGGCGCGGATCAGCGCCAGTCGCATGGTGCGGCTGTCGTCCACCACCAGTACCGCTGCCTGGAGATTCAGATTGGCTGCGGGCTCAGGGGCTGGAGCGTCTCGCAACGGAGGGCTTTCGGGGGCGGTGGGGTCCATCGTTATGGGGCCTTCAGTTCCGGAGTGAATGGCGGAGCGGTCTGCCCGCCAGTCGTGTCTGGAGCGTGTTCGATCGAGGACGGAACGCTGGGGCGCAGGACAAGCGGGATGATCCGTGCCGTCTTCGACAGCAGCAGGTCTTCCTGGAATGGTTTGGTGATGTAATCGCGTGCACCCAGACGGGCAGCAGCAGCGATCTGCTTGGCGCCGGCCTCCGCGGTAAGCATGATCACCGGCGTGTGCCGCAGCGAAACATCCTCGCGCAAGCGCTGCAGCATGGTGAGGCCATCCATGACCGGCATGTTGTAATCGAGGAAAATCAGGTCGGGCTTTTCCGAGGTCGCCACGACCAATCCTTCCTCACCGTTGGCCGCTTGGGACAGGGTGCAATGGAACGGCTTAAAGAGCCGCACCAGCATCCGACGAACCGTCTTGCTGTCGTCCACGCTGAGAATTCTAGGTCCTGTCGACATCACTTGATCCAGACCGTCAGCGTGAGTGTCGCGCCAGCACATGTCCAGTGGGTGTGCGAGCGTTTGGCCCCGGGACCAGCTTCGACCGGGTTCTGTGGCCCTGATGTGACATCGGGCGTGCTCAAGGTGCAGATGTGCCCAGCAGCCGCGAGTCCCGCGCCGATCCGTCCAGCAACCATGTTGCAAAGCTCGCTGGCCAGGTCCCACATCTCGCTCGCCCGATCGGCCGGGTCGGGGCTGACAGGGCCGAGAGAGGCATTGAGCGTGCTCAACCAAGACTCAGGAATCTGAAGACGTACCTCCCCCCGAATCTCCGGACCTTCGAGGCTTACGGAGCCGGTCAGCCCATGCGGGTTCACGGAGGCCCATCCAACTTCATCAGACGATGCGGCGAAGACGGACAGCCTGAATTGGGTTGTCAGAACCTCCCGGATCGCTTCGGTCGAGATCCGGTCGAGATCCGGGCCTTGTCCCATGGGCATCATTCGAGAACGGGTTGTGAAAGCATCTTGAGGATGGCTTGCGGAATCCGCGGCAGCGGCACCACCTGTTCGGCGGCGCCCAGCTTTATCGCTGCCTGAGGCATGCCGAAAACGACGCAGCTTTCCTGATCCTCGGCAAGGGTGCGCGCGCCGACCGCACGGAGCAACTGCAGTCCATGCGCACCGTCCACACCCATGCCCGTCAGCAGGGCTGCGACCGCTTGATTTCCGGCCTGCTCTGCAGCGGACCGGAACAGGATGTCCACCGAGGGGCGGCAATGATGGACGGGCGGTGATTGGGTCAGTCGTACTCGGTAGCCCAAGCCGTCCCGGCCGAGGGTGAGGTGGAAATCTCCGGGCGCCACCAGGCACAAGCCGGGGTGCAATGGGTCGCCATTGACTGCTTCGCGAACCGTGAAGGCACACAAGGCATTGAGGTGCGCGGCCAAGGTTCGGGAAAAGGGCGCCGGAATGTGCTGCGCGACCACGATCGGCGGAAGGCCGTCGGGCAAACGCGGCAGGAGATACCGAAGCGCTTCCACGCCGCCCGTCGATGCGCCGATCACGATGATGCGCCGCGGCGAAAACTGCCCGGGTTCAAGAGGGGGAGGGAAAGGCTTGGCCGCCTCGATGGCAACAGGCGCATATCCGGGTCTTCGACGAGAACGTCCGGCGGCCTTGACGTGAAGGGTCAGTTCGCGGGCAATCTGACCCAGACTCCTGCCACCGTCGGGCTTGGCTATGACATCCAGCGCTCCGGCCACCAGCGCTTCCACTGCCTTGGCCGAACCGGCCGGAGTCAGTGAACTCACCACCACCACGGGCACGGGATGGTGTTCCTGCAGGATCTTCAGAAACGCCAATCCATCCATGCGCGGCATTTCCAGATCCAGCGTGATGACATCCGGCTGGAGGGAAAGGATCTGGTCACGCGCCACGTAGGGATCGCAAGCATACCCAACGACCTCGAGCTCCGGATCCCTGGACAACGCGTCGCCGATGGCACGCCGGGCCAGCGCCGAATCATCCACGATCAGTACCCGGACCTTTTGGACGCCTGGTTTCATGTCTTCTGAAAGACGCCCTGCTGCACCGGGTGCAATCCGTGTGGGATGCCCATGAGGTTCTCGGAATGTCCGATCACCAGGTATCCGCCGGGTGCCAGGTGTTGGGTCAACCGCTGCACTGCCAAGGCACGGGAAGGCAGGTCGAAATAGATCATCACATTGCGGCAAAAAATCACATGCAGGTTTGAGGGAACCGGATATTCCGCCTGAAAGAGATTCACCCGATCAAACTGGAGATGATCGCGGAGCTCGGGTTTCACCCGGCAGACACCCGCTCGCGCACCGACACCCTTCTGGAAGTAGCGCTTGAGGATTTCCAGGGGCACCGGCTTCACGCGATCCATGGAATAGATGCCCTGCCGTGCCGCGGCCAACATCCGGCGGGAAATGTCGGTTGCCAGGATCTGCCACTCCATTTTGGGGAAAGGCCTCAAGTATTCCGCCACCGCCACCGCCATGGTGTAGGGCTCTTCCCCGGAGGAGGCCGCAGCGGACCAAAGCCGCAGTGGTGCGCCCGTGGCGCTCAATTCCGAGACCAGCGCGGGCAGAGCCCGCTGTGTCAGGAAGGAAAAGTGCTCGGGCTCGCGGAAAAACCGGGTGTGATTGGTGGAGATCAGGTCCACCAGGTTCTCGACCTCCTCCGCGTCCTGAAGCGATTGCAGAAGGTCGCAATAGTCGTCGTAGGATTCCGGGTCCAGGGTCTGGAGGCGTTTTCGCAGCCGGTTGGCCACCAGAGCCTTTTTGTCCGGGCCCAGTCGGATGCGGCTGTGCCGATACACCAGATCGCTCAACGTCCGATAGGCCTGGCTGGAAAACGAATTGTCAGAGCGTGCTTTCAACCTCGTCGCCTTGGCAAACTGGACATTCACGACCTGCGAAAACGATTTCCATCGCGCAGACCCTCACCGTTGGCCGATGACGCTCGTGGGTCCGCGGTGATCCCGCCGCAGGCTGCGGGTCGGTGCGCCACCCACCAGCGCTCGCAGTCGCCCCACCAGCTCGTTGAGCGATTCACCCTGCGCCTCCACTTGCATCGCCGCATCCGCCGTTTCCTCGGCGTTGGCCGCGTTGTTTTGCGATACCTTCTCCATCTGCCCGATGGCTTGGTTGATCTGTTCTATACCCTGCGCCTGTTCGCTGGCCGCAGTGGCGATCTCCCCCACCAACGAATCGGTGGCCGCCACTTGCTTCGTAATCTCCTCCAGCGACTCCACGACCCGGGCCGTGCATTCGGTGCCCTTTCGGGTATTGCCGATCGCCACCTCGATCTTGTGCGCTGTCGCCTTGGCAGCCGCTGCGCTTCGCTGGGCCAGCGACCGCACCTCGTCGGCCACCACGGCAAAGCCCGCACCCGCCTCGCCGGCCCGCGCCGCCTCCACCGCCGCGTTGAGCGCAAGGATGTTGGTCTGGAAGGCGATCTCGTCGATGTCCTTGACGATTTTGGCCACCTGCCCGCTCGACAGATCAATTTCCGCCATGGCCTCCACCATGTCGGCCATCGTCCGCGATCCCCCCGCCGCTACCGCGCGGGTCTCGGAGGCCAGAGCCTTGGCTCTCTGGCAGTTTTCCGCCGTCGCCTGGATCATGCTCGACATCTCCTCCAGCGAGGCGCTGGTCTCTTCCACAGACGCCGCCTGCTCGCTCGCGCCGGAGGAGAGAACCTGATTCGAAGCCGACATCTGTGCGGATGCGCTGTCGAGTTGGAAGCCCGTGTTTTGCAGCTCTGCCATGACCTGCCGGATCGGCTGGACGACGGTGGCAAAAACCGAGGTGCACAAGGCGATCAGGGTAAGAACGGCAAGGCCCACCAGCGCGAGCAGCGTATAAAATAGACGGTAGCTGCGCTGAACGAGCCGTTGCACTTCGCTGCTCGTGCGTCGATCCAGCATGCTGAAGAACTCGTCAATGGGCTTCATGATCTTCGCCTTCTCAGCATGATACTCCCTGCTGTGCATCAATTGCCGAGCCAGCGCCATGTCCGGCTCGCCTTTCCGGGTGAAATGGCCCTTCCCGTCATCGAACAAGCCCTTGACCGCGTTCATGGCGACGGTCTCCAACCGAACCAAGTTGTCGGAGTTGCCCTGAGCCTCCTTGAGCCTCGCAAACTCCTCCGCCGTGAAACCCTGTTCTTCCATCAACTGCTGTAGCGGAACCGCTTTGCCGTCCGGCCGCGGCTTGATCCCGTCGGCTGCCACAAAGTCCCAATAGATCCTCTCGTAATGCTCCGGCCGGGGAGCCTTGCCATTTCGGATGTCCAGGACCGCCCGGTACTGCTCCTCGTAGAGGTTGTCCGTCGTCAACACGTAGGTCCGTGCCAGGCGCGTCAAGTCATCCGAGCTTTGGCGCAATTCATCCGCCAACAGGTACGACTGGTAACGGCGTTCCTGGGCGGCGGTGATCTCCTTTTGATTCGTCAGCATCCGCTGCACGACTCCGCCAATCACGAGGAGAAAGACACTGATGGTCACCGACGCGAACAAAGTCCTGCTGCTGAGTTTACCGCTGATTGTCATGGGTAACATGGGTTGCATCTGCGGATCCCCAACCGCCGTTTTCAGGTTCGGAATCGATCGGGGTGCGCCGGTTCAGAAACTCTTGAAGTTGTCGTCATCGCCACCGGCCGCCCCACCGGAATCACCGGGCATGGGAATCGACTTACGGTGGCCTCCGCTCAGGATTTTCTGCGACTGGGCCCGCGGTCTCGACCGCACCGCTGGCTGCGAGCTGAAAACCGGCGCGCGCTTCGGGCGCAACGCGGCTGCAGCCGGTTCCGATGCCGGAGGTGAAGCCGTGTCCAAGCCACCCACCAACTGGCGGAGCTGAGATACCATTTCCTTGAGCGCCGCCGCCTCGGTTTCGAGGGACTCGGCTGCCCCGGCACTCTCCTCTGCGCTGGCCGTGTTGATCTGCGTCGCCTGATCGATTTGCGTAATGGCCGTGTTGATCTGCTCGATCCCTTGGGCTTGTTCACGGGCCGCGGTTGCAATTTGGCCGACCAGCGAATCGGTGGAAGACACCTTCTCGGCGATTTGCGTCAGCGACTGCCGAACCTTGTCGCAGCTTTGGGATCCGCTGCGGCTTCTGGCAATCGAAGCCTCGATTTTGTCGGCGGTTACCTTCGCTGCAGCCGCACTGCGCTGGGCAAGGGAACGGACTTCATCGGCGACGACCGCAAATCCGGCACCCGCCTCTCCGGCCCGCGCGGCCTCCACCGCGGCATTCAACGCCAGGATGTTGGTCTGGAAGGCGATCTCGTCGATGCTCTTCACAATCTTGGCGACCTCGGCGCTGGAGGTATCAATGGCAGCCATCGCCTGGGTCATTTCCACCATGCTCCGCGAGCCGGCTTGGGCGACGGCCTGGGCTTCGCCCGCCAGCGCTTTCGCCTTTTCGGCGTTGTCAGCAGTCGAGCGGATCATGCTGGTGATCTCCTCCAATGAAGCGCTGGTTTCTTCCACGGATGCGGCCTGTTCGCAGGTGGCGGAGGACAGAGTCTTGCTGGCCACCGAGACTTGGCGCGCCGCTGCGGCGGTCTGGATGGCGCCGTGATCGAGGTTCACGGCGAGGTTGCCCAGCACGAGGTTGGTTGAGCGCACGGTCTGCCATGTCAGCAGGACGGACAAGATCAGGGTCACCCCGAGCGCAACGTAGATCAGGGTCACGCTGTAACGCCCCGCGGCAAGTGCCGCTACGGTCGTTTCCATGGCCAGCTTCTTGTTGTATTCGACAGCGACATCAACCGCTTTGACGGACGCTTCAAAGGCGGGAATGACCACCTCGGTCATTCTCTTCCTCAGCTCCTCCGGGTTCCCTTGACGCATCATCTCGAGATAAGGCGCGCGGACCTTGACGAAGGCATCTCGAGTCCGTTTGACCTCTTCAAACAACCGGCGGTCCTCGCTGTCCTGAATCAGGTCGGGATCGTAACGCTTGAACAAGTCATCCATTCGCTTCCGGTTCACGGCAACGCGGGCCTCGATCTCTTGACGATGCTCCGGCGAGGTCGCCTCGGCGGCCTGAAGGCAGGCGAAGATGTTGTCACGCGCCAGCTCCGAGCATTCGCTCAGGACAAGCACGCTGGGCATGCTCTTGTCCGCCATGGTCGCGAGGGAATGACTGAGGCTCTCCAGCCGCCCCAGGGCGAATAGCCCGAGCGCCGCCAAAATCAGCAGCATGGCCGCGGACCCAAACTTGATCCGTCGCGAGATGGTCCAGGATTTCATACGGTTTGAGTTCTGTTCTGAGGAGTGGAGGCGGGCGATGGAACCAGGGTCAGCAAACCTTCCGTGAGGAAGACCTTATCGGGATCCAGCAGCGTCTTGACGCCGCCGTTGAGCGTCCCCAGTCCGAGGATGAACTGCGTTTCGGGCGACCCACCAAAATCAGGTGCCGGCTCGAGATGGTCCGCGTTCAACTGGATGACCTCCTCCACCGTGTCCACGATGGCGCCGATCAAGGTGCTGCCCCCGGTGGGGTTGCGGAGTTGCACCACAATGATGCATGCCCGTTCGCCGTAGACGGCGGTTGGCATCTGGAATTTGGCGCGCAGGTCGAGCACCGGAATCACCGTGCCGCGCAGGTTGATCACGCCCTTGATGTATTCCGGCGCGCGGGGTACCGGCGTGATCGGGCACAGCCGGATGATCTCGCGCACGTTCAGGACCGGCAGCCCATAAGTCTCCGCACCCAGGCTGAAGGCGAGGTAGCGCCCGGCCTTGGCCAGGGATGGGTTGGAGTTCGGAGACGACTTTGTCATGGGCCAGGAGTTGCGGTTGCCGTTGCGGAAATCTTGCGGTGTCCGGGCGCCTTCACCAGCGTGTCCACGTCCAGGATGAGACCCACCGAGCCGTCGCCGAGCACCGCCGAGCCCGCCAGCAGGCTCTGGTTCTGGAAGGCCTGGCCCAAACTCTTGATGACGACCTCCTGTTTGCCGAGCAATTCGTCCACCAGCAATCCGCGGGAAGCGTCCCCGGATTCCACCACCACGATGATGGCATCCTCGGGCTTGCTGGCTTTGAACGGGCGATCCAGATGTCGGCCCAGACGAAGCAGTGGTGTCTGGCGGCCGCGCACGCTGACCACCTCGCCGCAGCCCTGGATGGTGGAGACCATGCCGGGTTGAGGTCGGAAGGACTCGCGAATCGAAAGCGTGGGGATGATGTAACGGTCCTCGCCCACGCCCACCAACATCCCGTCAATGATCGCCAGCGTCAGAGGCAGCACGATGGTGAATTGGGTGCCCTGTCCAGGCACGGACTGGATCTCGATCTTCCCGCGGAGGCCCTCGATATTGCGCCGCACCACATCCATGCCAACGCCGCGACCCGAGAGATCCGTCACTCTTTCCGCCGTGGAAAAACCGGGCAGGAAGATCAGCGAAAAGATCTCGGATTCGTCCAATTCGGCATCGGCACGGATCAGTCCGCGTTCGAGTGCCTTGGCCCGGATGCGGTCCGGGTTCAGTCCTTTGCCATCGTCGGTGATGCGGATGACAATGCCGCCGCGCTGATGGGCGGCGCTCAACCGAATGGTGCCTTGCGCTGGCTTGCCTTGGGCGATGCGGTCGGCAGGGGCTTCGATTCCATGATCCAGAGAATTGCGGATCATGTGGATGAGAGGGTCACCAAGCTTTTCAACGATGTTGCGATCGAGTTCGGTCTCCTCACCCTCGAGCAGGAGTTGCACCTGCTTATGCTGGCTGGCGGCGAGGTCGCGCACCAAGCGGGTCATCTTTTGAAACGCACCGCGGATGGGCACCATGCGCATGGACATGGCCGTGCGTTGCAGGTCGCCAGTGATGCGGCTGAGCTGGCGCACGAGCCGGAGAAACTGCGGGCTCTCGATGCTCCGCACCTCTTGGTTCTGCACCACCATGGATTGCGCCACAACCAGTTCACCTACCAGATCCACGAGGCTGTCCAGCTTGGCCGTGTCCAGCTTGACGAAGCCGGCGACTGGATCGCCGCTGACCGGTTCGCGGGCCGGCGCGGCGGGCGAAAGGGGCGCCTTCGCCTCAGGAGCCGCTTGGGGAACGGGTTCGAGGGATGTCCGATCTGACTTGGGAAAGCCCGCAATCGGGGTGCTGGGTGCGGGCTGTACCTCCACCGGAGCCAGGGCAGGGGCAGGGGGCGCCGGAACCGGCGGCGGGACGGATTCACCGCGTGCAGCCGATTTGGCGCGACGGATGATGTCGCTGGTGGGCACGACAATCAGGGCTCCTGGATGGATGCCCTGAAGCTGAGCGCCGATGGCGTGGGTGAACTGCCTGAGCGCATCGGCACCCGCGAGGATCAGGTTGATGATTCCCGCGTTGATCCTCAGCTCGGAGCGCCGCACCAGGTCGAGCAGGGTTTCCAACTCGTGTGCCAGGTGGCGGGGAGCGTCGAGGTGCAAGAATCCCGCGCCGCCCTTGAACGTATGGAACGCGCGGAAAATCGAGTTGATCGTCTCGGTATCCGCCGGGGTCGTTTCCAGAACCAAAACGCCCTGCTCGATGCCCTGCAGCAGTTCCAGGGACTCGGCATGGAATTCGCGGAGCAACTCCAGATCCTCGTCCAGGTTCAGGCGTATGGAAGGCTCATCGCCGATAGGCTCAAGCACGGCTGATGGCGATGGATCCGGGGCGGGCGGTTGCGGAGAAATGGAATCCGCCGCGGGCTTGGGCACACCTGCCACCGGTGTGGTTGCGCCCGGAACCAAGGACCTGTCCCAACCCGAAGGCCAGTCCGGCATCCCGCCCCCGTCCAGCCAGGCGTCCAGAACGGAACTCACGTAGGCATGCCACTCATTGATGAGCCGGATGTGGTCCTCGGTGAACTTCCCGCTCCCGTCCAAAATCTCGTCGAGCCAGAGTCGGACAACCTTCAATCCCGCAGTCCATGGCCCAGCAGCAGTCGGTGCCACCCACTCTTCCAGATCCATGACAAACCGGTTGATCGGCAGGAGTCCCGCATCCCCGTCCGGCACCACAAAAGCCAGCTCCTCCCCGATCTGTGCGAGCAACTCGGCCGCCCGGAGCAGGTCGCTCGAATCACCGGCGGCTTTGTCGTTTGAACTCATGGCAACCGAGTAAGGCTATGGAGTCACCCCCTCCGAAGCAAACCAATGTCAGTGCACCCGCTTACAGTGGCTGCAGGGATGGGACCTCGTGACCCTTCGCGCCTCTGCTCCTCTGCCAGACCCTGTCCTGGCCTCTCCCCACCCACACGCTCCGCTCCCCCGACAACCGGATCTGCCATTGTCGCCCCGAGCCGGGCTGGTAGTCTTCCTGGCGTCCGCATGAACGCTCGCTTTCAAGGTGAAGACGGTCGGGACGCCTTGATCGAGGCGCTCCAGTCCCAGGTCATCGTTCGCGGTGATCCGGCCCTCGCTGCAGCCGTCGCCAGCGCCGCCGAGATCCGGTCCTTTGCCCAAGGGGCCGTCCTTCTCCGTCAGGAGGACGCCGACGCCCAACTCCATTTCATCCTGGAGGGCGAAGTCAGCATCCTCGTCAACGGCCGCCCCATCATCCTGCGGCCCGCCGGCCAGCAGATCGGGGAAATGGCCCTGATCGAACCCACCCGCCGGTCCTCAACGGTGGTCGCTACCCTGCCCACGACCACGGCCGTCATCGGTGACCGTACTTTCCGCACGTTGGCCCACCAGTTTCCCAGCCTGTGGCGCAACATCGCCCGCGAACTGGCCCGACGCCTCCGCGAACGGGAACGCGACGATCCCGCACGCCGCTCCGTCCCGACGCTCTACCTCGCGTCGTCGGCCGAAAGCCTTCCCATCGCCTACGCATTCCGTGAAGGGATCCGTCGCTGCGGCAACGCCGTCCAGGTGGCCACCTGGAAGGACACCGACGTGTTCCGCCCCAACCGGACGTTCATTGAGAACCTGACCACGGCGATCCACGCGGCGGACGTCGGGGTGCTCGTTCTGGGACCGGACGACCGGCCCGACAGCCGCTCGAACACCCGCCCGCCCGCCCGGGACAATGTCCTCTTCGAACTAGGCCTGCTCACCGCCGCCCTCGGTTGCGATCGGACCTTCGTCGCGGTACCCGCCGGCATGGACCTGAAAGTCCCTTCCGAACTCCTCGGCGCTGCTCCTATCGAATACAGCCTCCCGGCGGGTGCCCTGAATGGACCCATCGATGTCACCGCGGCTGTCGCCGGCCTGCTCCGGCACATCACCCGGCTCGGCCCCCGGTAGCGGTTTCCGGGCTATCGGCTCCAACGCCTCCGGCGTAGACGACAGGCCTTCAAACTGAACCCTTGAACCTTGAATCTCCTTCCCCCTCATCGCCGCCGGCGACGGGGCGGCAAGGGTGAGTTCAATTCCGAGAGGACCTTCTCGAAGAGTTCGTGCCCGGCTTCATCGGTCGGGAGCTGGGAAAAGACCTCTTCCGGATCCTTGCCGTCGTTGAGTTCCCGGACCCATTGCAACCGCTGGTCGATCTCCGAGCGCAGCTCCCTGAGCCACGCCGGCCGGCTGAATCCCTCGAAACCAAACACCGGATGCGCCAACTGGCTGGCCGGGCCATACCGGGGATCGGTCGGCAGATCCTTCAGCTCCTGTTTCAGTTCCTTGACCTGAGCCGACAGCATCGCGTTGCAGCGTCCCAGCCGTTGTTCGTCCATCCCGGCCACCCGGGTCGCGTCTCCCCGCGCCCACTCAACCTCGATACGCAGCAGCGCCAGCAGGTCGTTGGCCTTGTACGCGAGCGTCACGTCCTTCATCGCGGCCTCCTTCCCCGCCCGGAGCGCCGGATCCTGTTCGAGGTCCGGGTGAAGCAACTTCGCCAGATGCCGGTACAGGAGCGTGATCTCCTCCCGAACATCGGCGTCGGCCTCCGACACTTTCTCCGTGCCCTTCCCCGACCGATCACGCGCACCCGATCCGGTACCGGCGGCGGTGTTCCCCAGACCGTCGATTCCCTCGGAGTCGTGTTGCTGCTTCCGTTCCTTGGCTTCGGCCACCAACCGCGCCAACCGCTCCGCCGCCTTCTCGGGCGGCAGGTTGACGTCGAAGTCCGAGAGGTCCAGATCGATGCCGCTGGAGCGGAAATCCCTCTCCATCTGCTCCCGGAAGATCTCGAACTCCGCACGCCGGCTCGACTCGACCGACGAGCCAGTCAGCTCCTTGTAAATCTTCGGTAAGTCCGGGTGGGGATCGGGAAGGTCCATGCGAAGGCCGTCCTGAAGGAGTTCGATGATGTAGTCCTCGAGGCTTTGGGGCACCCGGCGGCGGCGCTTCGGATCCGAGCGCATCGCCTTCATCGTCTGGTACAGGGCCCGCGCCAGGTCACCGGCCGCCCGGGCCCGATCCAGCTCCAGCGGTCTCGACTCCGCCATGGCGAAACGGGTCAGGCCCTCCAGCTCCGTCCGTGTCGACTCAATCCGCCGCCGGAGACGATCGATCTCGGCAAGGAGCCGGTTGAAACGCTTCTGCCCGTCGCTCAGCGGGCTCGCGGAGGAACCCGACAGGATCAATGCCGTCGAACCCGACGGCGCCGGAGGTTTTGTCTTCTTGGAGGGACGGGCCATGCCACCCCCGAAATGCCCCGGATCGCGTCCCAATGGGAGCCAAATTCATGGGCCGATGACAGGATGACAGGAAGACGGGATGGGGCAGAGAGCAGACAGGATGGCAGGATGGACAGGATGGGTTGGGGCGGTAGACGGGATGACGGGATGGGTCGAGCGCCAGCCGGGATGGCTCCAGCAGCTGCCAACGCCCAATACCATCCTGCAAATCCTGTCATCCTGTCCGCTCCCCACTGCCACGCACGTGACCCAGGCACGCCACGCCAGTGCGAATGCGCGTCAACCGCCCGAGATCCAACCCATCCCAGCACCATCCTGTAAATCCTGTCATCCTGTCCGCTCCCACCCATCCCCCCTCATCCCGTCCTCCTCCCGATCCTGTTCCGCGATTGATGGCGGGACCGGGTTCAGGAACGCTTCGTCCATGCTCCGCCCCCGCAAGAAGTACACCGTCTACGACCTCCAACAGCTGAAGGGGAAACGCGTCCTGACGCACATCCACGTCAAGACGCCCGACGAAGCCGCCGCCGCCGAGGCTGCGGGAGTCGACCTGATGTCCTGCAGCTTCGATTCGCCCGAGTCGCAGGCGCGTCTGCCGCGGCTCGTCGAGGCGGCGCCGAACAGCTTCCTCTCTGCCGCCACGCCGCATGGCCTGGCCTCCACCGAGGAGGCCATCCGGGTCGGGTTCCGCGCCCTGGAAGCGGGTGCCAGCTCGGTTTACTGCTCGGCCAGCCCGTTCATCATCGAAGCCATGGCCCGGGAAGGCCTGCCGGTCGTCGGCCATCTGGGGCTCGTCCCACGTCACGTGACCTGGACCGGATACCGCGCGATCGGCAAGACCGAGGCAGAAGCCAAGCTGCTCCATGACCGGATGAAGACGCTCGAAAGTGCCGGGGCCTACGCCGCCGAACTCGAATGCGTCCCGCACAATCTCGCGAGCTTCCTCTCCTCCCAGACCCGGATGCTTCTCATGTCCCTCGGATCCG
This sequence comes from uncultured Verrucomicrobiota bacterium, assembly GCA_903842505.1. Lineage (GTDB taxonomy): Bacteria > Verrucomicrobiota > Verrucomicrobiia > Limisphaerales > UBA9464 > UBA6176. The sequence continues at coordinate 33,348 of CAIMMI010000124.1, read as the reverse complement.
GCACCGGATGCGACACGCAGTTCCTGTTCTCCTGCGACATCCTTGGCGACTACGAGGAGCGCCCGCCGCGCCACGCCAAGGCCTATCGCAATTTCGTCGAGGAGTACCGCCGCCTCCAACGCGAGCGCGTCGCTGCCTTCAGCGAATACATCGCCGACGTGAAGGAAGGGCGCTTCCCCGGACCGGGAAACCTCATCGGCATGGACGACGCCATCCTCCAGAAGGTCATTGCCGATCTCTCGGCGGGCAAAGGCTCCTGAGGGCACCCGGGCCTACCGTGTCGCAGGTTGTAGGCCGCGTGCCCCCACGCGGCGATCCATGAGCTGCGCCGGGTGAGGGCACCCGGGCCTACCATGTCGCAGGCTGTAGGCCGCGTGCCCCCACGCGGCGATCCATGAGCTGCGCGGGAAAGGGCCTGGAAGGGCAACGGGGACGTTGCCACTCCGGCCCTCCTGGCCCTTCAACCTTGAATCTTGAAACCTGAACCTTCCAACTCGTCCCCATCCATGGACGTCACCTATTCCATCCGCGCCCTCGACGACAAGATCTACGGGCCCTATCCCCTCGACAGCATCCAGGGCTGGATCCAGGAAGGCCGGATCAACGCGGAGACCTCGATGACCCGAAGCGATTCGGGCACCTGGCAAAGGGCCGGCAACTTCACCGAACTCCAGTTCCCTTGTGAAACCGAGCGTCCGCCCGCGCCTGCGCCGTACTCCGACACACCCCCCAGCCTTCCCGGCCAGTCCATCGACACCCCGCCGTCCGGCGGTTACCGGGACCTGTCGGTGCTCAAGTCCGGAGCCAGTTGGTACTACTGGATCGCCGGCCTGACCGCCGTGAACTTCGGGGCCTGGCTGGCCGGCAGCAGCATGCGCTTTGTGGTCGGCACCGCCCTCATCGACGTCATCAATGCCTTCGGCGAAGGGGCCGGGATCAAGGGGTTGGCGATCGTGCTCGACGTTCTCCTGATCGCGTTCTTCGTCGTGTGCGGCGTCTTCGCCCACAAGGGTCACATCTGGGCCTTCCTCGCCGGCATGGCCGTCTACCTGCTCGACACCATCCTGTGCCTGATCGCCGGTGAATGGCTCGGCGTCGCCTTCCACTGCTGGGCGTTGTTCAGCCTGGGCTCCGCCCTGCGACTGGCGTGGCAGATGCGGAATTCCTGAGCCCGAAAAAGGCGGTTGGATCCGCAGATGGCGCAGATACGCGGGGACCTGAACCGTGATGATCTTGCACGCCTGGGGGTGAGCGCTCGCCGTGATCGAATCCGCGCCCCTTTTGCCTCTTCATCTGCGCAATCGGCGCCATCTGCGGATAGGTGAACTTCCGGTTCCAGGCTGAACGGCCTACTTCCCGCGCGGGAGCAGTTCGAGCACCTCGGCGGTCAGCGCCGTCACCGCCGTTTCCAGCGCGGGCTTCAACTCCGGCGCGAAGCGGTTCGAATGCAGTCCGGGAGCGTTCGCGGGGTCCGTCCCGGCGGGCACCGCTCCCACCCACAGGTCAAACAACGGCACCTTCTCCGTCGTCCGGCCGTACTCGCTGAAGTCTTCGCCGCCCATCGCCGGATCCACCGTCCGGACCCGGTCCGCCGACAGCCACGTCTTCAGCACGCCGCTCAGGCGCCGGGTCAAGGTCGGATCGTTGTAGAGCGCGGGCGTGAACTCATCCTGAACCCTCACCTCCGGCATCCGATCCTCGGGAATCCCCGCCGAAACGGCCTGCCCGCGCACGATGCGACGGATCGATTCAATCGCCTTCTCGCGGACCTCGGGCTTGTAGGAACGGACGGTCAACTGCAGCGCCACGTCGTCCGGGATGATGTTGTGTTTCGAACCGCCGTGGACCGAACCCACCGTCACGACCACTGCATCCAACGCGCTGATCTCACGCGACCGGATCGTCTGCAACGCGAGGATCGACTGAGCGGCGAGCACCACGGGATCCCGCGTCTTTTCCGGGTATGCGCCGTGGCCTCCGACGCCGCGCAACCGGACGTCGATGCTGTCGACGTTGGCCAGCACATAGCCCTCGACGACACCCACCGTTCCCGCGGGAAGGGCCGCGTGGCAATGCAGCGAAAGGGCGAAATCCGGCTTCGGGAACCGACGGTACAGGCCGTCCTTCAACATCCCGCGCGCGCCGCTTCCGACCTCTTCCGCCGGTTGGCCAATGACGACCAACGTGCCCTGCCAGAGGTTCGACAGGGTGGTCAGCGTACGCGCCACGCCCACGGCGGCCGTCATGTGCAGGTCGTGGCCGCAGGCGTGCATGACCGAGGTCTCGACACCTTTGGCATCCGGCACCCGACGCGTGCTCGCGAACGGCAGCCCCGTCTCCTCCTTGACCGGCAGGGCGTCGAGGTCGCAACGCAGCAGCACCACGGGTCCTGCGCCGTTGCGGATCACGGCTACCACGCCGTTCGTCGCGATCCCGGCGGTCACCTCCGCACCGGTGGCGCGAAGTTCGGCGGCGAACCGCTTTCCCGTCTCCACCTCGCGCCACGAAAGCTCCGGCGCCTGATGCAATTCCCGGTACAACCGATGCAACGATTCCTCCTCCACCCGAAACCGCGCCGTCACCTGCTCCTGCGGTCCCGCAGCCACCGCCGCGGCCGTCATCGCCCCGACCCACCACGCTGCCAGAATCCGCCCCTGAGATCGTGCCATGGCCGAACCTTGCCTCCACTCACCCCGGTCTGGAAAGCCCCGGGGGCGGGGAGGCTGCCAGTTCCCAGCTCCATCGCAGCGGGATCGCCTCGTCACCTCGTCGACTACAGGTAGCAGCCAACGTCAGGAGGCTGGCTCATATTCCCAGTCCCCAACGCCGGAGACCTTGAAACCTCAAACCTCAAACTTGGAACTCCCAAGCCGTCCCCCCGCTTGCCCCCGAAGCCAGCGCGGGCCATGGTGCCGCCGCTCGCTCCATGCTGACCACGCTGCGAATCCGGAACCTCGCCCTGGTGGCCGACCTCACCCTGGAACTCCAGCCGGGGTTCAATGCCATCACCGGCGAAACCGGGGCTGGCAAGTCGGTCATCCTCGGCGCCATCCAGCTGGTGCTCGGCGAACGCGCCGACCGCGGCGCCATCCGTTCCGGGGCGGACTTCTGTTCCGTCGAAGCCGTCTTCAACGTCGGCGCCCTCCGCGAATCCATCGACGGCATCCTGACCGACCACGGCCTGGATCCATGCGATGCGGGTGCGCTCGTGTTGAAGCGCTCGTTCACAGCCGGCGGCACCAATCGGCAATTCATCAACGGCTCGCCCACGACGCTTGCCACGCTCGGTCTCCTCGGCGCCCTGCTGGTCGACCTCCACGGACCCCACGAACACCAGTCCCTGCTCCACGCCTCCCGGCAGCTCCTGATCCTCGATGCATTCGGCAACCTGGCTTCCAAGCGGGAGACCTTCGCCGAATTACACCGCCGCCGGACAGCCCTGACCGCCGAGAAGGCCGCCCTCGTCGTCGACGAACAGACCTACGCCCGCCAACTCGACCTCCTCCGCTTCCAGGTCCACGAGATCCGCGACGCCCGCCTTCAACCCGGTGAGGAGGAATCGCTCGCCGCCGAATACCAACGCTCCTCCAACTCGGCCCGCCTCCTCGAACTCGCCCAGGGCGCTGCAGCCGGTCTTGGCGACGACGACGACTCGCTCCTCACTCGCCTTGGCAGCGTCGGACGGGCCATGCACGACCTCGCCCGACTCGATCCCTCCGCCCAGTCCCTCGCCGATCAACACGAGCAGGCAGCCTCCCTCCTCCGCGACCTGCATCAGGACCTCAGCCGCTACGCCGGCAACGTCGAACTCGATCCCGAACGCCTCTCCCAGCTCCAGGAACGCCTCGACCTCGTCCAGTCCCTCCGGCGCAAGTACGGATCGACCGTCGAAGAGGTGATCGCCTTCGGGGACCGCGCCCGGCAGGAACTCGAGACCCTGGAAAGCCGCGACGCCGAACTCGCCCGGATCCAGTCGGACATCGCGGCGATCGACGCACAGATGACCGAGGCCGCCCGCGTCCTCGCCACGGAACGTCGCCGCGTCGCCCCGAAGCTCGCCAAGGCGGTCGAGAAGGAACTGGCCACGCTGGGGTTCAAGCAGGCCGGATTCGAAGCCTCGCTCCGTCCCGCCGCCGGCCATGACTCGCCGGCCACCGCGGGACCGTCCGGATTCGACCAGTGCGAGTTCCTCTTCGCTCCAAACCCCGGTGAACCCGCGCGCCCGCTGCGCGCCATCGCCTCCAGCGGCGAACTCGCCCGCGTCATGCTCGCGCTCAAGACCGTCCTCGCCGCCGAGGACGAGGTGCCCGTGTTGGTCTTCGATGAGGTCGACGCCAACGTCGGCGGCGAGACCGCCCATGCCGTCGGCGAGAAGATGCGGCGCATCGCCCGCAACCATCAGGTCCTCTGCATCACCCACCTCGCGCCGGTCGCCGCCTACGCCGCCGCGCACTACGTGGTCAGCAAGGAAGTCCAGGCCGGCCGCACCGAATCCCACATCGTCCTCCTCGACGCCACCAGCCAGGTCGCCGAACTCGGTCGCATGCTCGGCGGAGGCCCAGCCGCCGAACGTCACGCTGCCGAACTCCTCGGCAAGGCGCGGGAAAGACAAGTTGCCAGTCGCCCGTCTCCAGATGCCAGAAGTTCGGCGGCGTGAACGTCCTCACAAGCGCATCTTGAAACTGCCCCCGAAACCGGTGGGGCGAGCGTCCTCACGAGCCGTCGCAGAGTTCCAAGTTCCAAGTTTCAAGATTCAAGTTTCAAGGCCGGCTCCGGCTTCAAACTTGAAACTGAAAACTTCGAACTCCGGAACAGCTCGACAGAGTCTCGCCCCACCCCACGGCCGGACCGCGTAGCGAACTGGCATCTGGCATCTGGGAACTGGGAACTTACTACTTCCCGGCCCCCCTCTTCCTCCCCAACTCCGTGCGGAGCTGGTCCAGCGGAAGGGTGTTGATGACATCGGCCTTGGTCAGCCAGCCCTTGCGCGCGATCCCGGCGCCGAGGTTCAGAAAGGCAAAGTGTTCGAGCCGGTGCGCATCGCAGTTCACCACGCACTTCACGCCCTTCGACTTCGCATACGGCCACAGTCGCCAGTCGAGGTCGAACCGGTACGGATTCGCATTCAGTTCGATCCACGTTCCCGACGCCGCGCAGGCATCGATCACCGCCATGAGATCGATCTTGTAGGCGTCGCGGTTGAGCAGCAGCCGACCCGTCGGATGCCCGAGCATGTGGACCCAGCGGTTCTCCGCCGCGCGGATCATCCGACGCGTGTTCTCCGCCTCGTCGCTCGCGGGCACGTGCAGGCTGGCCACCACGACATCCAACTCCGCCAGCAAGTCATCGTCGTAATCCAGGCCGTCCCGCAGGATGTCGACCTCGACGCCGCTCAACAGCCGGAAGTCGTCGCCCTCATCCGCCAGACGTTGGTTCACCTCGGCCACGACCTTCAACTGCCGTCGGATGCGGATCTCATCGAGCCCGTTCGCCTGGAACGACGCCCGCGAATGATCGGTCAACGCCCAGTAAGCCAGGCCCAGCGAACGCGCGTGCGCGACGATGTCGTCGATCGTGTTCCGGCCATCGCTCCAGTCCGAGTGGTTGTGCAGGGACCCGCGCAGCTCCGTCCACTGGAGCAGGCGCGGCATCGGACCCTTCTCGGCCACCTTGAACTCGCCGTGATCCTCGCGCAGCTCGGGCGGCACGTACTCGAGTCCCAGAGCCGCGTAGATCTCTTCCTCCGTCCGGCATTCCACCCGCAAGGCCGGGTCCCGCGTCTCCTCCGCCGACCGGAACAGCCCGTATTCGTTGAGGCGCAGGCCGCGGGCGATCGCCCGCTGACGCATCACGATGTTGTGCTCCTTGCTCCCCGTGAAGTACGCGAGCGCATAGGCGAACTCGACGTCCGACACCACCCTCAGGTCGGCCTGGATCCCCGCATCCCCCAGGATGACGCTCGCCTTCGTGTCCCCCCGCCCCAGAACCGTCTTCACCCCGGGCAACGTCGTGAAGAAATCGAGCACCGAAGCCGGCTGCCGCGACGACACCACGAAGTCGATGTCCCCGATGACTTCCTTCCATCGACGCAGGCTTCCCGCCGTGCTGCAGCGGGTGACGTCTGGATGTTCCCGCAGCGCCGTCAGGATCGGTTCCGCCAACTGGAGCGCATTGATCAGGAGGTGACGCGATGCGAACTGCCGCTTGAAGGCGATCGCCTCGAGCATCTTCGCCTGGGACTTCTCGCCGAAGCCTGCCAGCGCGGCCACCCGACCGTCCTTGCACGCGAGCTCGAGCGACTCGATCGAGTTCACGCCGAGTTCGTCGTACATCTTCTTTACCTTCTTGGGGCCCACGCCCTGCAGCTCCAACAGCTCCAGCAAACCCGGGGGCAACGAGGCCTTCAGCTCCTCGTGATAGGGAAGGTGCCCGGTCGTCACGAGGATCGTGATCTTCTCCTGCAACGCCTCTCCGATCCCCTTCAACTCGCCGAGGCGCTGCTCCGCGACCAGCGTCGACAACGGCTCGGTCAGCCCTTCCAGCGTCCGCGCGGCATTGTGATAGGCACGTGTCTTGAATGGGTTTTCCCCCTTGAGCTCCAAGAGGGTCCCGATCTCCGTCATCACCGCCGCTACCTGATCCTTGTCCACGCCGGAGGATTGCGGGGGGCATCGAAGTTTCAAGTGCCCAGTTCCATGCGGAAAAATCGGTGGCAGGCCCAAGCCGCTTCTTCCTAGCGTGCCAACATGCAGCCGATGCTGACCGCCAAGGCCGTGGACAGTGCCGTCGTCCGTCCGCACGGCGTACCCGCCAGTCAGGCGGCCGGAGCCAACGCCGTCCTTGAACACACGATTCCCAGTCCGCTTGGCCCGCTCCGACTGGGTGCCACCGGGGACGGACTCTGCCTCCTCGATTTCCAGGATCCGCTCCGCATCGAAGCCGCCCACCGGGGACTCAACCGCTGGCTGGGCCTGCCCTTTGTCCCCGGGCGCAATGCCCACATCGATCACGCGATCCTCGAACTCGAGGAATACTTCGCCGGACATCGCCGCGAATTCACCGTCCCGTTGATCGCCCCGGGCACGCCCTTCGAAAAGCAGGTCTGGGCGGCGCTCGGAACGATTCCCTACGGCGTCACGTGGTCCTATGCGGACCTGGCCCGCGCCATCGGCAATCCCGACGCCCATCGCGCCGTCGGCATGGCCAATGGCCGGAACCGGATCGCCCTCCTTATCCCGTGTCACCGCGTCGTCAACACCGGCGGCGCGCTTGGCGGCTACAGCGGCGGCCTGGGACGCAAGCGTTGGCTGCTCGAACTCGAACGACGACCGCGGTGAGGTAGCCCCGCGGCGACGCAGCGATGCGGCGAAGACAGCCGTTGCTCTGCCGGGTTCCAAGTCCCAGCCGCGCCGCCTTTACGCCGGAGGCGTTGAAGCCGGTAGCCCGGGGTGCGAAGCGACCCCGGGTCACCCATCCACCGCCAGAGCTGGTAGGACGAACGCTCCAGGGATCGCCTGATCGAGCGTGGCAAGCGTCGCGTTGTGTTTGGCAGCGAGTCCAACCAGATGGGCATCGGTCGTCTGGCCTGCTCCCCGGCACCAATCCGGCCAACCAGTTGCAGGGAAGTCGTCCGGAACGAAGACATGATGCGAGCCCAGCGTGCCGAGCATGCCAGCCAGGACACTTCCAGCCTCCTTCGGCGCTATCCTGCCCCCGGCGCGTTGAACCGACACCCTCACGAACCCGAGCTCGGGAATCGGGGAACTCAGCAGCTTCACCGTGCGGGCCCGTTTCATCTGCGCAATCCAGGCTGCGACCCGATCATGTTCGGCATGGTCGCTCCAGCCCCATGCCACGAGCAGGTTTACGTCGAGCAGATACCTCATGGGAACTCGCCGAGCAGGCTGCGAACAGACTCTGTGTTCAGTGGCGGAAGCTCATCTGCCGATCCAAAGATCGTCGCCGCGGTGTGTGCACACACCACCTTGGGGACCTCGCCACCGCTCCCACGTGATGGTGCAGCCTGACGCCGCAAGAACTCGGACACGGACAACTTGTTCCGCCGGGCCAGCGCGCGGATGCGGCGGGCTTCCTCGTGCGTGACCTTGAACGTCAACGTCGGCATGGGTATTACCGTAATACTGTCCTCGGGCCGGCGTCAAACCACGCCCTCGATCCTGACAGGCTCACCCACATCTATCGCAAGCTCGACGTCGGCAACCGCGTCGCCGCGCTCGCCAAGCTGCGTCGGCTGGGATGGAAGGAGTGACGGATTTCCTGCGGTGACCCAGCGGCGGTTTTTTCCAACGGCGACGCAGCGAAGACAGCTTTTGCTTTGCTGGGCTCCGCGTCCCGGCCGCGCCGCCTCTATCCCGGAAGCGTGGCAGCCACTAGCCCGGGGTGCGAAGCAACCCTGGTTCTTCAATCTCACGATTTCCTCTCCGTGCTCTCCGCGGCCCCGCGTGAGAAAACCACCCCGCGACGACCGCCCCGGTCCTGTTCTCGAAGGGGGCAGTGAGGCCTATCTCCTACCCATCCGCCCAGCGTCCTCACGTCCGCTGCCACCCCGCCGCCGTAGAAGACGACGTCGGGAGGCTTGGCGAAGCCTACCTGGTGGCTGGAACGCGTTGCAGCTCGTAGCGGGTCAGGCCCCTGCCCTCGGAGAGGTCGAAGCCGAGCGGCGGGGGATCGTCCGGACCACCGCCGCGCGTCGCGAGGACCAGGGTCTCGCCCTCAACCTTGAAGATGGCGACGACGCTCTGGTCGATGCTGCTCTCCTGTCCCGCCGCGGTCTTCCGGATCCTTGCATGGAGCTGCGGCGGCTCCGTACCCGGCGGCAACGTCAGGGTCGTTTCAAACCAGAAGTTCGTGTCCCGGAAGAAATGGAACGAGTCGCCGGCGACCCGGATCGTGTACCGCTCCTTGGGCGGGCCATTGACGACGATCCCCGACCAGGTTCCCTGAAGCTGTTGCAACGCGGTCGGCACTGCTGGGATTGGGCGACGGGCGCACCCGGCTTGAAGAATGGTCAGGAAACAGAGGCCCGACAGGACCAGCGATGGAGCCCATGAGCGCCCATCCTTCACCCCAGTTCCTCCCGTCCGTCTGCTTCCTCGATTCATTCTCCCGAGCATGGCCGACGCTTGCCGGTCGGTTGTTCGATGTCTGTCATGAAGTTGTAAATGTTTTGTTCGGGAGAGGGGGACACGGCACACCTCGGCAGTGGCCCCATATGCGAGTACGAACGGGGCGGCGATGTCCTCATCGCCTTGGGAAAAGGCTGGAGAGGGCAACGAGGACGTTGCCGCCCCGTTCAAGCTCGGGGCATTGTCCAGATGCGCCTTCCTCTCTCGAACGGCCAGCAATCTGTGCAGTCGGCAATCTGTGGATCCAGCTGCGCTTGCCGGGCTCATAGAGCCGCCTCGGCGGAATCGAAGAGGAAGCGGAAGTCGTCGAGGGTCAGGGCCTGGTTGAAGCGATCCTCGCCGAGGGTGTCGCCGGCCATCATGGACTTCGCCTTCTGCAGTTCCCGGATCTTCTCCTCGATCGAACCCTTCACGATCAGGCGGTAGGCGATGACGGTCTGGGTCTGGCCGATGCGATGAGTGCGGTCGATGGCCTGGGCCTCGACGGCGGGGTTCCACCAGGGATCGAAGAGGACGACGTACGAGGCGGAGGTGAGGTTGAGGCCGAATCCGCCCGCATTGAGCGAGATCAGGAACACGGCGGCGCCTGAATGGGCATTGAACGCCTCAACCAACGGGCCCCGGTTCTCGGTCTGCCCCGAGAGGAAGAACTCCGTCCAGTTCCGTTGGCGGACGTCCTCCTGCAGAAGCTCCAGCATCGAGGCGAACTGGGAGAAGACGAGGACCTTGTGTCCTTCCTCGATCAGCGGTTCGAGCAGATCGACCAAGGCCTCGACCTTGGCGGCCGGCTGGGTGCGTTGTGCGGCGTCCACGAGGGCCGGGTGACAACAGATCTGGCGGAGCCGGGTCAGCGACGACAGGAAGTGGAACTTGAGGTCGTTGAACTTCTCCGCCGTGGCGGCACCGAGGAGCATCGCGCGGGCCTTCTTGTACTCGGCGCGGTAGAGGTCGCGCTGGACGCCTTCGAGTTCGCAGATGACGTCCTCCTCGATGCGCGGAGGCAGATCCTGTGCGACTTGCCCCTTGGTCCGACGCAGCAGGAAGGGCCGCACGCGGGTGGCCAACCGCTGGCGCGCCACGGCGTCGCCCATCTTGCCGAAGCCGCGCTGGAACTTGGCCCGGGTCCCGAGCACACCGGGCATGGCGAACGCGAAGATCGACCAAAGGTCCAGGAGCCGGTTCTCGATGGGGGTGCCGGTCAGGGCGACCCGCTGCCGCGCGTTCAATGACCGCGCCACCTTCGCGGTCTGCGAGTCCGGATTCTTGATCGCCTGCGCCTCGTCGAGGATCACCGCGAGCCACTCCTGTCGGGCGAGGTGCTCTTCGAGGACCCGGAGCTGCGCGTAGTTCAGGACCAGGGCGTCGGTGTTGCTCAGGACCGCGGCAAATTCTGCTTCCGGCTGACCCGCCCACACCCCGATCCGGAGGCCCGGCAGGAAGCGCTTCGCCTCCGCCTTCCAATTCGGCGCCACGCTCTTTGGGCACACGATCAACACGCGCTTCGGCACCACGCCACCGGGTCCGGGATCCGCCGCGCGCCTCCGCAGCCACGCAATCCAGGCCAGCGTCTGGACCGTCTTGCCCAGACCCATGTCGTCCGCCAGCACACCGCCAAACCCGTTCTCGACGAGGTAAGCGAGGAAGTGGAACCCCTCGACCTGATACGGTCGCAGGCTCGCTTGGAGGTCAGCCGGCACCGCGGGTTGGACGGAGGTCTTGAGCTCGGATTGGCGACGCAACACGCGCTCCCCGTGTTCGGGAGGCAGAAGCTTCCGCGACGCCGCGGACGCCAGGTGCAACGTGTGGAGACGCTGCGGTTCGGCCGATGCCTCCGCCGGGTCCAGGCCCAGCGCCGAGAGCTGGGCTGCATCTTCCTCGGACAGATTGAACCGTGCACGCATCCAACCGCGCGTCCCCATTCGGACGTAGCCGCCCTTGGCCGCGAGGAGCAACCGGAGCTCTTCCGGCGAAAGTTCGCTGTTGTCCGGAGTGATCTCGACGGACAGGTCGAACCAGTCCACGCCGGCCTGCTCGCACGTCACCGAGACCGTCGCCGTGACGGGATCATCCAGGATCGATTGCAGGAGGCGCGGCAGGTCGAGTCGTGTGCCTTCGGGCAGCGACTTCGCCCAGGCGGCAAACTTGTCGGGGAAGTTCCGCGTCAGCCGCGCCGTCAGCAGGTTCCCCTCGGGCTTCGCACCGATCTCCGCGCCCAGCGTGGTCGGATCGGGCAATTGATCCGAGTCGATGATCCGGATCCGGCCGCTTTTGCTGGGCGTGCCTTGCGTGGGCTGCCATTGGCCCTCGGACCACTTCATCACGGGCTTGCCCTCGGCGTCGTGCAGTTCGGCGGTGAACCGGGCGAACTCTCCGCCCGCAGCACCGGAATCCGGTCGCGGGCTCATCGAGTCCTCGAAGCGGTAGGTCAACCGGGCCGGTATGCGCTCAATCAATGAATCCAGCGACTCGGGCAAACGGGCGCCGAGTTCGACCATCAATCGCAACGCCGTTTCGTCTGCGAGGGCTTCGCGGGGCACGCGGTTCGACGATGCGCTGGCCAATGCGTCCGGGATCGGGGGCATTCTCCAGACGGCATCGTCCGTCAGCAGGAAGCCGACCCTGGAATCGCCATACTGGGCCATCCGGCTGCCGGATGGTACCGGCTCGCCATCCGGCATGCGCACTTCGAGCTCATAGTCCCCTGTCAATGAAACGGGCTCGATGACGTGCCAGACCAGACTCCTGTACTCGAACCGGTATGGACTGCCCTTCGATGTGTAGAGGAAAGCGTGAAGCGATGGACGCTCCAGGATGGCCAGCAGGACCGCGCCCGAGTCGAAGTACTCATCACGCGAGGCATGGCGGCGCTGCCCGACTTCGCCGTACCGCCGGATGATCTCGGCCAGGAGCTCACTTTCGGGCGCGATGGGAACTGCCTCCTTGTCGCCATCCCCGAAGTTCTTCACGAAGGGGGTACGCTTGAACACAGCCCATTCCTCGGTTCCGGGCAACGCCCACTCCACCAGCAATCCCTCCCGGGAGACGGTGCATCGGAGCCGACGTGGAACCTCGACTGCCTTCGCCGAGGAACGCGCGCTCTCCAAGGTTGCCCTCGAATTCCTGAAGCGGACCTTCCACAGCTCCACATTCTCATTCCGCCAGGCTGCGATCCAGGCTGGCGGCGGTGGAATCTGGACCGCGACTGCATCCATGAACTCCGGAGTCTTGAGCTTCATCTGGGCGAGCGCCCTTCGTGCCGCATGCCAGAACTCGATCGCATCCATCGGCTCATCCGGCAGGGACAGCGGCTGTCGCCAAAGCTCATACCTGCGTTGCAAAGGAGGATCGACTGCCAACAGGAGCACGTCCCCAACGGTCGACCTGCCGGAGCTCCGGCAACCCTGGAACTGGATCGCCAATAGACACAGGTAGTGCTTCTCGTCCCGCGAAAGCGGCCGCTTCAGCACCGCCTCGACCCTCTGCTCGATGGAAGCCGCCGATTGATTGTAGCTTGGCACCCGGGTCTCTGCTGCTGGAGCGAGGTGCTCTGCAAACACCAGACAATGGATGCAGTTGGGCGCATCCGGGCAGGAGCAGTAACCTTCGATGCGCTGGTTCCTTTGCATGACCAACGTGACCGTCTGCGCGGGCCGCCCCACCAGGCCCCGGATGCTTCCATCCAGCAGTCGCCCCTCCACCTGCACCCGGGCCCCGGGCTTGGGTCTGAAACCCGGGGCATCGCGCAGTTCCTTGGCGTAACTGACCAAAGCCGCAAGCTCCGCTTTCGAAAGTCCAAACTCACTCATGCTCGTCCATGCCCTTTTCCCGGATCCTTCAACACAACCCGAACCAAAACGGGCACACGATGAAGCCGACGCCGACGCCAAACAAGGACGCGGAATGGGAGGTCCTTCCCCCGCTGCCCCGCCTCGTGACCTCGTCGGCTACCTCTGGAGGTAGCTGCCGACGTGAGGAGGCAGGGGGGAGATCCCAGTTGCCAGTCACCAGGCGCGGAGCGCAAGACTCCCGCCACCCTTGCCCATTCTGTCGCCCCATCCGGGGGATGGATGGGTGGGAGGGCACGCACCCCGAAGGCGGTGCCAAGACTCCATGTCCCTGCAACCCCTCCAGGGTCGGGGATCCATGCCTCAACATCGGCAAGATTCAGTTTGCCAGTTCTGCATCGGTTCGGATCACATTTCTGCAATGCAATCCGGATTGCGCATCCCAGCAACTAGCCTGCCCCGGCCTCTCTTTGTCGCTGCACTGCTCGGCACTTCAATTTTGTCAGCACTGGCCGAAGCCCCCGCGCTTCGCCTCGTCGAGCAAGGGCGACGCATTGAACTCTCCTGGCCAGACAGCAATCTTGGCTATCGGATCGAGACGCTCGGTACAGGTCCTCAATCCCAGGCTTGGCAGCCGATCGGTCAGGCTGCCGTGAAGGCCGGCGGTCAGTACCGGATGACCATTCCGCTGGACGGCGACAGCGGTTTCTTCCGGCTCTTCGGAGGCCCGGGCGCCGCCGGCGAACCGGACTACCCGGGCGACTACCGGGATACCAACGGGGACGGCATCGATGGCGAGTTCTCTCGGGCCATCTTCCTTGCGCCTCCACCGTTCGGAAACGACCGGAACCCGGGTACCTCCAATGCGCCCGTGGCTACCCTTCGTCACGCGGTCGAACTCGCTGAAAGCATCCCGCTGCGGCAATCCGTCTATATGGCCAAGGGCGAATATCGATTGGACCGACCGCTCCGCATGCCACCCCGGGTGAGCCTCTTCGGCTGGTTTGATGGCACCACCAACTGGTGCTACTCGACCTCAAACCTGACCCGCGTCGTCGGACCCAGCACGGTCCTGATGTTCGGGAGCTATCCGGACGATGAGTCGTCTGTTTCTGTCCGAATGGTGGGCCTCGAGATTGAAGCGGCGCACGCTACCCAGCCGGGCGAATCCAGCTACGCAGTGATTATCCGCAAGCGTACCGAGGAAATCTTGATTGATCGTTGCCGAATCATCGCTGGCCGGGGAGCAAGGGGTGCGGATGGCGCCTCCGGATCCGACGGCCTCGCGGGCGCTCTGGGTGGCAAAGGTGCTGACGCCGTCCGAAATGGAAACGGCGGTACCGGGGCTCCCGGGATCCGCGCAGGTGGCAATGGCGGAGCAGGCGGATCAGGAGGAGCTGGGGCACCCGGTGGAGCTGGCATCGGCCCGATTCCGGGCCAGGGCTCCGGCGGAGGAGGTGGCCTTGCGGGGGCTGTCTGCCGACGCGGCGGGCCCGGCACGAGAGGAACAGACGGCAGCAGTGGTTCCATGGGCATCAATGCCAGAGCCCCGCTGCAGTACTGGGGTGACCTCACGGATGTCGGGTACGTCGGTGTCGATGGCCTGGATGGAGTTGCCGGGGCCCACGGAGTCGGAGGTGGTGGAGGTGGTGGTGGTGGAGGAAACATCGCCGGGACCATACAGGCATGTCCGCCTGAACCGGGAGCGGGAGGGGGCGGTGGAGGTGGAGGCGGCCTTGCAGGAGCCGTTGGACGTGGCGGACGGCCTGGAGGCTCCTCGGTGGCGGTCTATTCTTTCGGTAGCGTGGTTACGATCCTGAACAGCACGCTCATCGCACAGGACGCCGGCGACGGCGGCAATGGCGGCAACGGAGGCCTGGGCGGAGACGGGGGTGCAGGGGGACTCTGCGGTCAGGGATTCGGCCTCGGCGCCAGCGGAGCAGACGGGGGGAATGGGGGTCGAGGCGGTGCCTCAGGATCCGGCTCGGGGGGCGCGGGCGGGCACTCCATTGCCTTCCTCTTTCCAAGGACGGGTTCCGAAGCGCTGTCCTACCGCGGATACGGCTGCACCTACTACATCGGTCTCCCGGGCCTCGGCGGACGCGGGGGCGCCAATCCCAAACTGGGTGAAGCGGAACCCGGCCATACTGGCCTCGCATCGCCCGTAGCGACCCGTCCCTGAAGACGGCAACGGAACTCGACACTCCCAGCTTTCACACCATGTCCCAATCTTTCTGCCGAGTCGGATCAACGGCACTCATCGCCTGCACCCTTTTTTCGGGCAATCTCGGATTTGCTGAAGCACCGAAGATCCGTGTGGTGCCTCAAGGTCAAACCGCGGAACTCAGTTGGCCGGGATCTGACTTCGGCTTCCGCGTGGAAACCTCGCTCCGGAATGCAGAAGGCGCGGTCTGGAGTCCGATCCCGAAAGCCGCAACAAAGTCGGGAAACGCCTACCGGATGACCATTCCGCTGGACGGCGACAGCGGTTTCTTCCGGTTGTTCGGAGGCCCGGGCGCCGCCGGCGAACCGGACTACCCGGGCGACTACCGGGACACCAACGGGGACGGCATCGATGGCGACTTCAGCCGCGCCATCTTCCTGGCCCCTCCGCCTTTTGGCGACGACCGCAATCCCGGCACCGCCACTGCACCGGTCGCAACCCTGGAGCATGCCGTCGAACTCGCTGAGAGCATTCCGCTCCGGCAGTCTGTCTACATGGCGAAGGGCACCTACGTCCTCGACAGCCCCCTGCGAATGCCCCCACGCGTCAGCCTGTTTGGGTGGTTCGACGGGACGACCAACTGGGCGTACTCCGCCAACAATGCCACCCGCATCGTGGGACCGAGCACCGTCCTCATCTTTGGTGACTATCCCGGGGATGGCTCTGATCACGCCGTGCGCATCGCCGGCCTTGAGATCCTCGCATCCGATGCCACCGCTCCGGGCACCAGCAGCTACGCCGTGATGGCAAGGAATCGCCAGAATCAATTGCTCTTTGACCGATGCCGCATCGTCGCCGGTCACGGAGCCCCGGGCGCACCCGGGGCTTCCGGGGCAGATGGGAACCCTGGAGCACAGGGCGGTGACGGCGCACAGGCAAACACTGCCGGCACCGGCGGCATTGCAGGCACGGCATCGGGGGCACGGGCAGGTGGCGCAGGCGGAACCGGAGGATTCGGCGCTGCCGGTTCCCAGGGAAGCGCCGGAGAAGGCCTCGCCATCGGAAGCCGGACGCTCGCAGGGGCCGGAGGCGGCTCCAGAACCGGGTGCCGCCGCGGAGACAACGGCTCATCCGGCTCCCCCGGTGTGGACGGTCTGAACGGCAGGAATGCATCGCGAAATCCGATTCTCTGGGGTGAGCTGGAACCCGATGGCTATGTGCCATTGTCAGGCCTCGATGGGACGGCAGGAACCTCCGGAGCCGGGGGCGGGGGCGGGGGCGGAGGAGGCAGCAATGCTTCTGGAACGGTGGTTGGTTGCCCACCACAGCAGGGTGCAGGCGGGGGCGGCGGGGGAAGTGGAGGGCTTCCGGGATCGCCCGGGCGCGGTGGACAGGCCGGCGGGTCCTCCATCGCGGTCTATTCCTATCTCAGCCGGATCATCCTCCTCGATTGCGTTGTCGAAGCCATGGATGGAGCTGCGGGAGCTCCGGGCGGAAACGGGGGGAATGGGGGCACGGGCGGTAGTGGCGGGAATCCTGGCTCCGCTTCCGGGTTCGGTGCTTCGGGCGGACCCGGTGGACCGGGTGGGCGCGGCGGAGTCGCCGGCGCAGGCTCGGGAGGACCCGGCGGTCATTCATTCTGTCTTTTGTTCGAACGTCCAGCAGCCAACGGCACAGACGACCTGACTCCGGGCACCGTCCTGGTGGTGGGTCGGGCGGGCCCTGGTGGCGCTGGAGGAACCAATGCCGTCCTCGGGGCGGCGCAGGCCGGTCGGCCCGGATTGGCTTCCCCGATCGCGACGCGTCCCCAATAGGGCGCCGAAACCTCGAGGCCGTCCTGCCCCCCAATGCCCGGCAGGCCGCTGTCAGCGCTTCAGACGGATCCCGCCTCACTCAAACCCGATCACGAACCGCGCGGCCTCCATCGGATCATCGGTCACCCGCACGCACCGGGCGAAGTCTGCCGGGCTGAACAGCGCCTGAAGAACCGCCAGCACCGGAAGCCGGTTCGTCCAGTAGTCCACCCCGAGGAATACCATCGGACTGAACTGCCCGAAGGACCGGTAGTAGTTCTGGGCCCCGTCCTGAAAGATCTCCTGGATCGTGCCCGCCTTGCCGGGTGTGAAGACGATCCCGGCCTGCGCGATCTCCAGCAACCCGTCCTCGCGGATGCTGTTCTGGAAATATTTCGCGATGTCCGTGGCGAACGGTGAGGTGGGTTCGAACCCATAGTGCCACGTCGGCACCGCCAGGCTCCGGCATCCCCCAGACCACTGCTTTGCCAGCATCCACGCGGGCGCAAACCACTCATGACCTTTCGCCACCAGGTCCGCGTCCACCAGCACTCCTGTCTCGGCTGCAACCGCCACATGCCGCATCCCCGGCAACTCCGGCTTCTTCCCCAGTTCGTCCAGTGCCGCCCCCAGATCAGCATCGGTCGCTCCGGACAACAGCGCCCCCACGTGCCCTGCCTCCATCGCCCCCGGACCGCCCCCCGTCGCCACCAACAACCCTCCCCGAGCCAGCTCCCGCCCCAGCAGGCAGACATTCCGATAGTCCTCGCTGTCCCGCCTCATCTTGTGCCCGCCCATGATCGCCGCCACGCGCCGATCGCCGATGAACTGGTTCCTCAGCTGCGTGATGCCGTTGTCGTGCAGTGCCCGGGTCATCGCGACGTAGGGATCCGCGGTCGACGCCGACCCCGTCCCGATGAAATGCCGGTAGATCTCGAAGTCGATCGTCCCCGAGAAACTCCCCGGATGATCTTCCACGAACTGACCGAACAGCTCGCCGGGCGAATACAGCGCCTGTCGAATCGGAACATACGGCAACGAATACGTGCTCATCGCCGCCCTATCTGCGCGAGTTTGGGCCGATAGGGAAGGGCCGGATTCAGCCCACCTTGCGCCGATCGGTGGGGCGAGTGTCCTCACGAGCCGCTTGGGAGTCCCGAGTTTCAAGTTCCAAGTTTCAAGCCCGGCTGACGCTTGAAACTTGAAACGGAAAACTTCGAACTCACCAAAACCTTGGTCCCCGATCCGCACAACGCCGATGATCGAGCGCCCGCAGCCCCTTCGCGGGCGGCGGCCCGTGTCGTCGTCTCACTTCATGCCGCGCCTGTAGCCGCCTGGCTGGGGCTCCTCTACAGCGTGGTCCGCGCGGGCCACGTGATCTGTTCAGACGGTCCCTGGTTCCGTCGGGACAGCCATCCCGGCCACGAATGGATCTATTGCGTCCGGGGCCAAGGCCGGTTCATCGCGGGTGGGATCGAGCACTCGATCCAGCCCGGCGAGTGGGTCTGGGTCAACGGCCATCATCCCCACGCCTACGGGCCGGATCCGGCCGATCCCTGGGAAGTGCTCTGGCTGCGCTTCGACGGTCCCGGCATCGAGGGAATCTGGAGCCGACTCCAGCAGTACGGGGGCCCCGTCTTCCCGGGACTGGCGAAACGGTCCACCCGGACCTGGTTCTCCCGACTGTTCCGTCTGCTCCGACAGGACTCACCGCCCACGCCCGCCATCCACGCGCACGTCGCGTCCCAGCTCGCCGTCCTGCTCGCCAGCCGGGACACCCTTTCTTCCCACGAACCCACCCTCCCGCCGGGCATGCGCCGCGCCGTGGATCGGATGCGACTGCATTCGCACCTTCCCCTGCGCGTGGCCGAACTCGCCCGCCTTGCTGGTCTTGGCGAATCCCATTTCACGAGCCAGTTCCGGCATCTCTTCGGCACCAGCCCCATCGACTGGCTCCGGGGCGAACGCCTCCTTCGAGCCCAGCGTCGGTTGGCCGAGTCCGCCGATTCCATGAAGGAGATCGCCCGGCAGTGTGGGTGGGGGGACCCGTTTCATTTCAGCAAGGACTTCAAGCGCCTCACCGGGATGACCCCGACGGAATACCGGCGTCGAGAACGGGGGGAGTGAACCGGGTCCGGACGCTGGCCTGCGGATCCCGGCTTGAAACTTGCGACTCCTCCGTGGCGAGGCTGACGTTGCCAACCGCGACGGCGCTCCCGTAGGTTCACACGTCCGCACCCGGAAGCCCGGGGGCCACGGAAATGTCCGAATACCGCGTCCAGTTTGATGTGTTCGAAGGTCCGCTCGACCTGCTTCTCCACCTGGTGAAGAAGCAGGAGGTGGACATCTATCAGGTCAACCTGACCCGCATTGCGACGGAGTTCGTGTCCTACATCGAGCAGATGCGGGAGCTGGATCTGGAGGTGGCCGGCGAGTTCGTGGTGATGGCCGCGACCCTCCTGTACATCAAGAGCCGGGAGCTTTTGCCGGTCGACAAGCAGGTGGCGGTGCAGGCGGACGACGAGGATGAGGAGGATCCCCGTTGGGAACTGATCCGCCGCCTCGTCGAGTACAAGAAGTTCAAGGATGCCGCCGCCCGACTCCAGGAGCGCGAGGCCGCGATGGATTCGATCTACGAACATCGCCCCGCCCGGCCCGAGCTGACGGCGCCCGAGCCCGCCCGTCGGGAAGCCGCCTCGGTCTTCGACCTCGTCAACGCCGTCTCCGTCATCCTCAAGCGTTACACCGAGCGTACGGATGTCCGCGAGATCCAGGCCGATCCCTACACCGTCTCGGAGAAGATCGAGTATCTCCGCCAGCTTTCATCGACCCAGAGCCGGTTCCGGTTCAGCGAAGTGTTCGCCGCCGCCCGAAGCCGTGCCGAGGTCGTGGTGACCTTCCTCGCGCTGCTGGAACTGATCCGCATGAAGCTGTTGGTGGCCGTGCAGTCCGAGCAGTTCGGCGAGATCGAGGTCGAGATGGCCCCCTTGACCGCGGCGTCGCCCAAGCCTCCTTCGGAGCCCGGTCCGGATGAGTCCGGGTCGGAACTCCCACCTGCCTCCCCGCCTGCCGACATCGTGCAACCCGTCGTGCCCGATGCACCCGGAACCCTGCCGGAAGCCAATCCGCTGGGATCCGGTCCCGACAATCCCCAGATCGCCTGACCCATGGAGCTGAAGTCCATCCTCGAAGTCCTGCTGTTCACGTCGCAGAAGCCGCTCTCCCCGAATGAACTCCGGGATGTGTTGTCGCGTGCGGCCGACGAAGAGGGTGCGGAAGAGCACGTCAAGGCACTCAAGAAGACGCCGGTCGAGGACATCGTGGGGGCGTTGCTGGGGCTCGCGCAGGAGCATGAAGCAGCGGCGCGGACCTATCGGCTCGTCTGCGTTGCCGGTGCATGGCAGTTCGTCACGCAACCGGAGTTCGCGCCTTGGTTACGCACGTTCCTCGGAGTGAAGAGCCGTCCCGCGCGGCTCTCCCAGCCCGCCCTGGAAACGCTCGCCATCATCGCCTACCGGCAGCCCATCACCCGCGCCGAGATCGAGCAGATCCGTGGCGTCGCCGTCGATGGTGTCATGGGTACGCTGAAGGAGCGCCATCTGGTGGTCGAAGCGGGCCGCGCCGAGGTGATCGGCAAGCCCATGCAGTTCGCCACCGGACCCGCCTTCCTCGAGTACTTCGGCCTCGCGGGCCTGGACGCCCTTCCATCCGCCGACGAACTCCGCCGCATCCCCGTCCAGCGGCCCGATTCCCTCCTCACGGTCGACAATCACCTCACCACGGCGCCCGCCGAACCCACCCAACCGGAATTGCCGGTGGAGATCGTGGATCCGTCGGTGACCGATGGCGCATCCGCTGCGGTAGAATCCACGGAGCCTGCAGCTGGAACATCGGATGCCGAGATTGAATCGCAGCCCGATCCAGCCCCCGCTGTCGAACCAGAGCCCCCGGCCGCGGGCTGATCCGCGCCGCCCTGGCCCGGAACTAGATCTCCAAGGGTGAGATCTGCACCTCGACCTCGATCGAGCGTTGCTGGGTCCCCTTGTAGTGCCCCCGGGTGGGGGGCACGTCCGAGTAGTCCCTTCCGACCGCCACCTTCACGTAGTTGTCATCGGGTTGGTGGTTGTGCGTCGGATCCAGCGCCCGCCAACCCAGCTCGGGAATGAAGATCTCGACCCAGGCGTGCGAGGCGTCGGCTCCGGGCGTCGACAGGTATCCCGACACGTAGAGCGCGGGAATCTGGAGCGAGCGGCACAGCCCGATCAGCACGTGCGCGTAGTCCTGGCAGACACCGGTCCGCCGCTCGAGGGCCTCGGCCATGCGGGTGTAGGCGGTGGTGGATCGGGGCGCGTAGGTGAACTGCGAATGGACCCAGGCCATCAGCGCCTGGGCGGTCTGCCAAGCATCCGTGCAGCCGGCCGAGGCATCGATCGCCAAGCGCCAGACCACAGGATCGAGCTCGATGTACTGGCTGGACTGGAGGTAGTCGAAGCAACGTTCGATTCGCACGCATTCCCGGATCCGGCTCAGTGGGAAGGGTTGTGCCGCGGGATCCAGCCAGTTGCTCCGGTTGGTGGACACGACGCTCCGGGCCTCGACCAGCAGGCTGTCGTGAGGGTGCGGGATCTCGAAGTGATGGACGCAGTTCGCGTAGAAGTCCTCGTAATGGCGCAGGTGCACGGCCGGCAGGACCTTCAGCATGAAGGAATCGCACGTCTGGTGCTCGTTCGAGACCGGCTGGAGCCGGATCTCGTTGAAGCTTTCCCGCACCGGAGCCGCGTACCGGTAGCGGGTCCGATGCAACACCTGCAGTTTCGCCATCGGGGTGAACCTCCCCGATGGCCGTCGGCGACGCAACCCCCCGGCCTTGATTATCTGAGCATGCTGAGGAACTCGACGAGGTCGCGGAGTTCCGAGAGCGACAAGAGGCTCGCGAAACCCTCGGGCATGCCGCTCAGGCCGGGTTCCCGCTTCTCGACATCGGCCTTCTTCACCTTGACCTCTCCGTCCTCGGGCGACAGCAGGACGATCTCTTCCCCGGTTTCACCCTTCAGGACGCCGGCCAGCTCCTGGCCGTTCTTCAGCTTGATCAACGCCGTCGCGAAGCCCTCGGAGATCTGCCGGTTGGGGAAGACCACGGACTCGAGCAGGTGCTCACGCGTCACGCGCCCGGCCAACCCGTCGAGCTTCGGCCCGGCATTTCCGCCCCCATCGTTGCTGATCTGGTGGCATCGCGCGCAGGCCACGGCGGCATTCTCGTAGAAGATCCGGCGGCCACGGCCCGCATCCCCGCCGAACAACGCCTCGCGGTAGGGCGAAAGATGATCCTTCGGGAGCTTCCACTCCTCGTATTCGGCCAGCTTCGCCTTGACCACGTCCGCCTTGCGCCGGCGGGCCGCCTCGACGAGATCCAGCATCACGTCGTTCGAGACCTCCCGCTTCATCAACCGGTCCAACCAATCGGCCAACACCGCATCTGCGGCTTCGGTCTGCAGGCTGCCCAGCGTACCAAACGCCGCCTGCTGCTCCACACGGGTTCCGCCCGACAGCTTCGCAGCCAACTGGGCCACGGCATCGGAGGGATTCAACTCGGCACCGATCCGCGACGCTTCCAGACGGACGGTCTCGGCGGAGTCCTTGGCGGACTGTTCAACCAGGGCCAGCAGGCCGGGAGATGTTGAATCGATCCGGGCAACCGCGCGCAACGCCGCCGCCCGGGCCTTGGCCGGCGCGTTGGTGTCCCGGACCAGCGTCTCCAGACGCGGGACCGAGTCCTTCAACCGGAGCGATGCGACCGCCTCGGCGGTAGCGATCTGGACCTCGGCCACGGAATTCGTCAGCAGGATCAGCGCAGCGGAGGCCAGGGCCTGTTGCGCAGGAGCTGGATCCCGCTCCTTCAACGGACGGTAGACACCCACCACCCGATCCCGTTGCGCAGGCTTTGCCCAGGAGCCGAGCGCCAGCAGGGCCTCGTTGCGGATGGGCTCCGGCAGGTCCGCCCGGCCCGCGAGGGCCGTCAGGCGGTTGGCCGCTTCCGGAGTGCCGAGGCGAAAATTGGCGTTGATGATCCGGTGGAGGAGAGGGGTCGTCAGATCGTACTTGGCGTCCTTCCAGGGCAACGGTTGGTCGGCCCGCACATCCCGGATCCCGTCCGCCTTCGCCGCGGCCGGCAATTCCAACGCCTGAAGCCGCTGCAGGACCGGGTCCAGCTTGGCCGGGTCGGCCATTTCCGCCAGGGCGGGATAGGCTCCGGCAATCGGGATGTCGTTGATCGCCCGCGCCGCCTCCACGACCAGCAGGGGATCCGAATCCGCCAGGAATGCGCTGATCCCGGGTTCCATCCGCCGACGCTGGGAAAGAAGGGCGACCGTGCGAAGCGAGACATTCGATTCCGACCGCCAGCCATCGGCCTCACGCACCGCGGGATGGTTGGCCAGCGCCGATGCCGCCACCGAGCGCCAGACCGGATCCTCATCCACCGGGTAACGCACCAGAAGCGCCTTCAGCGCAGGAACGAAGTCGCGCCATCCGGCCTTGCCGAGCGTCTCGGTGGCGGCCACGCGTTGACGGGCGTCCCCTTGGGCCATCAACAGGAGGAGGGCCTCCTGAAGAAACCGGTCATACTTCGGGATCTCCGTCGTCCGGTTGCGCCGTGAGCCAGGGGTGTTGACCTGCTGGTGCTCCACCCACCAGCCAATCGCCCGGGCCGCCTGCACGGCGACCTCACCCCGCTCGGGTTGCAAGAGGGGGAGCAGCGGCGACCGCCACGAAGTCGCCCGTCCCGCCACGCCCAGCGCCCACACCGCATGGATCCGCGCCCGTTCATTCGGGCTCGTCTGCGCCACTCGGCCCAGCCGCCGTTCGAGGTCGTCCGAGCCCGGACGCCGACCCGCCAACCGACGCCCGATCTCCAGATGGGCTTCGGTCCGCACCCGCATGTCGGAGTGCCCCAGCCACGTCACCAGCTGGTCCGTCGACGCGGACGAACAGCCATCGGCGAGGATCTTGCCCGTCTCCGCGACTTCCGGCCGGGCAGCCACCTCCGGGAAGTGCGCCTTGTAGAGCCGGCCCTTGTTGCTCTTTGGCCAGCCTTCGTGCCAATCCGCGAACCAGATCGACCCGTCCGGACCCACGTCGAGGTCCGGCACCAACGAGTTCCAGACGAAGGGCTCATGCGCGACCAGCGCGTGGCCGGCCCCGCGGGGTTCGACGGCCAACGAATAGATGCCGCTCTTCGCGCTGGTGCCCTTGAAGTAAGCCAGCAGGAAACGCCCCTTCAAGGCCGCCGGCAGGCTGGAACCGTAGTCGTAAACCAACCCTCCCGGCCCGTCGCCAATGTTGGCGATCGGCGGCAGCAGGTACGCCGCCTGCCCCGGGAAATGCGGTACCCACAACCGCTCCATGTTCCACATGCCAGCCTGACCCAACGGCGCATGCTGGTGACCCACCCGCCAGCCACTGTCCGCTCCATCCAGCACCCGGACCCAGCGCTCCCGATCGCCCTGGTCTGAATCGTTGTCGCCCGTGAACAGGTCGCCCCGCTCGTCAAAGGCCAGCTCCTGCGGATTCCGAAGGCCGCGGTGGACCAACTCCAGGTTCGATCCGTCCAGCTCGCACCGGAACACCCCGCCCTCGTCCGGAAGATCGATCACGTACTTCTCCCGGCTCGTCACGTGCGCCCCACGGTCGCCCACGCTGAAATACAGCCGACCATCCGGCCCGATCCGCAACCCGTGCAGGTCGTGTCCCGTGAAGCTGAACCGCACCCCGAAACCCCGGAGCAATTCTTCGCCCCGGTATCCCATCATCGGCCTCGGATCCGACGCCACCTCCGACCTCGGCGGATTCCCGGCGTTCCCCTTCGTGAACCGCCAGAGGCTCGGGATCTCCGTGAACCACACATCCCCGCGCCAGGCCAGGACGCCCGACCCGATACCCGCCAACGGACTCGAAAAGCGGTCTGCGAAAACCGATGACTTGTCCGCCTTGCCGTCTCCGTCGGCGTCCTCCAGCAACCGGATGATCTCCGTCTCCCGCGACAACTTCTGTTCGCCTTCCGGGCCGAACCACTTCCGGATGACCCCCAGCCGGTCCTCGATCGTCCGACAGGCGAGATCATCCTCGAGCATGAACATGTAGTGCCGGATATCGAGGACGCTGGTGCGGTACCGGTAGGTCTCCGCGGTGAAGACGCGGCCCTTTTCGTCGACCGAGAATGCCACCGGATTGGCCAGCATGGGTTCAGCCGCCCAGAGGTCCACCTTCAATCCCGTGGCCAACTCGAACTGCCGGATCCGCGCCGCGCCTTCGCCGGAAGCCGGCGCCAGGAGCGGCTCGGGAGCCCGTTCATCCGCCACGAGCGGCTTGTACGGACCTTGGGTGACGACGGTCTTCTGGACATCGATGTCGGCCGCGAACGCCAGCGGGGTGACGGTCAGGGCAAGAACAACGGCAACATGACGCGAATCCAACACGCGGAACATGGGCTGTACAATGAGCGCATCCTGCCCGAAGCGCGAGCGTGGAGTCAGGACGGGACAGGCCCTGGCGCATCCCGTCCCGCGAGGGATGGGTCGAGTGTCCCACGAGGCCCGACAGAGTTCCACCCTACCTCTCGCCGCGTCGGCCGGTCCCATCAGGAAACACCCCATGGCGGAGAGGGTGTCCCGGGCAGGAGATTGGAGTGCTTCCGGCGGCACGCGGCTGTCCAGGACCTCCACTTTCCCATGCCCGATCTCAGCTCGATCCAGAAGGTCGCCTTCATCGGCGACTACCTTCCCCGCAAGTGCGGCCTGGCAACGTTCACCACGGACCTGCGCTGCGCGATGGCAAAGGCCTTCCCCGAAATGCAGTGCCCGGTCGTCCCGGTCAACGACGTCGCCGGCGGCTACGAATACCCGCCGGAAGTCCGGTTCGAAATCGCCGAACAGGAACTGCCGTCCTACCTCCGGGCGGCGGATTTCCTGAACATCACCAACGTGGACCTCGTGTGCGTGCAGCACGAGTTCGGGATCTACGGTGGTCCCGCCGGAAGCCATCTGCTCGCCCTTCTGCGCGAACTGCAGATGCCGATCGTCACGACCCTTCACACGATCCTGCGCGAGCCCAACCCGGACCAGCGCCGCGTCATGCGGGATCTGATCCGGCTCTCGACCCGATTGGTCGTCATGACCGAACGGGGCTCGGAGTTCCTGCGCGAGGTCTACCAGGCGCCGCCGGCCAAGATCGACCTGATCGCCCACGGCATCCCGGACATGCCGTTCGCCGATCCGAACTACTTCAAGGACGAGTTCGGGGTCGTCGGCAAACAAGTGCTGCTCACGTTCGGGCTGCTCTCGCCCAACAAGGGAATCGAGTACGCCCTGCGCGCCCTGCCGGAGATCATCCGGGAATTCCCCAACGTCGTTTACATCGTCGTGGGCCAGACCCATCCGAACCTCCTGCGCGATGAGGGCGAGGCCTACCGGTTGGGCCTGGAACGCCTCGCCCGGGACCTCGACGTCCGTCGCCACGTCGTCTTCTTCAACCGGTTCGTTGAACTCGGCGAACTCATGCGCTTCATCGGTGCCGCGGACATCTACCTCACGCCCTACCTCACCGAGACCCAGATCACGTCCGGCACGCTGGCGTATGCGTTCGGGGCCGGAAACGCCGTGGTGTCCACGCCCTACTGGCACGCCACGGAACTCCTGGCCGACGATCGCGGACGGCTCGTTCCGTTTCGTGATCCCCAGTCCATTGCGACCGCCGTGATTGATCTTCTCCGCGACGACGCCACCCGCCACGCCATGCGCAAGCAGGCCTACCGCCTCGGACGCGAGATGATCTGGCAACGCTGCGCGCAGCACTACGGTGAGTCCTTCGTCCGCGCACGCCACGACCACAGCTTCATCGGCCGCAAGGCGTCGCCCATCAAGACGCTCGACGAAACGCCAGGCCAGCTGCCGACGCTCAAGTTGGACCACCTGTTCCGCATGACGGACTCCACCGGGATCTTCCAGCACGCGTCCTTCACGGTGCCGAACTTCTCCGAGGGTTACTGCACCGACGACAACGCACGCGCGCTGATGCTCGTGCTGATGCTGCAGCAGTTGGGCAACGATTCCCCGCTCCTGAAATCCCATGCCGCCACCTACATGGCGTTCGTGAACCACGCCTTCGACCGGCGAACCGGGCGGTTCCGGAACTTCATGGGCTTCGGACGGAACTGGCTCGAGGAGATCGGTTCCGAAGATTGCCAAGGCCACGCACTCTGGGCGCTCGGACTCTGCGTCTCGCAGGCCGGACACGGCCGCTTCCAGATGCTGGCGGCAGAACTCTTCGAGCGCGCCCTGCCGGTCGCCGCGGGGTTCGCATCGCCCCGCGCCTGGGCCTACACGCTCATCGGCATCGACGAATACCTGCGCCGGTTTGGTGGGGACCGCCGGGCCAGCCAGATCCGCGAAACCCTCTCTGCCAAACTCGTCCAGCGGTACGCCGACGCCGCCACCGAGGAATGGACCTGGTTCGAGGAATCCGTCTCCTACGCCAACGCGCGCCTCCCGCACGCCATGATCCTCAACGGCCGCTGCCTCGGCCACGAACCCATGCTGGAACTCGGCCTGCGCACCCTCCGCTGGCTCGTCGGCATCCAGACCTCCGAGGCCGGATCCTTCCGCCCCATCGGTTCCAACGGATTCTATCGTCGTGGCCAGGAGCGGGCCGTCTTCGACCAGCAACCCATCGAAGCCCAGGTCACCGTGTCCGCGTGTATCGAGGCGCACCGGGCCACGGGAGATCCGTTCTGGGTGGCCGAAGCGGGCCGCGCGTTCGAATGGTTCCTCGGCCGGAACGACCTCGGTCTGTCCGTCTACGATTCCACCACCGGCGGCTGTCGCGACGGCCTCCACATGGACCGCCTGAGCCAGAACCAGGGTGCCGAATCCACCCTCGCCTTCCTGCTCGCTCTCGCCGAGATGCAGTCGCTGCAAAACTCCCTGACCAGCTTCCGCGATCCCGCGTCCAGCTAGCCTCCCTCCAACCTTCCCATCCCACGGCCCCATGAATGCTCCCCAGCCCTCCCTCCTCAACGCCAGACGCATCGGGCCCACCCTCCTCCCCAACCGCTCGCGGGTCCTCATGCGGCCGTTCCGCCCGTCGTCCGATGACATCTCCCGCCGGATCGTCGCCCGGGTGATGGCGCTGCCCGAGGAGGAGGTTGCCGACTCGCTTCGCGGCGTCCTCGGCGCGTTCGCCGACCGCCACGTGCAGGTGGAAGAGACCTTCCGCACCCGATACGAGCAGTTGAAGATCCACCTGGAACCTGGCGCCACCCCGTCCGCGGAGCGGCAGCTCCTTCTGGGCGCCTACTTCACCAACGAGTACTCCATCGAATCCGCCGCGCTCTTCAATCCGTCGATCGTTCCGCATCCCGACCAATCCGGCCTGGCGGAAGGTTCCCTGCGCTTCATCCTCAGCCTGCGGGCCACCGGCGAGGGCCACATCTCGTCCATCACCTTCCGCACCGGGGTCCTCAACCGGGACCAGCGGATATCCCTCGTTCCGGATGTGCCCTTCGTCATGGAACCGGAACGGGTCAGCACCGTCGCCTATGCCAAGGCGCTCTTCACCCACCGACTCGAGGAGTCCGGCGTGCAGAATGAGTTCTGCAGGCGCGTCCTCGACAAGCTCCACGAGGATTTCACCCTGAAGGAACTCCATCAGGTACTCCTCGCGTCGGGTCTCACCGAAACCTCGGACGCCACCGCCGTGTGGGCCGCCCGCGGCATCCTCATGCTCGCCGAATCGAACTTCGAGGTCCTCTTCCCCGCCACCAGCCTCCTGTCCCAGCGGATCCTCTTCCCCGCCGCCCCCAGCCAAAGCAATGGCATTGAAGACGCCCGATTCG
The DNA here is from genome assembly GCA_903842505.1 of uncultured Verrucomicrobiota bacterium. Lineage (GTDB taxonomy): Bacteria > Verrucomicrobiota > Verrucomicrobiia > Limisphaerales > UBA9464 > UBA6176. The sequence goes on along the minus strand of CAIMMI010000124.1, from coordinate 4,573 downwards.
TCCAGTTCCACAACGACGACGGGACGTCGGTTTACTACGCCACCTATACCGCTTACGACGGCAAGTCCATCCAGCCCCAGCTGCTGGAAACGTCTGATTTCCTCCGGTTCCGATTCCGCTCCCTCAGCGGCCCTGCGGTCCAGAACAAGGGCATGGCCCTGTTCCCACGCAGGATCAATGGCCGCTATGCCATGCTCTCCCGTCAGGACGACGAGAACATCCTGCTGATGTTCTCGGACAGCCTGCTGTACTGGCAGTCACCCAAGGTCCTGCTCTCCCCAGACCAGCCGTGGGAGTTCGTCAAGCTGGGCAACTGCGGCTCCCCCATCGAGACCCCGGCCGGCTGGGTCGTCCTCAGCCACGGGGTGGGCGCCATGCGCAAGTACTGCCTCGGCGCGTTCCTCCTCGACCTCAACGACCCCAGTATCGTGATCGGCCGACTTCGCGAACCGCTCCTTCGCCCCAACGAATCCGAACGCGAAGGATATGTGCCCAACGTGGTCTATACCTGCGGCGCCATCCTGCACGGCGAGCAGCTCATCATCCCGTATGCCATGAGCGACTCCGCCACCAGCTTCGCCGTCGTCCCCCTCGCCGAACTCCTCGCCGCCATGCAATAGGTGGAAGCGGGCCGGTGGAGCGAGTGTCCCCACGAGCCGGGAAGGAGTCCCGAGTTTCAAGATTCAAGTTTGAAGGCCGGTCGGGTGCTTGAAACTTGAAACTGAAAACTTCGAACTCTGGAGCGGCTCGACGGAGTCTCGCCCCACCCCTCGATGCTCATCGCCGGTGGGGCGAGTGTCCCCACGAGCCGGCTCAGTGCGCGTGGCCCGACGGGGGCGGCAGGATCTCGATGCCGTACTTCGGGGCGACGGCCAGCAGGGTCTGGATCAACTCCGGCGTCACCGGCGGCGGCGTGGATTCCAACGACGCTACCGGCGTGGCGAATGATTGCAGGAAATCCTCGAATCCAGACGGGCTCGCGATCAGCAGGAAGCGGGTCGGCTTGCTGGAAGCATTGGTGAACCGATGGGGAATGCCGCGCGGCGCAAAAACACAGGTCCCGGCGGGCGCATCGATCGTCTTCCCATCCACCCACAATTGGAGATCGCCTTCGATCACGAAGAACGTCTCGTCCTCCCGACGATGGACGTGCGGTGGCGGTCCACCCCCGGGCAGCACCCGGATCTCGATCAACGTGAACTGGCCGCCTGTATGCCGTCCGTCGACCATCATGCGATAGGTATCCCCGGCAGCGGCGATCGCCGGTGCGCCTTCCGGTCGAAAGACAGCGGGTTGCGAAGACCAGCCGGAGGATGAGTTCGGAGACATGGGGGAACTTCTCCCCCAAGACGCTCCCGATGTCCACGCTGGGTTGGAGACAAAGGGGGTGCGAAGATTCCCTCCCCTCAAAACAACTCTGGCTGCATGAGGCCCGGCTCCTCCGAAGGACCTTCGCGGAGGAGTTGTTCGCGGAAGAGGAGTTCGTGGTCAGCGCCGCGGAAGTGGCCTCGCTTGCGGCTGCCGTGGCGTTGTACGACCCGACGGGCGTCGTCGCGTGCCCCGGCGCTTTGGCGGATGGCGTACAGGCGTTCCTTGGCGAGGGCGACAGCCTTCCGGTCGTCGACGATCGGCCGCGGGTAGTCGACGCCGAGGACGCAACCGGACGATTCCTGCTGGGAGAGGCTCATGCGCCAAGGCTCAGGAAGGAAGGTGTCGGGAACATCCGCCAGCTCCGGAACCCAGCGTCGGATGAAGACGCCGTGCGGGTCCTGGTCGATGACCTGGCGTGCGGGCGAATAGATGCGGAGCGTGTTGATGCCGGTGGTGCCGCTCTGCATCTGGAACTGGCTGAAATGGATTCCCGGCTCGAAGTCGAGGAAGCACCGGGCGAGGTACAGGGCGGTCGGACGCCAGTGCAGCCAGAGATGGTAGCTGGCCACGCTGACCACCATGGCGCGCATCCGGAAGTTCAGCCAACCCGTCGCGCGTACCGCGCGCATGCAGGCGTCGACCATGGGAAACCCCGTGCGTCCAGCGCACCACGCCGCAAGCCGTTCCTGACCTGGATCCGACACCGTGAATTCTTCCCGGAGGCCGTCATACACCCGGCTGAAGTTCTCGAACTCGATACGCGGTTCGTCCTCGAGCTTCTGCATGAAGTGGCAGTGCCAACGCAGCCGCGCCTGGAAGCTCGCGAGCGCCCCGGACCAGCGCGGGTCGAACGCACGTCCTGCGGTCCGCTCCATGCGCAGGGACTCGAGTCGCTGCGTGGCCGCCTGATGCACGGTCCGCATCGAGATACAGCCCCACGCGAGGTACGGACTCAGACGCGAGCATCCGGTCCAGGCGGTGACCGGGCTCGACATGTCGCTGCGATAACCGGCACCGCGTGACTGGAGAAAGCTCCCCAGCGTTTCCCACGCCGTCGACTCGCCGCCGAGTTGAAGCTCCACCGCGTTCACGGAACCCAATCCAAGGGACTCGGGACCCAGGATCCCGTCGCATTCCAGCGAGTCGCCCTTGCCGCCGCCGAGGGAACCCGGGGCCTCAAACGCACGGGTCCCCATGGTCCCGTTCCAGCGCTCAGCCCAGCCGTCGCGGGAACGCAGCCGGCGGATCACGCCGTCCTGCCGGATTTCCACCCAACGCACGCCCCGGTCACGGCACCAGCGGCCGACGCGAAGGTCGCGGTCGAAGGTAATCCGGTTCCCAGTCTCCTCATGGGACCAAAGGCTGTTGAATCCGATCTCGCGATGGAGCCGTTCCAATTGTTCGACAGCCTCGCCGCGGCGCAGGAGTAGCCGGCCCCCGCGGGCTGCGAGTTCGCGCGCCAGTTCCCGCAGGGCCTCCGCGATGAACTGCGAATGCGTCGGATCCCATTCCGGGGAGGACAGCAGCTCGGGCTCATAGAGGTAGAGACCCAGGACCGGGCCGTTCGCCGCGGCCTGGCAGAGCGGAGCATGATCCCGGATGCGGAGGTCGCGCTTGAACCAGACCACCTGCCAGGGTTCGCGCGATGGAGAATTCGCCGGCTTCACAGGGGAAGAAGTCCCTGGGAAGGATCCGTCCGGACGCCCTCGGAAAGTCGTTCGCGAACCTTCTCCCAGAAGCCGAAGAACCCAGAGGAAGCCCGCGGCCAGCGCAGTTCATCCCAGCGCCGTCGGCACCAATGGATCCGCAGGCCTTCGCTCCCGAGCGCTGACTCGATGCCCTCCATCGCATCGCCCAGGGGTCCGACGGCGGGACGCATGGCGATCCATCCATCGAGGCGGCGCTCGCGCGCGACGGCAGTCAGATGCGCCGCGAATCCTCCCTGGGCCCGCTGCTCGACAGGACAGCCGAAGTGCGCGGCCGCCCGGGTCCGCGCATCGGCCAGGGGATCGCGGATGTAGGCCACGCGAGCCTCGGAGAGGCCGAGCGTGCGCATCAACGGTTCGTCGAGGACGGTCAGCACACATTCCGGGTGGAGACCTCCCAACGCCGACAACTCGGGCGTCAGGTCCTCGCCGTGGATCCAAAGGCCCCAGCGTCCTTCGGGCAGTTCAGGTCGCTCCGGAAGAGGCCGCCACGGCTGGCAGGGCGGATGAGCCTGCCAGGGAAGCTCGAGGATGCGGACGACGTCATCGTCGAGGCGATCGAGGCCCGTGGTATCTGCAAGCCAGGCGGGCGCACAGTACTTCTCCAGGTTCGATCGGCGCGGGAGGTAGGCCTTGCCACGCGTCTGCAATCCCGCCACCCAACGCCAGCCGAGCGTATTGCTCGCCGGGTCGGCATCGAGAAGGTGGCGATAGAAGAAGTCGGCGCCGAGTTCCCACGGCAACCGCTCAATATGGATCCAGTAACCCGCCCACCACATGCGGGCGTGGTTGTGGAGGTATCCGGTTTCGATGAGTTCCCGCGCAAACCGATCCATGACAGCAATGCCGCCGCGGCCGGCCATGACTTCGGCGGCGCGTTCGAGGATTGCCGGGTCGCCGTGGCGCTTCAGAGGGTCCAGCTCCCGGCGATACGTGGTCCAGATGCTGGGCCGCATCTCGAGCCAGCCCTTCCAGTAGTCCCGCCAGAGGAGTTCCTGGACGAGCTTCTCCACGCGACCGAACGGATGCGCGGCGAACAGCGATTCCACCAACTCCGACGTCGTCACGAGCCGACCGCGGATCGCCGGGGAAAGCCGACTGACGTGAGGATGGCCCGGCTCAACGCGGTTTCGAAGGGAACCGTATGCGCCGGCCCGCGGCAGGAACTCCGCCCACCGTGCCAGCGCACCCTCCCGCGTTGTCGGGAACACCCCATCGCTCCAGTCCATGGTCCCAAGCATCCACCGGAAGCGGAAAACCTCAAAGGGACTGGCGGTGGAAAACACACGGGAGCGGCGCAGGCCCGGAGGGCCGAGAGACCGCAGCTCAGGGCGTGAGCCGTAGGTGGACGTGGGTTGTGCCTCCCCAGCCCCAGCGGGGCGACAGAACCGGTCCTTCCCGGAAGTCTTTCGCCACTCCCGGCGCTGGATCCCGTGGATTGGGATGAACTACACCCAACCACGCCCGGCGCTGCGAATCGCCCTTCCGCCGCGTGG
>CAIMMI010000123.1 GCA_903842505.1 uncultured Verrucomicrobiota bacterium | reverse complement strand
CTCCTGGATCCGGACAACGACGGCCGCTCCAACCTCGACGAATGGCGCGCCGGCACGAATCCCCGCGATGCCACCTCGGTGCTCGCCCTCGCAGTCACACTCAACGCTCAGCTCCTCCAGGTCAGCTTCACCGCCGAGCCGGATCGATCCTATGCCCTGCAGGCCCACGAATCCTTGGCCGCCGCGTGGGTGACGATTGAAACCGTGCCCGCCGCCGCGGGGCGCCGCACCCTCCAGTTCCAGATCCTCCCCGAGGCCCAGTCCAGCCAGCGCCTCTACCGCGTTGTGACCCCGGCCCCCTGATCCAAGTCCCGTGCCCTCCTCCTCCCACATCTCCCATCGCGATCGCCCTGTGGAAGGCTTCTTGCGCCTCCTCGCGTTCATCGGGCTCGCGGCCTTCCTCGCCCTCCCGGATTCCACCCAGGCCGCGCCCCCTCCGGACGCCCACCTTCACTGGGCCTTTCAACCGCCCAGACGCGTCCAAGTTCCATCGCAACCGGACTCCACCTGGCCCCGCACCGAGATCGACGCCTTCATCCTCGCCCGCCTCCGTTCCGCCCATCTCGAACCCGCTCCCCCCGCCGATCCCCGCACTCTCCTCCGCCGGTTGTCCTTCGATCTGACCGGCCTGCCGCCGACCCGTGCCGACGTGGAGGCCTTCAACTCCGACTTCGAACAGGACCGCCCAGCTGCCATCCACCGTTGGGTCGACCGCCTGCTCGCCAGCCCCGCCTACGGCGAACGCTGGGGGCGACACTGGCTCGATGTCGCCCGCTTCTCCGACACCAAGGGCTACGTCTACGGCCGCGAGGAACGACGCTTCATCCACGCCCCGGCCTACCGCGACTGGGTGATCCAGGCCTTCAACTCCAACCTTCCCTACGACCGCTTCCTCCAACTCCAGATCGCCGCGGACCAACTCGTCGCCCCGGATTCACCCGACCTCGCCGCCATGGGCTTCATCACCATCGGCAGACGTTTCCTCGGCGTCACCCACGACATCATCGACGACCGCATCGACGTCGTCACCCGCACCACCCTCGGCCTGACCGTCACCTGCGCCCGTTGCCACGACCACAAGTACGACCCGATCCCCACCGACGACTACTACTCGCTCTACGGCGTATTCCACGGGGCCGACGATCTGCCGGTCGCCCTCGGCGAAGTCCACGACGCCAACGCCCGGGAACGCCTCCAAGCCTACCACTCGAAGCAGGCTGAACGCCTCGGCGAAGCCAACGCCCGGCTCCGCACCCGCCTCGCCGATTACCTCGTCGCCCAACTCGAACTCCAGAACTACCCCGAGGAAGGCTTCGAACAGATCCTCTCCGACGCCGACATCATCCCGCACTCGGTCCGTCGCTGGCGCGATTTCCTGCGCCAGACCCGCGGCACCCGCCACCCGATCTTCGAACCGTGGCACCGCCTCTCGGCGATCGAACCACGCGAAGGAGCCGGATTCGCCGGTCAGGCCCGCGCGATCCTGGAACCCTTGCTCTCCGACGCTCATTTCAACGAACGCGTCCGCCTCGCTTTCCAGCGCCCGGTCACCTCGATGCGCGAGGTGGCAGCACGCTACGGCGAGACCTTTCAGGCCGCCGAGGTCGACTTCACCGCCGCCGCCAAGGTCAACCCTCCTGCTGTTCCCAGCGCCGCCGTCGCCCAACTCCACGAGTTCCTCCATTCGCCCGATTCGCCCACCACCGTTCCCGACACCGCGATCGTCAACATCGAGTACTACCTGCCCACGCCGATCGGTGAGGAACTCAACAAGCTCCGGGCCGACGTCGACCGACGTTGGCTGGAAGTTGGCCAACCCGCCGCCCTGATCCTTCGGGACCGACCGAGCCAACCGAATCCCCGCGTGTTCCGCCGGGGCAGTCCGTCCCAGCCCGCCCAGGAGGTTACACGCCAGTTCCTCGGCATCCTTTCCGGATCTGGCCGTCGGCCCTTCACCCAGGGAAGCGGCCGACTCGAACTCGCACGGGCGATCACCGATCCCGCCAACCCGCTCACCGCACGCGTGCTCGTGAACCGCGTCTGGCAACACCACTTCGGCCGTGGCCTGGTCGAGACGCCCAGCGACCTCGGACTCCGCGCCCAACCCCCCTCCCATCCCGAACTCCTCGACTGGCTCGCCCTGCGTTTCATCGAAGACGGCTGGAGCATCAAGTCACTCCATCGCCGGATCGTCCTCAGCGCCGTCTACCAGACCGCGCACCGCCCCGCGCCGGAGTCCGATCCCAACCATCGCCTGCTGTCCGCCTTCCCGGGACACCGCCTGGAATTCGAGCAGGTCCGCGACGCCATGCTCGCCGTCTCCGGCGAACTCAGTCTCGCCCGCGGTGGCAAATCCTCCGAACTCCTCGACGCCGCCAACCGCCGCCGAACCGTCTACGCGTTCGTCGATCGCCAATTCCTCCCCGGCGTCCTCCGCACGTTCGACTTCGCCAATCCCGACCTCCACGTCGCCGTCCGCCACGAGACCACCGTTCCGCAACAGGGACTCTTCTTTCTCAACGGTCCTTTCGCCGCCCAACGTGCCCGCAAACTCGCCATCTCCTCCGGCAACCACCCGGCATCCGAACGCATCCGACGCCTGCATCAGGCGCTCTTCCAACGAAGCCCGACCGACGCCGAACTCGCCACCGGCCTGCGCTTTCTCCAGCAGGCCGCCGAAGCCGATGCCCGTCGCGAGAAGCCTCCCGAGCCTTCGCCCTGGCTCCATGGATCCGGTGAGTACGACGAAGCCGCGCGCCGCCTGAAGTCCTTCAAACCCCTGCCTCACTTCACCGGCACGGCGTGGCAGGGCGCCGAGTCTCTCCCCGGCGGCGAAACCGGCTGGGCCCAACTCACCGCCACCGGCGGTCACCCGGGCAACACCCGCGCCTTCGCCTGCATCCGCCGCTGGACCGCTCCCCGCAACGTCACCGTCTCGTTCTCGGGCACCCTCGTCCACGAACCCACCGAAGGCGACGGCGTCCGCGGCTTTGTCATCTCCAGCCGGCACGGAACCCTCGCCTCCGCCTCCGTCCACCACGGTCGATCCGAACTCACCGGCAGCGCCCTGCAACTCGAAGCCGGTGACACCCTCGACTTCGTCGTCGATATCGGCGTTGGCCTGGGCTTCGACCAGTTCCTGTGGAACCCCGTCGTGACCTCGGGCTCGTCCACCTGGGACGCCGCCCGCGGCTTCACCGGCCCGGCCAATTCCAACCAACCGCTCGACCCGTGGGAGCAGTACGCCCATGTGCTGCTCCTCACCAACGAGTTCGCCTTCGTCGACTGAACTCCCCCACGCCATGAACCCGTTCCACTCCCGACGCGACTTCCTCCGCCGCTCCGGCATGGGCCTCGGCGCGCTCTTGCTCGCCACGCTTTCCCAGTCGGCCGCAGCGGCAGCACCTCCGTCCGCTCCGTCCCCACTCGCACCCCGGGCACCGCACTTCGCCCCGCGGGCCAAGCGCGTGATCCACTTCTTCCTCAATGGCGGTCCGTCCCACGTCGACACCTTCGATCCGAAGCCCGCCCTCACCCGCTACGCCGGCAAGCCCATCCCGGGCGATTACCTCCGCACCGAACGCAAGACCGGCGCGGCCTTCCCCTCGCCCTTCGCCTTCCGCCCGCGAGGCCAGTCCGGACTCGAAATCTCCGATCTCTTCGCCCGAACCGCTGCCCACGCCGACGACATCGCGGTGATCCGTTCGATGCACGCGCAGGTTCCCAACCATGAGCCCTCGCTCATGCTCATGAACTGCGGCGACAGCGTGCAGGTGCGCCCGTCCTTCGGTGCATGGACGCTTTATGGGCTGGGCAGCGAGAACCAGAACCTCCCGGGGTTCGTCGCCATGTGCCCCGGCGGCATGCCCATCAAGGATTCCGAGAACTGGCAGTCCGCCTTCCTCCCCGGCGTCTTCCAGGGAACGTTCGTCGATCCCCAGCACCGCGAGGTCGCCCAACTCATCGAACACATCCGCAGCCCCCACGCCGACGTCCCCACCCAACGCCGGCAACTCGACCTGCTCCAGGAACTCAACGCCGCCCACCAACAGCAACGCGGCAACGATCCGCGACTCGAGGCGCGCATCCAGTCCTTCGAACTCGCCTTCCGGATGCAACTCGAAGCGTCCGACGCCTTCGACATCCAACGCGAACCCGCCCACGTCCGGGCCGCCTACGGCGACACGGTCCACGGCCGCCAGACACTCATCGCCCGACGCCTCCTCGAACGCGGCGTCCGCTTCGTCCAACTCTGGCACGGCGCCGGCCAACCCTGGGATCACCACGAAAACATCGAGGGCAACATCCGCACCCACTCGAACGACATCGATGGCCCCATCGCCGCCCTCATGACCGATCTCAAGCAACGCGGCCTGTTCGAGGACACCCTCATCCTTTGGGGCGGTGAGTTCGGTCGCACTCCTTCCGTCGAACTCAGTGACGGCGGTAAATCCAAGCTCGGACGCGACCACAACCACTACGGGTTCTCGGTCTGGATCGCCGGCGGCGGCGTCCGCGGCGGAACCGCCTACGGCGCCACCGACGAGTTCGGATTCCGCGCCGTCCAGAACCGCACCAGCGTCCACGACCTCCACGCCACCCTGCTCCACCTCCTCGGCTTCGATCACGAACGCCTCACCTACCGCCAGGCCGGACGCGACTTCCGCCTGACCGACGTCTCCGGCGAAGTCATCCGCGACGTCCTCGCCTGACCTCCGTAGCCGCCGACGCCCGTAGCTGCCGACGTCCGTAGCTGCCGACGTGAGGAGGCAGATCCCAGATCTCGCCTCGTTACCTCGTCGCCTACCCCTCAGGCCGTAGCTGCCGACGTCAGGAGGCAGATCCCAGACCTCGCCTCGTCACCTCGTCGCCTACCCCTCAGGCCGTAGCTGCCGACGTCAGGAGGCAGATCCCAGACCTCGCCTCGTTACCTCGTCGCCTACCCCTCAGGCCGTAGCTGCCGACGTGAGGAGGCAGAACTACCAAAACCTCCCAATCGCCCACTCTGGAATCTGGCAACTGGGAACTGGAAACTCCCTGCCCCCCCTACTTCAACACGCCGGTCAACTTCAGCGTCGCCCGCAGTTGCTCCCGGGTCTTTTCGCTCACCGGTACCAGCGGCAACCGGATCTCCTCGGTCCCGATCCCGATCATCACCAACGCCGCCTTCACCGGGGCCGGATTCGTCTCGAGGAACAGGTCCTTGAACAAGGGATACAGCTGGAAGTGCAGCTTCTGGGCACCCTTCACGTCGCCGGACGCGTACGCCTTCACCATCCGACTGACCGGCTTCGGCGCGACGTTCGTCGCCACGCTGATCACCCCATGCGCACCCACCGCCATGAACGGCAGCGTCAACGCATCGTCCCCGCTCAGGATAGTGAACTTCGGTCCGCAGGCCGCCCGGATCTGGCTCACCCGATCCGCATTCCCGCCCGCTTCCTTGATCCCGACGATGTTCTTGAAATCCTTGGCCAACCGCGCGCAGGTCTCGATGCCGATCTCCACCCCGCAACGGCCCGGAATGCTGTACAGGAGCAGGGGCAATTTCGTCGACCGGGCCACCGCGGCGAAATGCTCGTACAACCCGCCCTGCGTCGGACGGTTGTAGTAGGGCGCCACCTGCAGGGACCCATCCGCACCCACCTGCTCCGCACGCTGCGTCAGGTAGATCGCCTCCGACGTTGAATTCGCGCCCGTTCCGGCGATGACCAGGATCCGCCCCTTGGCAAATTTCACCGACAACTCCACCACGCGGATGTGTTCGTCGTAGTCGAGGGTTGGGGATTCCCCGGTCGTCCCGACCGGAACAATTCCATCCACCCCGCCTTTGACCTGGGATTCAACCAGACGTTGGAGGGCGGCCTCATCGACCTTGCCGTCGCGGAACGGCGTGACAATCGCGGTATACGTGCCGGTAAACATGACTCTCGAAGCCCAGAACATCCCCGATCCCGCCCCGGCATGCAAAGCGCCATTTTCCCTCAGGCTTCCCACAGCCTCCGTAGCCGCCAACGTCAGGAGGCGGGGCCGGGGGAGTTGCCCATTTCCAGATACCAGTCGCCAGTTCTGGAATCTGGCAACTGGGAACCTGCTGGAATCCCGCCTCGTCACCTCATCGGCTACGGCACGCCGACGACACCCTCCTTGAAACTTGAATCTTGAATCTGAAAACTCCCTCACCCCTCACCCCTTCTTCCCGATCGACAGCAACCGCTTCGCCTCAGGCAGGAGGAAATGGAAGTCCTTGAACGGCTCGAACCCGATGTCCTGCCAGCGCACCAACCCGTCGCCGTCCACCAGGAACACCCCATGCAGGGCCGTGTTCTCAAAGTCATCGTGGGCATGCCAGGCCTTGAACGCCGACTTCGAAGGATCGGCAACCAACGGGAACGGGAACTTCCCTTCCGGGCCGGCATTCGCCAAGGCCTTGCCCAATCCCTCGACCGTATCGGTACTGACCGCGAGGATATCAATGCCCGCCGACCGGAACTCCGGCGTCCGGGGAACCAGCAACTGCAACTGTTCCATGCAGTGCACGCAGCGATGCCCAAGGTAGAAGACCACCAGCACGGGCTTGCCCCGATAGTCTGCCAAGCGGACCGGCTTCCCATCCATGCCCGGCAACTCCAATCCCGGCGCCGACTGCGGATCCCATCGGAACGACCCCAGCGTCTCGATCGCCGGGCGTGTGCCGGAATCCGTCGGGTACGTCGCCACCGGACGCCAGTCGCCCGAGTAACCGGCCGCAGCCGCCACCGGCTCCAGTCGACGGATCACCGGGAGGAGCGGATCCGCCCAGGCGCTCCGATCCCGGAGCGTCGCAAAGGTCTTCAGGGCCTCGTTCGTCTGGCCCAGCTTCCAGAAGATCTCCGTCTGGATGGCCAGCGGATGGACCTGGTTCGTGGCCCCCTCGACCGCTTCCCGCGCCGCGGTGAGGGCCTTGTTCGTTTCGCCCAACTGCAGCCACCATCCCGCCAGCCGTTCCTTCGAAACCGTCTTCAATCCCTCCAAACGGGCAACCATCCCATTCGTCTCCCCCGCCTTCAGGTCGGCGACCACCTTCAGCTCCGCGATGTAGTTCTCCAGGTTCTCCAGCGGCTCACTCGTCTTCTTCACGGCCTCCGCCATCGCCTTCTCGATGTCGCCCCGCCCCTTCTTGTCCTTGCGCCCGAGAGCCTCGGCCGCGTCGACAAACGCCTGACGCTCCTCCCGCAACCCGCGCATCGCCTCCTCGATCACGCGGACCTGCGCGAGCGCAGGCTCCACCTCTCCCAGTCCAAGGTGCGCCAGACCCATCAAGCGCGCGCGGCGCCCATGCTCCTCGGCGAACACCGTAGGCTCCAGATAGGGCGTCTGGGCCAATCGCAACGTCTCCTCCCAAAGCTCCCAGCGCAGCAACGTCTCCATCAGGCGCCGACGCCCCTGCATCGCCGTCCCGGACTCCTCGTACGGGATGCCGTTCGTCTGCTTGTCCAGGGTGTTGAACGCCGGATGCCGAGGCATCTCGATCATGTTCTTCGCCAACTCCAGACCGCGTCCGACCTGCCCGATGTAGTTGTACGTCTGCACCAACCATTCACTGTTGTGCGCATAGTTGTGGATCTGGTCCGGCATCAACCGATCCTGCATCAACTGCGAGTTGTCCACCCGCACCGAAGCCTCCTGCTGCCACGCCATGTCCGGATATCGCTTCAACCGGTTGAACGTGTGACCCGCCATGTGCCACTGATGCGCCACGCCCGGCGAAGTCTGGCCGGACCTGGAGGCCGACGGTACGGCGCGGATGGCGGACTCATCCTTCTCCCCATCCCACAGATGAATCCGATAGTGATGCGCCGGGTGCATCGGCTGCGCCACGAAGATCTCCTTCAGGATCGACTCCACCGCCTGTGCGCTCCCGATCGGCCAACCCTTGTAGCCGCTGTCCCACAAGTGAAACACGAGCAAAGCCTTCGCCTCCACGTCATCCGGATGCAGGTAGATGATGTTCTCCAGCGCCCGGGTGTAGTCCCGCCGCCGATCCTTCTGGTCCCGCTTCGGGTCCTTGTGGAAGTCGTGCAGCGCCGCAATCCATAGCTTCTCCCGTTCAGTCACGGATGCCTTCCGCTGGTCGGCCTCCTTGATGAACTCCTCGGCCCGCTTGGCCGTATTGCCATTCGCCATCGCCATGCCCCAGTAGGCCATCGCGCAGTTGGTGTCATGTGAGGCCGACTCCCGGAACGACCGTTCCGCCTCAAGGTACCAGAATCCATGCAATTGCCCCACGCCCTGCAGGAAGAACTTCCGGGCCATTTCGTTGGTCGTCGTGATCGGAAACCGGATTTCCGGCATTCCATCCATCAACCGCGCCCGCTGCCGCGGCCCCTCATTGTAAGCCTGTCCGTGCATCGAGTGGCCGGGATCCACCGACTTGGCGTCATCGGGTTTAACGACCACCGCGGAATTCGTCTGCCCCACCAGACGCAACCCACACGCCACAACCCCCAGCCACGCGACGCCCCATCGACACAACGACATCCCCGAACCCTATCGTCCTGCCTCCCGATGTCCACCCTGCCTCCACCCCACCGCCAGACTCACCAACCGCCCTACCCCGCCTTCATGTACCTGGCCACGGCCTGGGCACGCGAATGGACCTGGAGCTTCTCATACATGTTCCGGATGTGCGCGTTCACCGTCGGCACGCTGATTCCCAGATCCGACGCGATCTCCTTGTACAGGTAACCCTGCGCCAGCAGGCCCAGGATCTCCCTTTCCCTCGGCGACAAATGCGCCATCTCGGCCGACACCCCAACCGGTGCTGGATGTTGGAAGGACTGCACCACCTTCCGAGCGATCGCACTGGTCATGGGCGACCCGCCCTTCCGGAGTTCCACGATCGCGTCGATCAATTCCTCCTGCGTGGTCCGCTTCAACAGGTATCCCGCCGCGCCCGCCTCCAGCGCCTTGAAGATCCGATCCGCGTCCTCGTAAACGGTCAGCATCATGAACTGCGTTGAACCGAGCGTGCCCTTCAACCGACGCACGCATTCGATGCCGTCCAACCCCGGCAACTGGATGTCCACCAGCACGACCTCCGGCCGGACTGACCCCAGTCCCAGGATCGCCGATTCGGCATCCGGAAACTCACCAACGAACTCCATGCCCGGCGAACGCTGCATCCAACCGCCAAAGATGCGCCGCAGCGATTCGTCATCCTCCACGATGGCTACCCGGATCCGATCTGGATTGCTCATGACGTCCCTTCCACCCGCGCCGGAATACCACCTTCGTCCAACACCAGCGGCACTCGCATCCGGACCACCGTTCCAGCGCCGGACGCCCCTTCGATCTCGACCCGACCGCCGATCCTTTCCAGTCGCGCCCTCAAGTTGGCAACACCCTGTCCACTCCGTCGGCGAGGCTCCAGGCCAACCGCCCCCAGCGTCTCCGTCCATCCGCGCCCGTCGTCGCGAACCTCGAGGATGAACCCGTCGCTGGCGACCTCCATCGAGACGGTGACGCACTTCGCGCCCGAGTGGCGCACGGCGTTGTTGAGGGCCTCCTTGAAGGCGAGGAACAAGTGATGCCGAACCTCGGCCGGAACCGGATGGGCAGGCAGATCCACAGGCAGGTTCAGGCGACACGAGATGCTGGTGGCGCCGAGGAACTCCTGCGCGAATCCCGCCACGTAATTGGCGATTCCGTCGAGGGAATCGTGCTTGGGATCAACCGCCCAAACGATTTCCTCCAGGGCACGGGTCATTGCCTGCGACGTGCGGTGGATCTGTTCGAGTTCCTGTGCCGCCGGGGAACCCGACGGCACCGTGGAGACCACCGAACGCGACAGGTGCATGATCTGGGTCAGGCTCGTCCCGAGGTCGTCGTGCAGGTCGCGGGCGATCCTTGCCCGCTCCCGCTCCAAGGCCCGTTCCTGCTCCAATCCCTCCAACTCGCGACGCATCCGGCGTCGGGTCCAACCGCGGACGGACGCAGCGAGTCCGGCACCGACAACCACCAATCCCGTCATCCAAGCCGCGGGCGAGCGCCACCACAACTCCGGCACATGCAGCCCCATCACGGCTTCGGCTTCGATCCTTTCGCCGAGCGGGGTGACCCCTTGCACCCCGAACACATAATCCCCGGGCGGCACCCACTCATAGTCCACTTGCCGCCCGCCGGCCGCCCCCACCGAGTACGCCTCCTTCCACTCCATCCACAATGCTCCACCCGACTTCAAGTCCTCCGGCAGGAGGACCTCGCGGCGCCATTCCCCTCCGCTCCTCGGATTGTCATCGACGAGCGCGAGGACGTGATTCCGCCCCGCCTCCCGGACCCGCACGACCCGCGCGATCTTCGGTCCCATGCCACCCCGGACGAGTCCTGTCGGAGTTGCGCCGGGTCCGTCGAGGTCCGCGCCCTCCTCGAAAGCCGTGTTCGGCAGCAGGTCCACCCGCTGCCCCGCGCCATTCGTCATCCACATCCGGCAGTCATCCAACCCCGCCGCACCCAGTGCCTGGTGGCTCGCTCCATCCCGCGCGTCCCACGTGCCGGAACTGAAGACGATCCGCAGCAAACGCACCCCGGCCGGCAAGGGCGCTGACTCCCTCCTCTGCACAAACGGAGAATCCTCCAGCGTCCCGTTCCAACCATCGCTCTCTCCCCGCATGGCCGATTCGAACAACCCGACCACGTCGCCGGTTGCGCTCAGCGCGAGCAGGCTCAGGCGCATCTCGCCGCCAGACTCCTGCCAACCCGGCTCGATCCCCTGCAACCGGTGACGCAGGCGCAATCCACGTGCCGCATCGTCCACCGGACCTATCCGAAACGAGATCCGATGCGACCCCGCGGGAAGCTCCAATCCATCCGAACGTCCGGCCTCCACCACCGCCCGCTCCATCGCCCGGCCATCCACGGTCACCGACTCGACCCGGACCTCCCCTGCAAGAACCGCACCGGAGAAGCAGAATCCAGCCAAGGTCAGGCCCCGGACCCAACAACGCCGCGCCGCCATCCAGGACCGCATCACGCGGCCTCTGGATGGCACCCGACTCGTGGACTGGGAGAACATGCCTTGCGAGCCTGCCGGATGGATCGGGGCCGCCAACCCTTTTCCACGGACGACTCCGTCGTTAACTCTAACGAGGTGACGACTGGATCTCTCCTGCCATTTTCAGCAACGTCGGGCACGAAGCTCCGGCCTGATCCATGATGAACAAGGCTCCCCGTTTTCCGAAGATCGCGCTCCGTTGGATGGCCGCCCTGCTGATGGGCTCGCTGCTGGCCACACGCATCACGGCCGCCCCGGTCCAGTCCATCCCGAATTTCGCCCTGCTCGACCTCCAGGGTCACAACGTCGAACTCCAGAAGGCCCAGGGGAAAGCCGTCGTGCTCTTCTTCACCGGCGTGGGCTGCCCGATCGCTCGCAAAAGCACGCCCAAACTCATCGACATCGCCGACCGCTTCCGCGCACGGGGCGTGTCGGTATGGGTCATCAACACCTACCCCAACGATACGGTCCGGGACGCCTTTGGCGAGGTGCGCGAACTGGGCCTGCAGAGCCTGACCTACCTCCGCGACCCCCACCAGATGGTCGCCCTCGCCCTCAAGGTCGAGCGCACCGCAGAAGTGGTGGTCGTCGGACTCGAGAAGCAGAAGGTCCTGTATCAGGGCGCCATCGATGATCAGTACGCCGAAGGTGCCGAACGTCCCAAGGCCTTGAACCGGTTCCTCGAAACCGCCCTCGAGGAATTCCTGGCCGGCCGGGAAGTCTCCCAAGCCAGGACCCCGGCCCGTGGCTGCCGGATCGCGTTCGTCCCAATGGCCGAATCCGCCAGCCATCCTGACTACGCCCAACACGTCGCTCCCATCCTCCGGAAGCACTGCGCCGAGTGCCATCGCGACGGCGGCATCGGACCCTGGGCCATGGACGGCCATGGCCGCGTCCGCAACTACGCCCGCATGATCGAGGAGGTCCTCCTCACCCGACGCATGCCGCCCTACGATGCCCACCCGGAGATCGGCCGGTTCGCCAACGCCCACCGACTTTCCCGCGACGACATCCAGACACTCCTCCGCTGGGTCGCTGCCGGTGCGCCTCGCGGTGACGGACCTGACCCGCTGACCGAACCGCTTCCACCCCTTCCCGATTGGCCCCTTGGAAAGCCCGATGCCGTCCTGCGACTGCCGCAACCGGAGTCCATTCCGGCCACCGGCGTCCTCGAGTACCGCCACATTTCCATCCCGACCCCGAGCACGAACGAGTTCTGGATCGGGGGCGCCGACATCCGCCCGGGCAACCGTCGCATCGTCCACCATGCGATCCTCTACGCCCGTTGGCCTGGCTGTCCCGATGACGGTTCGGGCAATGGCGTGCATGTCTTTGGCTGGGCACCCGGAGCGACGCCGGCCAGCTACCCGGACGGCGTCGGTAAACGCATCCCTGCGGGTGCGACCTTCCAGCTCGAGATGCACTACACGACTTGTGGATCTCCCCAGACCGACCAGACCGAGGTCGCCCTCTACCTCCGCTCCGGCCCCCAACCCCGGAATGCCGAGACGCGCCAGGCCTCCGACTACCTCTTCCGGATTCCTCCCGGCGACCCCGATTTCCGCCACGTGGCCTCCTACGCCTTCCGTGCTCCCGCCACGGTCTACGGACTCTCGCCCCACATGCACGTCCGCGGGAAATGGATGAAGTACGAACTGCTCCTGCCGGACGGCCGCCGCCAACCGCTCCTCTTCGTGCCGCGCTACGACTTCAACTGGCAGTTCGCCTACCGACTCGAGCAACCCCTCCACGTACCGGCCGGAGCCTGGCTCCTCGTCACGGGCGGATTCGACAACTCCGCGGGCAACCCCGCCAACCCGGACCCTTCCCGGGCCGTCACCTTCGGACTTCAATCCTGGGATGAAATGTTCATCGGCTTCTTTGACGCCGCCGACGATCCCACCCCGTAGCCGCCGACGTCAGGAGGCGGGCCTCCGCGTCCCCCGTAGCCGCCGACGTCAGGAGGCGAATCTCCGCGTCCCCCGTAGCCGCCGACGTCAGGAGGCGAATCTCCATCGCCCCACCCCCACCCCACTTCGCGCCCTTCCTATCGGCGGGTGGCCTCGCTAATCTCCCGGCATGTCCCGTCGCACCTCCGCCGTCGCCCCAGCCTGGTGGGATTACACCACGCTCGACTCCGACCTGATCGACGCCGTTGCGCGCCTGTCCGTCCGCGACCTGCAGCGCCTTTCCCGGCCCGGATTCCAGGTCGTCCTCTACGACACGCTCGAAGATTTCTACCTCGCGGAGGCCCTCGAATACATCGATGCCTGGCGCCGTTCCACCGCCGACAATCCGGTGGGGATCTGCGGCCCCATTGGACCGACAGAACAACTGCCGCTCGTTGCCCGGATCGTGAACGCCCTGCAACTGGACGTCCGCAACGGCCATTTCTGGGGTATGGACGAGTGGTTCGATCCGGCCACCGGCCTCGAAACCCCGGTGACCCACCCGCTCAGCTTCGAAAAAGCCGACCGCGAACTGTGCTTCGACCGCATTGAACGCAAGCTCCGGATCCCCGACGCCCACCTGCATTTCCCGAAGGCCAACACCGCTCCCTACCGCGCCACGTGGGGATCGGGAATCCGATGTGCCGTCATGCAGGGCGGACAGGGTGACGTGAAGCACTGGGCCTTCAACGATCCCCTGCCCCGGACGGGCAAGCACCGTCAGGCGCCGCCGACCCCGGAAGAGTATCGCAAGCTGGCCACGCGCGTCGTTGATCTGCACCCGCTCACCATCGCGCAGAACGCGCGGACGTCCGGCGGCGGCAACATCTCGATGGTCCCCACCCAGGCGATCACCGTGGGTCCCGCCGAGACCTGGCTTGCCGACAAGGTCTCCATCTGGCACGCGGGCAATCACGACAACCCCTTCGGCCAGCGGTTGACCGCCTACATGATCTCCAAGGGCATCGTCGACACCGCCGTCCCGATGTCGCTTCTCGCCGACCACCCGAACGTCCAGTTCAACTATTTCCGGGGCGGCATCGGCACCTGCAGCGTCGAGATGCACTGACCCGTGAAGCCCGGTCTCCTCCCCCATCCGCGACGGCAACCGAAGTCCAGCGCCGTCGGGTTCCTGCTGCTGTGGCTCGCGGTCGTCGTGCATTGCCCCAGGACGGCGGCGGCGGCTGTCAACGAACCTGCACCGCTGCTTCGCGCGGGTGCGGCCACGTCGGTCATCACCCCGCGCATCGGCACGGTGATGAACGGCGGCACCGCCCCGGTCGTGTCAACCCATGTCCACGACGAACTCCATGTCCGGACGCTCGTGCTGGAATCGGGCTCCAACCGACTGGCCTTCGTCCAGATCGACAACTGCCTGATCGACCGTCCCCTGATGGACCTCTTCAAGGAGCGGATCCAGGCGGTGACGGGACTCGCTGCGTCCCAGATCTGCATTGCGGCCACCCACACCCACTCCGCTGGTTCGCTGACCGCGGCCCATCTTGCAGAACCGGACCTGGGCTATCGCGAATGGATCCCGGGGCCGGTCGTGGATTCGGTCCGTCGAGCGCTGCATCAATTGGCCCCGGCCGAAATCGCGTGGGGCAAGGGCACGCTTCCCCAGCACGTCTTCAACCGTCGCATCCGGGTGAAGCCCGGCACGTCGTACACCAACCTCCTCGGTCAGGTCGGCGATCAGGCCAAGATGAACTGGTCATCCCCCAGTCCCGAAGACCAGGACTTCGCCGGACCGGTCGATCCCGACGTCTTCGTGCTCTCGGTCCGCCACGCCCATGGAGAACCGCTGGCGTTGTTCGCCAACTACTCGCTCCACTACGTGGGTGGGACCGGCGCGGGTGAAATCAGCGCTGACTACTTCGGCGAGTTCTGCAACCGGATCACGGACCGCCTCGGTGTGAGCCGGCAGGATCCGCCCTTCGTGCCGATCCTTTCCAATGGCACGAGCGGCGACATCAACAACGTCGACTTCCGCAAGCCCAGGAACCGGGTGCCGCCCTACGCCCAGATCCGGCGTGTCGCCGAAGATCTGTCCGCGGAAGTTGCCCGGGTCGTCTCCACGCTCTCCCACACCAACCGCGTCATCCTGGCCACCGGGGCCACCGAGGTCCGTGTGCGCGTCCGCAAACCCTCGGCCCAACAGGTCCAGGCGGCCCGGGACCTCCTCGGGGGACGGCCTGCGTCCGACCTCCGCTCCTGGCCAGAGATCCACGCCCGCGATCAGGTGCTGCTGGCCGATTACCCGGACGAACTCGCCTTGCCCATCCAACTCTTCCGGATCGGCAACCTGCGCATTGCCCAATGGCCGGGGGAGATCTTCGCCGAAACCGGTCTCGCCCTGAAGAAATTCGCCGCCCCACGCCCGCTGCTGAATGTCAGCTTGGCCAATGGTTGGTTCGGCTACATCCCACCGCCTTCGCAGCATGCCCTCGGTGCCTACGAGACCTGGCGCCTCCGAACGAGCCCGCTCGAGACGGACGCCATTCCCCGGATCCTCGACGCCTTCCACACCCTGCTTCGCGAACCCTGACCTACAGCACCGCGTGGAGACCGCGCGACGTGCCTCCGCGGATCACTGGGCCCGTCTCGGAATGCGGTAGGCAAACAACCGGTTCCGGTCGCGCGCCACGAACAACTCTCCATCGAGGACCGGCGCCGCACGCACGCCACTGCCCAACACCTGCGCCCGGCACAACGGCTTCCATCCCTCACCCGAAGCCTCGGCCTGGATCAACTCGCCGGACTCCAGCATCAAGACCAATCGATCCCCGGCCATCAGGACCGATCCAATCCCTGTCCGCCCAGAATCCCACAGCATCTTGCCGGTCGCGCCCTCGAAGCAACGGACCGATCCGCCCTGTTCCTGCCGGCCATGAAATCCAAAGTACCATCCGTCCCGGCGCACCGGAGTCGAGATGTGCGCTGACAGGGCTTCTTCATCGGTCCAGACGCGCTCCAGGCTGGTCCCGCTCCAACGCAGCAGTGCAGCCCCGGTGTTGTAACTGGACGTCACCAGGATTCCTGCAGGTCCAACGATGGGAGTCGCCGCGTTGACGGACGCCCCTTGCCTCGATCGCCACGGAAACCCTGCCAACAACCGACCGTCCGCCGGATCCAGCACCTTCACGCCAGCGCGCGTGAAACAGACCAATCGTTGCTGGCCGCCCAGGTTGGCCAGGATCGGACTCGCGTAACCGGCCTCGTCCGAAGTCGACCGCCACACCAACCTCCCCGTCTTGCCATCGACCGCCACGATCCCCGCGCCATCCTCGCCACCCAGATGCAGGACGACCCGGTTCGACACCACCAAGGGCGAGCAGGCGAATCCGAAGAACCCCTTGTCCGCCCGGTGTTCGCGTCCCAAGGGCACCGTCCAGGCCGGCTTTCCATCCGCCCAGGACACCGCCGTCAGACGTCCCTCGGCTCCGAACGTGTAGACGAAGTCACCGCCGACCGCGGGAGTCCCGCGGGGACCGTTGTCGAATCCGAAGTCATCCGAATACGAGGTGGGTTGGGCCGCCTTCCAACGCGACTTGCCGGACTTCCGGTCGAAGGCTTCCAGAACCTCCTCGTCGCCCTGCCGATGATGCAACAGCACGAAGTCGCCGTGGGTCACCGGCCCTGAGAATCCCGAACCGACGTCGGCCTTCCAAAGCAACTGCGGACCTGCCGGAGGCCACGTCTCCGGAGCCCCGCCGGGAGAGACGCCATCCCGCGTCGGACCCAGGTACTGCGGCCAATCCGCCGAGAGGGGTCCCATCCCGACCCACGACAGAGCCAATGCCAACGCCACGCGACCGATGACCAGCAGGTTCATGCACCCGCAGTCATCGACCGGCAGGCATCTCGCTGTCGAGTTGGAAGGAGACCCTCGTGATGCCGACCGACTTCGCCGTGTCGATGATCCGCAGCACGTCGCCATGCGTCGCCATCGTGTCCGCCTTCACGTAGACCGGCAGATTCGTGTTGGCCTGGCGGCGCTGCGTCAGCAGGTCGATGAACTCCGGCAGCGAATGGTGCTTCGAGTCGATCGTGATGTCCCCGTTGCGGTTGACCTTCACCTCGACCATGTCCGGCTTGCTCGTCGACTTCGCCTTCACCGCCGAAGGCAGGTCCATCTTCATCGTCCGGAGCCGCTGCATGCTCAGCGAAACCATCATGAACGACGCCAGGAGGAAGAACATCACGTCGATCAACGGGATGATCTCAATGCGCGCGCGCTTCAGGGGTATGGGAGATCCGAGTCGCATGGCTGTTCCTCAGGGGGTGGCTGCGGGTTTGGGCGCTGCGGTGGCACTCGCCCCGCCCGGCGGCCCCGAGTCGGTGACGAACGCCACCTTCATCACGCCAGCAGCGCGGACCCGTTCCAGGACGCGGTTGACGTGACCATGGAGGGCGGCGCGGTCCGCCGTCACGTAGACGGGAGTGTTCGTGTTCTTCGAGATCCGCTCCTTCAGGATCCGCTCCAGTTCGTCGAAGGCCAGGTACTTCTTCTCGATCGAGACCTTGCCATCCTTCTCGATGCCGATGTTGAGCATGTCCGGCTTGAAGTCCGGAGCCGAGGTGGACGCCACTGGCAGGTCCATCTTGAACGTCTCCGCCTTCTGCAGCGACAGCGACACCATCATGAACGAGGCCAGCAGGAAGAACATCACGTCGATCAACGGGATGATCTCGATGCGCGCCCGTTTCAGCGGGACAGGCGTGCCCCACTTCGTCTTGCGCGTGGGTCCCGCGGACCCGCCTCCTCCTCCAGCCATGCGTCAGGCGTTGGAGGTTTCGCGCCGGAAGGTGATGGTATCGAAGCCTTCCTGCTTCGCCTTGGTCACCATCACCTCGACGTTGGTGGCAGCCGTCTCCAGGTCGAACTGGAGCTTGGCCAGGAATTCATTGAAGAGATTCAGGAAGAAGACGCCGACGATCGCGATGCCCAGGCCGGCCGCGGTCGCGATCAGCGCTTCGCCGATGCCCGCCGAAACCGCCTCGACCGCGAGATCTCCGGTCACCTTCTTGAAGGCCGCCATGATGCCCACCACCGTACCCAGCAACCCGAACAACGGCGCCAGGGTGATGCAGGTGTCGATGATCACCATGAACTTGCCCGCCCGCTTGATCTCCACGCCGGCCGCCACCTGCAGCGCCCCGGCCAGCGAACCGTGTACGTGCGTCAGACCCTGATGGATCATCCGCACCACCGGGTCGCTCGAACCGTTGGCCACGGTCACCGCCGCCTTGAAATCATGGTTGTCCATGGCCGCAAGGACCTTTTCCAAAGCCGCCGGATTCCGGCGCCGCCCCAGAACGAACCAGAAGACAGTCCGCTCCGCGATGACAGCCACCATCACCAGCGCGACCACCAGGATCGGCCACATGATGGGTCCGCCGTCCAGGAACAACTCCACAATCGCATTCGCAAGCATTCGAGTGATTCGGGTTAAGTTAGCGTTTAAAGAATCTCAAATCTTCCGGCGACCTCAGCGCTGGGCCGCCATCTGGTAAACAAACTCGGTGTGCAGGATCAGTTTCTTGCCGGGTGGGAACTTCCAGCGCCGTTTCACCCAGGAAATCGTGTTGTTATCGAGGACGAACGAGCCCGACGGAACCAACTTCCGGACCTCCCCCACCGAACCGTCGTCGTTCACCTCGATCTCCAGCTTCACCGTCCCCTCGATGCCCTTGCGACGTGCGTCGGCCGGGTACTCGGGTTGCGGAGCGAAAATGCCTTCGTTGCTGCCCTCGCCCACCCGGAAATTGCGGGGACCGGTATTCACCGCCGGCGCTGGCGGCGCCGTCACCACCGGCCTCGCCGGAGGCGCACTGGCGGCCTGCGGCCGAAGCACCACCACCGTCGGCCCCACCGTCGGGACCGCAAACGGCACCAGCGACTCATCGGCCACCACCGCCACCGGTTGCACGACCGCGGGAGGCGCCACGTCAGGCAAAGCCTCGCGGGGAGTATCCTGCTGTTCCTGCGGGGTCTGGTTGGACACCGGCGGCGGCGTGAAATCCACCGGAACGATCGGCGCTTCCTCCACCACCGCCCGGCGCAACACGAGGTTCAGGGGCGCCTTGATGCCGATCACCCCGGTCGCCAGGAAAAAGGCGCAGACCGCGTTGACCCACATCACCCGCCGACCGGGATCCCGCTGGCTGCTGGGCAGGCAGGCCATCGCGATCTCGGACCGCAGCCGATACTCAGGCGTCGACGTCGCCGCCGGATTGACCGATGCGGATGAACTCATGTCTTGGAGTGGGGAGCCATCGTCCGAATTGTCCCAAGCAATGCCGATGCCGCGTTCCCAAACTTGGGCTGCAACCTAGGGACTCAACTCCGCCGTTCAAGCGCGTTGTCTCCTGTCACCGCGAAAAAGCCCCGCTTTTTCATGGTTTCTCGCAAGCTCCGTCCTTCCGCCCAAAAATTTCCGGATTCCGTCCCGTCCCCGCACCCAGTCCATCCGATGCCAGTCGGGTGACTGGATTTGCCCAGCCCGCGCATTCCGGTGCCGTCTCGGTTCGGACCGGGAACCAACGTCCCCGTCGCCTTGGGAAAGGGCCTTCGAGGGCAACGAGGACGTTGCCGCCCCGGTGGAGGCTTGATCCGGGGGCAATCCAGGGAAGTGCCCCAAACCCGACGACCAACTCCCTCCCCTTGACCGCGCCGACTCGGTACCGGCACGATCCGGTCCAATGAAGCTCACCTTGCCCCGGCGCCGGTTCCTGACCGCCGCCCTTGCCGGCACCTCCCTGCTCGTCGGCACCTCGGTCACCTCACTGGCTCAGACCGACCCCGCTCCACCCATCGGCTTCACCGCCCTGTTCAACGGCCGTGATCTGGTGGGATGGCGCGGCGGCGACACCTTCGACTACCGCAAGCTGATGGCGATGCCCGAAGCCGAGCGCGGAAAGATGGTGGAGAAGTGGACTGCCTCGATGCACGAGGTGAACCCCAAGACCGGCAAGCCCCACTGGTACGTCGAGAACGGCGAACTCGTGAACGACGGCTTCGGCGCCTACGCCTCCACCGATCAACCCCTCGGTGATTTCGAGTTCTTCGTCGACTACAAGACCGTCGCCAAGGCGGACTCCGGGATCTACCTCCGCGGCGTCCCGCAGGTGCAGATCTGGGACCATACCGAGGCCGATCCTCAGGGCCTCGGCCGCGCCAAGGGCTCCGGCGGCCTTTGGAACAACTCTCCCGGACGCCCCGGCAAGGACCCCGCCGTCCTCGCGGACAAGCCGTTCGGCGAATGGAACAAGTTCCGCGTGCTCATGGTCGGTTCCCGAGTCTCCGTCTGGCTCAATGACAAGGAGGTCGTCGACCACGCCATCCTCGAGAACTACTACGACCGCAAGACGCCCGTGCCCGCCATGGGCCCGATCCGCCTCCAGACCCACGGCGGCGAGATCCGTTGGCGGAACATCTACCTGCGCACCATCCCCGGCGACGAGGCCAACGGCATCCTCGCCCGCAAGGGAGAGGACCCCGGGTTCAAGTCCATCTTCAACGGCAAGGACTTCACCGGATGGGATGGACCGCTCGACAACTACGAGATCGTCGACGGCGCCGTCCGCTGCAAGGCGCACAAGGGCGGCACCATCTACACCAAGGAGCAGTACGCCGACTACGTGGTCCGCTTCGAATTCAAGTTGCCCCCCGGCGGCAACAATGGCCTCGCCATCCGCTATCCCGGCAAGGGCGACACCGCCTACGACGGCATGTGCGAACTCCAGATCCTCGACGAGAAGTATGAGGAGGTCACCAAGTCAAAGCTCGATCCCCGTCAGGTCCACGGCTCGGCCTATGGCATGATCGCCGCCCACCGCGGCTACCAGCGCCCCGCGGGCGAGTGGAACTTCCAGGAAGTCACCATCCAGGGCTCCCGCATCAAGGTTGAACTCAACGGAACCGTCATCCTCGACGGCGACGTGAGCCAGGCGAAGGACTTCATGGCCAACTCACCCCATCCCGGCAAGGACCGCACCGTCGGCCACTTCGGATTCGCCGGCCACAGCGACCCCGTTTCCTTCCGGAACATCCGGATCAAGAAGCTCTGAACGCCAGCCACCCCTCGATCGGGTGGATTCAGGCAGGATGCGTCGGCCGGGTGCCTCAGGTACCCGGCCTTTTCATTTTTGGGGCCCACCCCCGACCACCGCGGACGCGAACTCCACCGCCCGCCGCTCGGACCAGTACTCCCCGTCTCCTCCCTTGCTCACGAAGCCCACGTGTCCTCCGTGGGACGGCGTTTCCAGGTGCAGCCATTCGCTCGCCGCCGCGATGTCCCGCGGATAACAACCCTCCGAAAGAAAGGGGTCGTCCAGGGCGTTCACCAGCAACGTCGGAACCCGGATCCCCGTCAGGTATCGCGCGGATGAACTCCGTTCCCAGTAATCCTCCGCGTCCCGGAATCCATGCAGGGGCGCCGTATAACGCCCATCAAACTCCCGGAAAGTCCGCACCTCGCCGTATCCTTCGAGGGATATCCGACCCGGGAACTGCCGGGACTTGGCCTCCATCCGGACCTTGAGATCGGACAGGAACCGACTCATGTAGATCCGGTTCCCGCCTGCCGCCATCGTCTCGGCCGATCCACGCAGATCGCACGGCACCGAATACGCCACCCCGCAACGGACCGCGCCCGGCAAATTTGTTCCCCGTTCACCGAGGTATTTCAGCGTGAGATTGCCCCCCAGGCTGAACCCCACCATCGCCACGGTCCGGTATCCCGCCGTCCCGGCTGCCCAGTCGACCACCTCCCCCAGTTCCTGCGAGGCACCGCTGTGCGTGAAGGCCAGCAGGCGGTTCTGCTCACCCGAACTTCCCCGGAAGTTCCAGGCCACCGCATCCCATCCCGCCCGGTTGAACTCCCGCACCATCCCCAGCACATACGCGCGGCGGGAGTGTCCCTCCAATCCATGCGAGACCACCACCACCCGATCGGCCCCCACCCGCGAGCAGTCCAGGTCCAGGAAATCCCCGTCCGCCAACTCCAACCGTTCCCGCTGATAACTCACGCCTCCGACCCGCCGCGACAGCGTTGGGTACACCGTCATCGCGTGGCCATCCCGCAACAGTCGGGGCGCCTGGTAACTGGATGGATCAATCAGCGGCATGCAGGAATCGGGATTGAACAGGAATTTCGCGGCCTCACCGCCACGGCTGCAACAGGGCTTCGTAGGTCGCTGCACCGGGTCCGGCCGGGATCCCACGGACGACCCGTCGGGCTGCCTCACGCTGATCGTTCGCCCCGAGGACCACCGCATACACCACCCGCTGCCGGCGCGTCAGGCTCTCCAATTCCACCGGGACCTTCTCCATCGTCGTCAGGGCCTCGGACGCCCGACCGTTCCGCCACTCCGCCAAAGCCAAGGCAAACCGGACGCCCCCATCCTCGGGTCGCGCCCCGGCCAACCGCTGCAACTCCGCAAGTGCCCACGCGGAATTCTCACCCGCCAGAAGCTCCTGCCAGGCGCGCTCCAGAACGATCGTTTCGTCGGTCGGCAACTTCGAATGCAACCGCCGCATCGTTGCCAACCCTTGCGCCGGGTTCGGATCATTCTCCAGAAGCCGGAGGATCCGGCGTGCCGCATCCATTTCCCTTCCCGGAGTCTCCATCGCCAGTTGGAGGGCCTGCACCGCAACGGCGTTATACCCTTGCCGCTCGGCCTCCCTCGCCACGAAGGGAGCCACCAGCATCACCCGACTGCCTCCCGCGTCCAACGCCGCCCGGAAGGCTCGCTCGGCCTCGTCGCGCCGTCCCTGCTTGGAT
>CAIMMI010000122.1 GCA_903842505.1 uncultured Verrucomicrobiota bacterium | reverse complement strand
CGGATTTGAACTTGCGTCGGATGGGTGGGCGGGAGTCCTTTTGGGGCATGTCTTCCATCAAGATGTCGCGCCGCGAGGCGCTGGGGGCTGCCGCGGCTGCGGCGGCAGTGGGTTCACTGGGCGTCCGGTTGTCGGCGGCGGAATCGGCTGCCGGGATGAAGGGACGGATCAACCACAGCGTGTGCAAGTGGTGCTATCCCTCGACTTCGCTGGAGGATCTTTGCAAGGCGGCGCCGTCGATCGGCCTCAAGTCGATCGAACTGCTCGGGCCCAAGGAGTGGCCGGTGGTGGCGAAGTACGGCCTGACCTGCGCGATCACGAGCAATCCGGAAGTCGAAGGCATTGGTGGGATCTCGAAGGCGTTCAATCGGGTTGAACATCATGACCGGTTGGTGAAGGGCTACGAGGAATGGATCCCGCTGGCGGCGAAGGCGGGGTTGAAGAACGTCATCTGCTTCTCGGGCAACCGCGGCGGGATGGACGAGGAGACGGGTCTCAAGAACTGCGCGACGGGCCTGAAGCGCCTGATGGCGCTCTGCGAGCAGCACGGGATCACGCTGGTGATGGAGTTGCTGAACTCGCGCGTGGATCACAAGGACTACATGTGTGACCACTCGGCCTGGGGCGTGGAGCTCTGCAAGCGGGTCGGGTCCGAGCGTTTCAAGCTGCTGTACGACATCTACCACATGCAGATCATGGAGGGAGATGTGATCGCGACGATCCGGCGGAGCAACGCGTACTTCGCGCATTACCACACCGGCGGCGTCCCGGGCCGGAACGAGATCGACGAGACGCAGGAGCTGAACTACCCGGCGATCATGCAGGCGATCGTGGCCACCGGATACAAGGGCCACGTCGCGCAGGAGTTCATTCCGAAGCGAGCCGACAAGCTTGGTTCGCTCAAGCAGGGCGTGACGATCTGCGACGTGTGAGGATCACGGCCCGACTTAGTCGTATCCACGCGTTAGCATTGGCACGCGGAGCCGCGGAGCGCGCGGAGAGAGAGGCCGGTCACGAATACTCCAGCGCCGGCAACCAGTCACCCAACGGTGACTGCCCAGCTTGCCATCCAAGTGCCTTTTCTCCGCGGCTCCGCGTGAACCTGTCCCCGCTTTCAATCGCATCGTTACGACTTGGAGGGGCTGGTTCGACTAGACTCATGCGCACCTCAGGATGACGCGAACCGCAAGCCAGTGCTCGCCCGTTGCTGTGGACGGGACGAAGGGCTCGGGGTTTTGGACAAGATGACAGGATGAACAGGATGGATGCGGGTGTCCTGCCTGCTCGGGACCATCCTGCAAATCCTGTTCATCCTGTCAGAAACAAGCGGTGAGGTTCCTGCCCGGGATCGTTGGCTTCTCGGTTGTTGAACGGCGAATTCCCCCTTTCGCCGTGGGAGTTCCTGTGACAAGTGTCCGCTGGATATGCGGCAACTGATCGGGATCGACCTCGGAGGAACGGCCATCAAGGCGGCGGTGGTGACGGAGGACGGCAAGCTTCTGGATGAGGCGAACCAGGCTTTCGTTGACCGCGACATGGAGTGGGCCCGCGCAGTCCGGGACCTGATTGCCCTGTTCGAGAAACGGCATGGGGTGGCAAGCGGCGTGGGAGTTTCGGCGCCGGGACTGGCCTCACGGACCGGTCGTTGCATCTCGCATCTGCCGGGTCGGTTGGAGGGGTTGGAGGGGTTGGACTGGACCGAGTACCTCGGTCGGAAGGACCCGGTGCCGGTGCTGAACGATGCGCACGCTGCGTTGCTGGGCGAGGCCTGGATGGGGGCGGCCCGGGGAATGGAGGACGTCGCGATGCTGACGTTGGGTACGGGCGTCGGTGGCGCCGCGATCGTGGATCATCGGTTGTTGAAGGGGCACATCGGCCGGGCCGGACACCTGGGTCACATTTCCGTGGATTTCAATGGCCCACTGGATGACGTCAGCACGCCCGGATCGATCGAGTTGGAGATTGGCCACAAGACGGTGGCGGCGCGGAGCGGCGGGCGGTTCCGGTCGACGCGGGAACTGGTGGAGGCGCACCTGGCCGGGGACGCGGAAGCGACGCGGCTGTGGGAGAGATCGGTGAAGGCGCTGGCGGCGTGTGTGACGTCGATCGTGAACGTGCTGGATCCCGAGGCGGTAATCATCGGCGGCGGTGCGGCGAAGGCCGGGTCGGCGTTGTTTGAGCCGCTGGCGGCGCATCTGGACCGGTTCGAGTGGCGACCGGGCGGGGCAAGGGTGCGGATCATCCCGCCGCAGTTGGGGGACATCGCCGGGGCGTATGGCTCGGCGTGGAATGCGCTGACCGGCGGCGCCGCGTGCGCGGTGTAAGCCGGGCGTGGGAGGGCCCAAGATTCAAGTTTCAAGGCCGGCTCCCGCTTCAAACTTGAATCTGAAAACTTCGAACTCCGGAATGGCTCGGCAGAGTCTTGCCCCACCGGTTGACCGGGACTTTCGGGGATTACCGGAAGAGCTTCGGCGTGAACTCAACGAGGTAGTTCCGCCAGACCGGCCAGGAGTGGTCGCCCTCGGTCTCGACGTACTGGTGTCGGATGCCCTTGGAATCGAGTAGCGCGTGGAAGGTTCGGTTGTTCTGGAAGAGGAAGTCCTTGTTGCCGCAGGCGACCCAGAACAGTCGCAGGTCGCGGTTCACGGCGGCGGGTTGGTCCAGTCCGGCGCTGACGCTGTTGGTCGGCGGGGGTGCGGAGCTGAAGGCCCCGATCCAGTGGAATTGGTTGTGCAGGTTGAGGGCGACGGTGAGGGCATGGTGGCCGCCCATCGAGAGCCCCGCGAAGGCGCGGCCGGTGGGTTTGGGGACGACCTTGTAGGAGGATTCGACGAGCGGGATGATGTCCTGGAGGAGTTCGTTGCCGAGGGCGGCGGAGTTGGCGGGCGCGTATTCCGCGAAGCCGGTGGCACCGGGGGTGATGGCGTGGCCGTCGGGCATGACGACGATCATGGGCTTGGCCTTCCTGGAGGCGATGAGTGAGTCGAGGATCCAGTGGGCCTTGCCGTGAACGGTCCAGGAGGCCTCGTTGTCGGAGTACCCGTGCGAGAGGTAGAGCACGGGGAGTCGGCCGGCCTTGGCGACATCGGGCGGCGTGTAGACGACGATCCGGCGCCAGGTCTTGAGGGCCTTGGAGAGGTAGACGTGTTCGTGGAGCGTGCCGTGGGGGATGTCCTGGAGGTCCCACGGAGCGGGAGGATTGGACGGGACGTGGAGGATGCTGGTGTTGGGCCAGCGCTGGGGTTTGACGGCGGGATTCTGGGGATCGATGACGGCGAGGCCGTCGACCATGAAGCGGTATTCGTGAACGCCCGGTTTGACCTGGGCGACGGTGCCCGACCAAGTGCCTTGGTCGTCCTTGGCGAGGAGCACGTCCGGACCAAACTGACCTGAGACCTTCACCTCGGTGGCCTTGGGCGCCCGGATGCGGAAGGTGACGCCGCCGTCGGTGCGGAGTTCGGGTGAAACCAAGGGACCCGTGGACCGCGGGCGCGCCGGGGGGGGCGTGGGAGGCTTGGTGTCCTGCGCGGACGTGGGATGCAGGACGAGGCAAGCGGCCGCGAGGGACGCGAGCACGGCGATTCGTGAGGAGCGCTTCATGGGCAGGGGGAGAGGTTGCCCGGGCGGCGGTCGGGATGCAATGGGGGGACACTTCGACGAGCCTCCTGACGTCGACTGCTACGCTGTGTTCGTGTAGCTGACGAGGTAACGAGGCAGGTTTTCGGGACAGCCTCCTGACGTCGACTGCTACGCTGTGTTCGTGTAGCTGACGAGGTCACGAGGCAGGTTTTCGGGACAGCCTCCTGACGTCGACTGCTACGCTGTGTTCGTGTGGCTGACGAGGTAACGAGGCAGGTTTTCGGGACAGCCTCCTGACGTCGACTGCTACGCTGTGTTCGTGTGGCTGACGAGGTCACGAGGCAGGTTTT
>CAIMMI010000121.1 GCA_903842505.1 uncultured Verrucomicrobiota bacterium | reverse complement strand
GACTCGAAGGCATCCAACGCAAGCGAACTCGACAACTGGTTGCCATACGGTCGGCGATCGCTGGCAAATTAGGTTAAGGCATATGGGACACTCGCCCCACCGGGCAAGGGTCATCCCAAGCTGGGGCGAGACTCCGTTGAGCCGTTGCTGAAGTCGCAAGTTTTCAGGTTCAAGTTTCAAGCACTGGCCTTGAATCTTGAAACTTGAAACTTGGGACTCCCGATCGGCTCGTGAGGACACTCGCCCCACCTCTCGCTGGGAGCGGTGTCAAGAAGGGCCCCATTGGTTCGAGGCCATACAAAACCCGTGCAGCAGCGGCTGTGGGTGTGTTCTTCTGCTGGGGTGTCCTGTTCCGTCATCCGGGTCGTTGGAGCCCGACAGCACAATCTGAAGAATGTCAGCCTGGAGATTCCCCGGGACCGGTTGGTGGTGATCACCGGTCCGAGCGGTTCGGGGAAATCGTCGCTGGCGTTCGACACCCTTTTTGCCGAGGGACAACGGAAGTACGTGGAGTCGTTGTCGGCGTATGCGCGGCAGTTCCTGGATCAATTGCAGAAGCCGGACGTCGACCACATCGAAGGGCTGTCTCCAGCGATCGCGATCGAACAGCGCACGAGCGGGTCGAACCCGCGATCGACGATCGCGACCACGACGGAGATTTACGATTACCTGAGGCTCCTGTACGCGACGCTCGGGCAGGCGCATGACCCGGAAACGGGCGAAGCGATGTCGTCGCAGTCGGCGACGGAGATTGTGGACCGGATCCTCCAGTTGGCGGTGAAGACCCGAATCATGCTGTTGGGTCCGGTGGTGGACGACCAGCGAGGCGAGTTCCGGGATGTCCTGGAGCGTCTGGCGCGCGAGGGCTTCGTGCGGGCGCGGGTGGACGGCCAGATAGTCGAGTTGGTGGCGAACAAGCCCGTGGGGCTGGATCCGAAGGGGCGGCACACGATCGAGGTGGTGGTGGATCGGTTGGTGATGACGGAAGGAATCCGGAGTCGGTTGGCGGATTCTGTGGAGACGGCGCTGCGTTGGGGCGAGGGACGTTTGCTGGTGCTGGATCAGGAGCCTGGAGGCAACCCGGAGAAGTGGCGGGAGACGTTGCATTCGACGCGGATGGTGTCGCGTCGGACCGGTCGCTCCTTCGAGACGCCTTCGGCGCAGCATTTCTCGTTCAACTCGCCGCGGGGGGCGTGTCCGGTTTGTCTGGGATTGGGCCAGAAGCACGTGTTCGACGCGGGTTTGATCGTGCCGGACGGGACCAAGAGCCTCGCGGAGGGAGCGGTCCAGCCATTCCACCGTCTGGGTGGGAAGAAGATGCTGGGTTATTATCAGGCCCTGCTGGAAGGGGTGACGCGGCATTACGGGGCGCGGATGGACGTCGCGTGGAAGGAACTTCCGGAAGGAGTCCAGGAGCGCGTCCTGCGCGGGTCCGGCGGCGAGGAGATCGGGTTTGCGTTGGCGCGCGGCGGCAAGGCCGGGGAGACGAAACGGGTGTGGGAGGGCGTCATTGGGAACCTCGAAAAACTCCACGTGGATTCGGAGAGCGAGCTCACGCGGAACCGGTTGAAGGCGTACATGACGCTGCAGCCGTGCGATGCTTGCGGTGGACGTCGGCTGCGGCCGGAGATCCTCGCGGTGACGCTGCCCGAGGCGGCCGGGATCGGGCGTACCCAGGACAAGGGGATGGTTCCAGGTCTGAGCATCGCGGACTTCTGCGGGCTTTCGATCGGGTCGGCAGACGATTACCTGGCGGGACTCACGCTGACCGAGTTCCAGCAACGGTTGGCGGGCGAGGTGGTGGGCGAGATCCGGAAGCGGCTTTCGTTCATGAGGCGGGTGGGCCTCGGTTACCTGACGCTCGATCGGGAGAGCGGTTCGTTGAGTGGCGGGGAAGCACAGCGGATCCGCTTGGCGACGCAGATCGGGGCCGGTTTGATGGGGGTGTTGTACATCCTGGATGAGCCGAGCATCGGGTTGCACCAACGCGACAACGAACGCCTGATCGAAACCCTGCAGCGGTTGCGGGACATCGGGAACACGGTGATCGTCGTCGAGCATGACGAGGACACGATCCGGGCCGCGGACCACGTGATCGACTTCGGGCCGGGTGCCGGCGTTCACGGTGGGCAGGTGGTGGCGCAGGGAACGGTGGCTCAGATCCTGGCGGATCCGAAGTCGACGACCGGGCGTTATCTGTCGGGGGATCTGGAGATCAGCATCCCGACGCGGAGGGTGGCGCCGCGGTCGGACAAGGGCTGGCTGGAGGTGCTGGGCGCGACGGAAAACAACCTCCGGAATATCGACGTGCGGATTCCGCTGGGAACGTTGACGTGCATCACGGGGGTCAGCGGGAGCGGCAAGTCCACGCTGGTCGACGACATCCTCCGACGCGCGGTCTTCCGTCAGTGGTATGGCAGTCGGGACCGACCGGGGGCGCACCGTGAGATCCGGGGTCTGGACCTGTTGGAGAAGTGCGTCGTGGTCGATCAGACGCCGATCGGGCGGACGCCGCGCAGCAATCCCGCGACTTACACGGGGATGTTCAACGAGATCCGGGACCTGTTCGCGGGGTTGGCGACGTCGAGGGTGCGTGGGTACGACGCGGGGCGGTTCAGCTTCAACGTGAAGGGTGGGCGGTGCGAGAAGTGTGAGGGCGACGGGATGCTGAAGATCGAGATGCATTTCCTGCCGCCGGTGTACGTGACGTGTGAGGCGTGCGGCGGGCGCCGATACAACCGCGAGACGCTCGAGATCACGTACAAGGGCTTGAACGTGGCCGCGGTGCTGGACCTGACCGTGGACGAGGCAGTGGGTTTCTTCCGGGCGGTTCCCAAACTGCACGATCCGTGTCGGACGTTGGCCGAGGTCGGTCTTGGATACCTGCGGCTCGGGCAGGCTGCGACGACGCTCTCCGGCGGCGAGGCCCAACGGTTGAAGCTGGCGGCCGAGTTGTCGCGGCGGCAGTCGGGTCGGGTGCTCTACCTGCTGGATGAGCCGACGACAGGACTGCATTTCCAGGACGTGGACCGGTTGCTGCAGGTGCTCTTCAAGTTACGGGAAAGCGGGAACACGCTGGTGGTGATCGAGCACCACCTGGACGTGATCAAGATGGCGGACTGGGTGATCGATCTGGGGCCGGAAGGAGGCTCGGGCGGTGGTCGGGTCGTCGCCGAGGGAACGCCGGAGACCGTGGCGGCAAATCCCGAAAGCCATACCGGACGTTTTTTGAATCGAATCCTCGGTTCCGGAACGGCGAGGATCCGACGCGATGGCTGATGCGGCACGACGGGGTCGAATGAACCGGATGACTTCAGGATGGTGGATCCTGCAGGTGGTCGTCGCGTGCCTGGGCATCGGGTTGGCCGGGGTGGGTGGACGGGCGCAGGAGGCCGGTCCGGATCGGGTCGCGTTCGATGCGGCGCTCCGGGCGTTCGATGCGGCGATGTTCTCGCGGGCGGTGTCGGAGTTGGAGGCGATGGTGCAGCAGTTCCCGGATTCTGCGCTGAAGCCGGCGGCATTGGAGCGGGCGGCTTTCGCTCGGGGAGAAGCGGCGTTGGCGACGTCGAAGTGGAAGGAGGCAGCCGGGGCGTTCGGGACGTTCCTGAAGGATTACCCGGCGTCGACGAACCGGTTGCGCGGAGCGTTGCGGGAGGCGTACGCGTTGCAGAAGTCGGGAGACCTGGCGGGTGTTCGGGACCGGTTGCAGATTCCGGACGGGATCTTCCAGGCGTCGACCCGGGTGGCGGAGTCGCCAGCCGAGTTGATCTTTGCGGGTTGGTTGCTGCTGGCGGAGGCGCGATTGGGTCTGGGGGACCCGGCAGGCGCGCTCGCGGCGTTGGAGTCGGGCAAGGCGTTGGCGCGGACTGCGGATGCCCAGTGGCAGCGGGAACGGTTGCGACATGACGCTGCACGGGCGGCGGGAAAGACCGATGAACGGTTGGCGGCAGCCGAGGCGTTGGTGACCTTGTCGGCGACCGGCGAGCCCGTGCGGCGGGCGGAGGCGGTTTCGCTCGCGGCGCGTGCTTTGGAAGCCGTGGGCCAGTCGGAACGGGCGGACGCCCTGTGGGAGAGGAATAGCGATGCGTCCTTGCCGGCGGAGTACCAGAGGGAGGCCGTGCTCCGGATCGCGGAACGTCTCGGGGCGAGGTCGGACCTGCCCAAGGCCCGGGCACGGCTCGAGCGATTCCTGACGGGCCGTGCGGCAGAACCGGTCTGGAACGCGGTGCGGTTGGCCTTGGGGCAGGTCTTGTTCCGCCAGTACGCCGAGGCACGCGGGGCCACGCCGTTGCCGGCGGAGATCGCGGGCCTGCCCAGCCAGATCCTGGGGCAGTTGGACGTCGTGCTGACGAACCAGCCGGCTGCGGAGTTGGTCGGTCCGGTGCAGTACCTGCGGGGTTGGTGTCTTTGGGAGGACGGGATGGCGGCGGGCGTCACGAATCGGTTGAAGGAATCCGAGGCAGCCTTCCGCGTCGCGGCCGAACAGTTGCCGGTGTCGCCTGAGCAGGCGACCGCGTGGTTCAAGCTCGGTGACGTGGCCTTGCTCCGGAAGGAACCCGACGTGGCCCTGACGAATTATCTGGCGGTGGCCGAGGGCTATGCCGGCGATGCCACGGTGGACCGGGAATTGCGCCCGTTCGCCTGGCAACAGGCCGTGGTCGCAGCCATCGGCGCCACCAATGCACCCGCGGCATCGCGCGCGATGGAACGGTTGCTGGCGACGAGTCCCGACGCCGAGGTTTCGGGTCGCAGCGCGTTGCTCGTGGGACAGTCCTTGCTACGGCAGGGCGAAGGCCTGCAGGGGCGCGAATTGCTCTCCCGTTTCGCGGAACGTTTTTCGGATGCGAAGGTGACGGCCGAAGTCCGGTTGGCCCTCGCGGAAGGTTATCTGGCGGACCGCATGTGGACGAACGTCCTCCGGGAACTGGACGGGTGGGTGTTGCGCTACACGAACCATCCGGCGCTGCCGCAGGCCGAGTATGATCGGGCAATGGCAACGGCCGAAGCCGGGATGGCCACGAATGCCGTGGAGCAGTTTCGATTGCTGGCCCAACGGTTCGCAACGAATCCGCTGTCGCAGACCGCCCAGCTTTGGCTGGGGGAACATTTCTTCAGTCAGGGCGACTATGCGCAGGCCGAGTTGGCCTGCGTCGGGGTGATCACCAATGTCCACTGGAAGGGCACTCGCGCGGTGCAACAGGCGCGCTTGAAGGCCGGGCAGGCTGCCCTCGCGCGCGGAAGTTCCACCAACGCGGTGGGCTACCTGCTGGATCTGTTGAACGATCCGACGGCCGCCGAAGACGAACGCGCCCCAGCCTATTTCTACCTGGGCGAGGCGCGCTTGGGCGTGTCACCGGGCACGAACGCGCCGCTGAGTTCCTTCTCGGATGCGCTCGAGGCCTTCCAGGGCGCGGCTCGCTTCACCAACGCTCCGATCGTGATCGCCGCCTGGGGGCGGATGGCGTTCTGCCATCTGCAGCTCGGAGCCCAGACCCCCGTCAGCCTTCAACGCGCCACCGAACTCTACCAGCGCGTGACCGACTCGCCGCAGGCCGGAATCGCAGCCCGGGCCAAGGCCCGCATCGGGATGGCCATGGCGGCCGAGCGGATGGCGTCGGGCAAGTCCCCGGCCGAGGCCACGGAATTGCTCGAGCGGGCCCTCAAGTACTACCTCGATGTCGTGCTCGGATCCGGTTTCCTGCGGCCGGGCGAATCGGTGCCGCCGTTGTTGCTGTGGGAGGCCGGGGACGCTGCGGGGCGGTTGCTTCAGGAGCGGAAACGCCTTGAGGAAGCGGTCGGACTGTTCGAGTTGCTCGGACGCGAACTGCCCGCCTACAAGCCGATCTGGGATTCCCGCCGGGACGCCGTCCGCAAGCTGGCTACGGTGAAGCCGTAGGGGGAGTTTCAAGTGTGGTAGCAGACGACGTGAGGAGGCTGCGAGGAAGCCCCGCCTCGTGACCTCGTCGGCTACGGTTCTGGAAGCTGGTAACTGGAAACTGGAAACTCCTTCAGGGACCAACCTCAACCCAGGCGTTGTAGTCGGGGACGCCACCTACGGGATCGGTGCGTCCGTGCGCGAGCAGGACGTTGCCCTCGGGCCAGTGGACCTGGAAATTGCCCGGGGCAATCTCCGCGGTGAAAACCGTTCCGTCCATCGTGCCATGCTCGTTGCGGAGTCGGATCCGATCGCCCTTCGCCAGATGCAGTCGGGCGGCGTCCTCGGGGCTCATGAACACGGCGTCGCGCGGCGCGCCCGTCAGTGGGTCCACTTCGGCGTAAATGAGCGTGTTGAACTGCTTGCCGCGTCGGGTTGAAAGGAGGAAGCGCGGTGGCTTGCCGTCGGAACGGAAGCCGATGGGTTCGAGGCTTTCCGGCGGCAGCGGTACGGTTCGGAAGTGGGCATGACCGTCGGCTGTCGCGAATTGGCCGCCGTCACAGAGCCGCGTGCCGCCGTACTGGATGGCATCGCCGGTCTCGCGGAGGTTCTGGATGCCGTCGTAGAACGGAACGATGCGGGCGATTTCCTCGCGCAGCTTCCAGCCGTCCTCGCCGCCGAGCAGGTGGGCGCGCTCGGGATGGGCGGATGCGGCGAGGTCGCGGAGGATCTTCCATTCGGCGCGGGCCTCGCCCACGACGCGCGGGATCTCGGGTGAGAACGCGATGCGGCGTTCGGTGGTGGTCTCGATGCCACCGTCGTCCTGCTCGTACCGGGTCTTGCCCGGGAGCAGGAAGACCGCTTCGCGCGCAGGTTCCATCATCTGGTCGACGAGCACGATGTCCTGGTGGACACGGACCGGGACATTGCGCAGGGCCGCGGCAACGTGGGTGGGGTCGGGCAGGGTCCGGAGGAAATTTCCGCCAAGGCAGTAGAAGAGGTCGAGTTCACCGCGCGCGGCGGCTTCGACCATCTCGACGGAGGTGAGTCCGGGCCAGTCGGGGATGGGGAAGCCGTATTGGGCGGCGAGGTTGGAGAGATTGGAAGGAGTGAGGGGTTTGCCTCCGGGGAGCGCGGTGGAGTAGCAACCCATCTCGGCGCCGCCCTGCACGGACGAGTGGCCGCGGATCGGCATGAGGCCGTTCTTCTCGCGTCCCACGTAGCCCCGGGCGAGTCCGAGGTTGAGGACCATCGAGACGGCGTCGGCTCCGTAGACATGCTGGGTGATGCCCATGCTCCAGACAAAGACGGCATTGGTGGAGCGGTGAAGGAGTTGGGCGAACTCGTGCATCGCCGCCCGGGGCAGGCCGGCGGCCGATTCGAGCGTAGGGAAGTCGAGTCGACGGATCTCGGTGGCCAGTTCGTCCCAGCCGCGGGTGTGGTCGCGGATGAAGTCCTGATTCAGCCAGCCTTCATCGAGGAGGACCTTGAGCACGCCATAGATGAAGGCGATGTCGCCGCCTTGCCGGACCGGAAACCACCAGTCGGACATGCGGGTCCCGAACACGGCGCTGGAGGCGGAGGAGGGCACCCAGTACCGGCGCATGCCGGGTTCGAGGAACGGATTGACGATGGCGACTTGAGTGCCGAGTTCCCGGGCCTCCAGCAGGTACTTGGTCGAGACGGGCTGGTCGTTGGCCGGATTGGAACCCCAGAACACGATGAGGTCGGTTCCGTACCAGTCCTGGTATGAGCACGTGCTGGCGGCGACGCCCAGCGCGTGCTTCATGGCCCCGGTAGAGGGGGCGTGGCAAAGGCGGGCGGCGTTGTCGACATGGTTGGTCCCCAGGAACCGGGCTGCCTTCTGGGCCATGTAGTAGACCTCGTTGGTCACGCCCCGGGCGGTGACGAAGAACGCGAGTCGACGGGGATCGACGGTGCGGAGCCGGCGGCCCAGTCGCTCGTTGGCTTCCGCCCAGGAGATGCGACGGAACCCCGGTGCATCCTTTTCGCGGACCATCGGAAAGGGGAGTCGGCCGAGTTCACGGAGTTGGGCATTGTCCCAGCCCGGATTGCGTGAGTTGTCGCCGCGTACGCGCGCCAGGTGTTCCCGGAACTCCGAAAGATTCGACAGCGGCTCCGGGTCGAGCGCCGGCATGGTGTTCAGCCGAAGGAGATTCAGCCGCGTCATGCACAGGTGAGGGCCCTTCAGCGTCCAGTCGTGCAATCCGGCAACACCGAGCGCGCATCCATCGCAGACCCCGCGGGACAGGACCTTCCAGGCGTAGGGAAGGTTGTCCCGGTTCCGCCAGATGATCTCGGCCATGTCGCGGAAATGCTGGGGTTTGTCCTGCCCGAGCCCGAACGGCATCAGGTCGCGCAAACGCTCCGTCCAGGACGATTCCAGGCGGTGTGACATCGGGGGGAGTATGTCCGGTCCGGGGTCGTTGGTCGAAGCCGGAATTCGGGCCTCGATCCACAGTTTCTGGGCCGGCCAAGGGACTTTGGCTGCGCTGGGCCGTTTACATCCGGATGTCCCATATGCGACTTGGGAATGTAAATGGTGGGGGGAAGGATTTCCGGTGGGATCGGGCGGAGCGGGAGAGTCGGCGTGGAATTCGAGCGCTTCCGTTTCGCCTTCATGGGTGCGATGAAGGGCGCGGGAGTGATCCTTCTGCCATGCGTCTTCCAGTAATCAACGGTCTGATTCGCCGCAGGCTGCTCGTCAACTTCCGTGTCGATCCGGAGGTCATGGGTCGGTTTCTGCCTTCACCGTTTCGTCCCAAGCTGCACGCCGGGCACGCCATCGCTGGCATCTGTCTGATCCGGTTGGAGCAGAGTCGCCCTGGGTGGGTGCCTCCCGTTTTGGGAATCTCGAGCGAGAACGCCGCCCATCGGATCGCCGTTGTCTGGAACACGCCTTCTGGCGAGGCACGCGAAGGTGTTTTCATTCCTCGCCGCGACACGGGTTCCTGGCTCAACCACTTCGTGGGCGGACGACTTTTTCCGGGCGAGCAGCACTTGGCCAACTTCGCCGTCACCGACGACGGTTCCCGCATCTCCATGTCCATCCGTTCCCGCGACGGGCGAATGTCCGTCCAGCTCCGCGCATACGAGAGTGATTCGTTGCCGGCGTCCTCTTGCTTCCAGTCACTGACCGAGTCGTCGAGGTACTTCGAAGGAGGGAGCGTTGGCTACTCCGTTACCCGCGATTGCTGCCGCCTTGATGGGATCCGGCTGCAGACCGACGATTGGCAGGTACGCCCACTCGCCGTCGAGCACGTCGAGTCCTCCTTCTTCGGTGATGGGTCCGTTTTTCCGGTTGGCAGTGTCACGTTCGACCACGCACTCATCATGCGGGATGTCGGGCATCGGTGGCATGGAGAGGCCGACCTGTTCACGGGGCGGACGGGATGATGGGGTTTATGAACGGACAGGATGGTGGGGTGGACAGGATTTCTGAACGGACAGGATGACGGGATGGACAGGATCTCTGAACGGACAGGATGACAGGATGGACAGGATCTCTGAACGGACAGGATGGTGGGATGGAAGCCGTGGGGTGGTCGCGGTTTGTGGCGAGGGAGCGATGGGCGCGTACGCTGTCGTATTGCGCCCGCAGGGGTGAGCGGAAGTCCTTTGGTTCAGGCGAGGATGGCCTTCACGACCTGGCCGTGGACGTCGGTCAGGCGGTAGTCGCGTCCGGCGTGGTGATAGGTAAGTCTTTCGTGGTCGAATCCGAGGCAGTGCATGAGGGTGGCCTGGATGTCGTGGACGTGGACCGGGTTCTCGACGACGTGGAAGCCAAGGTCATCGGTGGCGCCGTAGGTCAGGCCAGCTCGGATGCCACCGCCGGCCATCCACAGGGTGTAGGCCTGGGGATGATGATCGCGGCCGAGGTTGCGGCCGAGGGCCGGATTGAACTCCACCATGGGCGTACGCCCGAACTCACCACCCCAGACGACGAGGGTGTCGTCGAGGAGGCCGCGTTGCTTGAGGTCGATGACGAGGGCGGCGCTCGCCTGGTCGGTGGTGACGGCATTGCCCCGGACGTTGCCGGCGACGTCGGAATGGGCGTCCCAGCCCTCGTGGTAGATGTTCACGAAGCGGACGCCGCGTTCGATCATGCGTCGGGCCAGGAGGCAGGCGCGGGCGAAGGAAGGCTTGTCGGGATCGCATCCGTACAAGGCCAGGGTCTCGCGGGACTCGCCCTTGAGATCCATGAGTTCCGGTGCGGAGGTCTGGAGACGGAACGCCATCTCGTACGACGCCATGCGGGTGGCGACCTCGGGAGCGGAGGCGTCGGTCATGCGTTTCCGGTTGAGGGCTCCGACGACGTCGAGGGTGTCGCGCTGGAGTTGCGGGTCGACGCCGGCCGGGCTGTTGACGTTGAGGATGGGCGGGCCCTGGTTGCGGAGCCGCACGCCGGTATAGACGGTGGGGAGGAAACCCGAGGACCAGAGTGCGGATCCGCCCGACAGGCCGGATCCGGTGCTCATGACGACGAAGGCGGGGAGGTTCTGGGTTTCCGCGCCGAGGCCGTAGAGCGCCCAGGAACCGATGCACGGCCGCCCGGGTTGGGAGAATCCGGTATTGAAGAAGATCTGCGCCGGCGCGTGATTGAACTGATCCGTGTGGACCGATCGGATCAGGGTGATGTCGTCGACGATCTTCGCGAGGTGCGGAAGCATCTCGGAGAGTTCGGCACCGGACTTGCCGTGGCGGGCGAACTTGAATCGGGGGCCGAGCACGGCGGCGTCGGGCCGGATGAAGGCGTAGCGTTGGCCGCCGATGACGGAAGGCGGGAGGGGCTTGCCTTCGAGACGGGCGAGTTCGGGCTTGTTGTCGAAGAGTTCGAGTTGGCTGGGCGCGCCGGCCATGAACAGGTGGATCACGCGTTTGGCCTTCGGCGTGAAATGGGGTTGGCGCGGAAAGAGCGAGGGCGCGGGATTGACGTTTGCGGCGAGTGCCGGGCCGGCGAGGCGGTCGGTCAGCAGGCCAGCGAGGGCGATCTTGCCGAGGCCGACGCCGCAACCGCGGAGGAAGTGGCGCCGGGTGACGTCGAGGCAGTGTTGCTGGAGGGGATTCATGGAAGAGATTTCAGGGATAGGGTGGGCGCTTGGGATCCACAGATTACACGGATTGCACGGATGGTGGCTGGGCGCTGGTGTGTGTCGAGGGATGGCGTCAGTCCTTGGTGATCATCTCGTCGGTGTTGAGGAGGGCGCGGGCGAGGGTCGTCCAGGCGGCGCGTTCGGCAGGGGGGGCATCGCCGGGACCGGCGATCGGGGCGGGATCCAGTTGGCCGGAGGTGAAGCGGGTGCGCTGGGCCTGGAGGAATCGGGTCAAGACGTCGAGTTCAGCCGGGGCGGGAGGGCGGGTCAGGCAACGACGGAAAGCGATGCGGACGCGGTCCTGATCCGAGCCGGGTTGGGCTGCGAGCAGGCGGCCCATGGCCTGGGAGACCTCCATGAAGAGGACGTCGTTGAGGAGCGTGAGCGCCTGGAGTGGGGTGTTCGAGACGTCGCGCCGGGCGATGCAGGATTCGCCGGTGGGCGCGTCGAACGTGTTGAACATCGCGAAGGGTGCGGTGCGTTTCGTGAACGTGTAGATCGAGCGGCGGTGGCGGTCTTCGCCCTCGGAGGCGTTCCAACCGCCGCCGCCGTAAGCGATCTCGGTGACGCCTGAGGGTTGGGGTGGGTAGACGCCCGGGCCGCCCATTTTTGGGGAGAGCAGCCCGCTGGCCTGGAGGGCGGCATCGCGGATGATCTCGGCCTCCAGGCGGACCTGAGGACCGCGGGAGAGCAGGTGGTTGTCCGGGTCGCGTGCGGCGACATCGGCGGGTACCCGCGACGACTGCCGGTAGGTGGCGCTGAGGACGATCAGGCGGTGCAGTTTCTTGAGCGACCA
Organism: uncultured Verrucomicrobiota bacterium; assembly: GCA_903842505.1. Classification (GTDB taxonomy): domain Bacteria; phylum Verrucomicrobiota; class Verrucomicrobiia; order Limisphaerales; family UBA9464; genus UBA6176. Next base: position 6,098 of record CAIMMI010000121.1, on the reverse strand, counting down.
ACCCTGTCGGGTGAACTCGATGGCCAACCAGTCGAGGAGTTCCGGGTGGGTGGGCGCCTCGCCCTGCAGGCCGAAGTCGTCGGTGGTGCGGACGATCCCGCGGGCGAAGAACGCCTGCCACTGGCGGTTGACGGTGACGCGGGCGGTCAGCGGGTTGTTGGTGGAGACGAGCCAGCGGGCGAAGCCGAGCCGATTGACCGGGAAATCCTTGGGGAAGGGTGCCACCGCGGCGAGAACGGACGGTTCGACGCGATCGGTGGGCTGGAGGTATTCGCCGCGCTTGTGCAGGAAGGTGGGCCGGGTGTTGCCGGGCGGGCGTTCACGGAGGACCAGTGTGGTCGTGTGGGTGGGCGGCTTGCGGAGGCGTTCGATCTCCTCGCGGGCCTTGGCGAATTCGGGTTGGGCGAGCAGGAACGCGTCCTGGAGCGTTTGCCGCTGGGCCTCCGTCAGCTGGGAGTCGGGCAGGCGGAGAAGCTCCTCGGTGCCTTCAGGCAGGTCGCGTGCGACGAGTTCGCCGGGGGTGGTGGTGACCGAGATGCGGAACCGGCCGAGGGAACAGGCGTAGTGACGGCCGAACAGCATCCGGAGCGACAGCTCGCCGCCGTTCGCGAGGGGCGTTTCGAGCGGGAAGATGGCGACGTGACGTTCGCCCTCGCGTCCGGCGGTGGACCAGCCGGTCTGGGGATCGCCGTCGGTGGCCATGCTGGCGGAGGCGGAGCTGCCGAAGTTGTTCCTCGAGTAGCTGGAGGTAGGCTTGCCGAACTTCACCGGTGTTCCGTTCGCGGCCAGCGTGAATTCGGTCATGAAGAAGTCGCCCTTGGGCCCTTCGTAATAGGCGAGGCCGGGGCCGTGCTTCGGAAGGCGATCGTCGGGCAGGGCTTCGAGGCGGACGGCGGTGATGCCGCGGAGGTCGGTCCGGAAGGCGAGGTCGTAGGTGTCGAGCTTGGTGATGTCGCCAGAGACGAACACCGAGTCATCGGCCTGGACGGTGAGGAGTGGCAGGTTGGAAGTGGCGGAGTGCGGGCGGAGTGGAGCCCACTGCACGGTGCGGGCGCGTTCCTTGGCGAGCCACTCATCGAACCGTTTGGCGAGGATCTCGCGTCGGCGCTCGGCGAGCGGGCGGGTATCGGCGGTTGGTTCCGAGAGGCTGATCCGCGGGCGGCCGATCAGGTGCTGACCGGCGGTGCGATGGTCGAGTCGGATGGTGAACCGGGTGCCGCCGGGGAACCCGACCGGCTTGTCGAACTGGAACGAAGCCGAGTGGGACTTGCCCAGGGCGGCGTCGCCGTTGTGGATGGCCCAACCGGACTCCGGCTTGCCATCGAAGGCGTGGGTGACCGGAAAGGAATCCTGTTCGATGTCGGCCTTGGCGGTGGCGAGGCCGACCGGTTGGGTGGCGGACGGATTGGCCTTCGGGGCGGCGGTGACGGTGATCTCGCTGAGGACGAAGTTGCCGTGCTGGATGCGGCCGGGCCCTTTGGCTGGAAGGCGGTCGTCGGCGAGCGCCTCGAGTCGGAGGGCATCGGTGGTGGCGGCCTCGGTCTCGATGACCAACGTATAAGTGTCGTGCTCCGGAACCTTGCCGGCGAAGAGCGCGGATTGGTCGTCGAGGATCGTGGGGGTCTCGCCGCTGGCGCTGGTGGCGCTGATCAGCTTCGGCGTGGCCCAGGAATTCGTGCCGACCGGGAGGCGGTTGGGGAGGTCGGCCAGAACCTTGGCGGCCTGGGCGAGGCGGGCCTGTTGCTTCTGTTCCCAGCCGGGTTCGGGCAGGTCGAAGTCAGGTTCGTCGGCGTTGTTGAGGAATGCCATCACGCCGTAGTACTCGCGATGCTGGATCGGGTCATACTTGTGGGTGTGGCACTGGGTGCAACCGAGCGTCAGGCCCAGCCAGGCGGTCCCGGTGGTGCTCACGCGGTCCGTCATGGCGTGGAAACGGAACTCCAGCGGGTCGATGCCGCCTTCCTCGTTGAGCATCGTGTTCCGGTGGAAGCCGGTCGCGATGATCTGGTCGCGCGTCGGGTTCGGGAGGAGGTCGCCGGCGAGTTGCTGGATGGTAAACCGGTCGAACGGCAGGTCCTCGTTGAGCGAGCGGATCACCCAGTCGCGCCACGGCCAGATCGAGCGGTTGCGATCCTTCTCGTAGCCGTTGGTGTCGGCGTAGCGGGCGAGGTCGAGCCAGCGGCGGCCCCAGCGTTCGCCGTAGCGGGGCGACGCGAGAAGCTTGTCGACGAGCCTCTCGTAGGCGGCGTTGGAAGGATTGGCCGCGAAGGCGTCGGCGTCCTCGGGGGTGGGTGGGAGACCCGTCAGGTCGTAGGAAACACGGCGGATCAGGGTATAGGGATCGGCGGGTGGCGCAGGCCGGAGCTTCTCCTTCTCGAGTCGGGCCAGGATGAAGCGGTCGATCTCATTGCGCGGCCACTTGCTGTCCTTCACGCGCGGCGGCTTGGCGGCCACGGGCGGGACGAACGACCAGTGCGCCTGGTAACGACCGCCGGCCTTGACCCAGCGTTGCAGGATGTCCTTTTCGGCCGCGGTGAGCGCCACCTTCGTGCTGGGCGGCGGCATGACCTCGTCGGGATCGGTCGTGACGATCCGTTGGATGAGTTCAGAGTCGTTGGGTTTGCCGGGAACGAGGGCAATGGCGCCGGACTTGGCGGGCTTCAGGGCGCTGTCGCGTTCGTCGAGGCGCAGCTTGGCCTTGCGCGTGGTTTCGTCCGGGCCGTGGCATTTGAAGCAGTAGCGGGAAAGGATCGGGCGGACTTCGCGGGTGAAGTCGGGTTCGGGCGGGGCGGCGGCGAGGAAGGAGGGGGTGAGGACAAGGAATAGCAGGGTGAAGGCACCCGTCAGGATGGCAGAGGCGCCGCGTGAGGGCACGCGGCCTACACTGGGGAAAGAGGCGCCGCGTGGGGGCACGCGGCCTACACTGGGGAGATTGATGAGGGATCGGACGGATCCGACCGATCGGTCTGATCGGTCGGATCTGCTGGGGTTGGAGTTGGAGGAGGTCATGCGAGGGTGGCTTGGATGACTTCGCCGTGGACGTCGGTGAGGCGGATGTCGCGGCCGCCGAAGCGGTAGGTGAGTCGGGTGTGGTCCATGCCGAGGAGGTGGAGGATGGTGGCGTGGAGGTCGTGCATCTGGAGGGGGTTCTCGACGATGCGGTATCCCCATTCGTCAGTCTGGCCGAAGGCGGAGCCGCCGCGGGTGCCGCCGCCGGCGAGCCAGACGGAAAAGGCGTGTTCGTGGTGATCGCGTCCGTCGGAGCCCTGGGCGAACGGTGTCCGGCCGAACTCGCCGGCCCAGACGACGAGCGTGTCGTCGAGCAGGCCGCGGGCCTTGAGGTCGGAGAGCAGGCCGGCGATGGGTTGGTCGACGGCGCGGGCGTTGTTGCCGTGGTTGCGGAGGATGTCCGAGTGGGCGTCCCAGCGGTCGAGACCGTCGATCTTGGGGATGGTGAGTTCGACGAAGCGGACGCCGCGTTCGATGAGACGGCGGGCGAGGAGGCACTCGCGGGCGTAGATGCGGGTGGGGGCGTAGGGGGCGTCGCAGCCGTAGAGTTGGCGGGTGGCTTCGGATTCGCCGGAGAGATCGAGGAAATCGGGGACGGCAGACTGCATGCGTCCGGCGAGTTCGGCGTTGGCGATGGCGCTCTCGAGGGCGTCGTCGCCGGCGGCCCGCAGGAGGCTGGCGCGGTTGAGGCGTTGGGCGAGTCGTTGCTTGGCGGACTGGCGGGCGGGGTCCTTCTCGATGGCGGCAACGTTGGGAAGCGCGGCGCCGTTGGCGTTGACGAGCGTTCCCTGGTAGGTGGCGGGGAGGAAGCCGTTGCCGAAGCAGTCGACGCCGCCGGGCGGGATCAGGCCGCCGTTGAGGACGACGAAGCCGGGCAGGTCGTGATTGGAACTGCCGAGACCGTAGGCGACCCAGGCGCCCATGGACGGCCGGCCCTGCAATCCAAGGCCGCTATGCAGGAAGTAATTCGCGCTCGTGTGCTCCGGGAAGGCGGAGGTCATCGAGCGCAGGACGCAGAGGTCGTCGGCGTGCCGGGCGACGTGCGGGAACAGATCCGAGATCCACAGGCCGGACTGGCCGTGCTGGCGGAATTCCCACGGGCACTTGAAGACGGTGCCGACGTTTTCGAACTGGGTCTTCTCCAGCTTGCCGATCGCCTTGCGCGGGTCTTCGCCATGGTGGCGGGTGAGGCGCGGCTTGGGGTCGAAGCTGTCGACCTGGGAGACGCCGCCTTCCATGAACAGGAAGATGACGTTCCTGGCGCGGGGACGGAAATGCGAGGGACGGGGCGCGAGCGGATCGGTGGCGCCGAGGGCGCGGGCGGCGGGTTGGAGGAGGGCACCGAGGGCGAGGGCTCCAAAGCCGTTGGCGGCGCGGGAGAGCAGGGCGCGGCGAGAGATCTGGAGCGCGTTCATGGGAGGAAGATGAATTCGTTGGCGTTGAACAGCGCGTGGCAGAAGTCCGACCACACGTCGACGTCGTTGCCGTGGCCGTGCAGTTTGCGCAATTCCGTCAGGGATTCCCGGGAGGATTCCACCTCATCGGTTGCTGGCTTGCGGGCAAAGGCCGTTTCAAACAGGCGTTGAATCCGGTCGTCGTCCGGAGCACCCGCCGTGGACTGGAGGAGGCGCGTGGCCCATTCGCGGGCCTGTTGATGGATGAAGGGGTCGTTCCGGAGGACGAGGGATTGGCCGGGAACGTTGGTGCGGTTCCGGCGACCCATCGTGCTGAATGGCGTGGGGAAATCGAAGGCCACGAGCATCGACGGCATGAAGTTCCGGCGCACCGCGCCGTACACGCTGCGGCGTCCGTCGCCGTCGAGCGGGCCCGAACGGTCCGGACGACCGCGGGCGTCGTGGAACGACGTCAGGTGGATCGGGACGGGCGGGCCTCCCGCGGCGGGATTGAGCCGGCCGGAGACGGCGAGGATCGAGTCGCGGATGGCCTCGGCTTCGAGACGCCGCACGGGGATCCGATGCCAGAGCAGGTTGGTGGGATCGCGTTCGGACGTGACGGCGGTGTCGGTGGCAACGGATCCCATGGCAAAGGCATCTGTCCCGACGAGACGGCGGATCAGTTGCTTCAATGACCAGTGATCCTGATGGATGAATTGCCACGCGAGGTGGTCGAGGAGTTCGGGGTGGGTCGGGCGTTCACCGAGGTAACCGAAGTTGTCGGGGGTCGGGACGAGACCGCGGCCGAAGAGGTGTTGCCAGACCCGGTTGACGATCACGCGGGCGACAAGGGGGTTGGCCGGGTCGGTGAGTTGGCGTGCGAGGTCGAGTCGGCCGGAGGAGTTCGGGTCCTGGACGGCGGGGAGGCCGAAGGCGGACGGGAGGGAACGAGGGGTCAGGGCACCCGGACGGGTGGGCTTGCCGCGGATGAGGAGGTATTCGTCGGTGCCGGTGCCGTCGAAGAGGGAAGGCGCGGTGGCCGAGGTCCAGCGGGTGGCGGCGGCGAGTGGGTCGAGATCGCGGCCTGCGGCGGCGAGGGCGGGGCTGTTGACCGGGGACGGGGCTTCGAAGAGGTCTGGGTGGCTGACCATCCAGGCGGCGAGCGGTGCGAGTTCCGGGGAACCGGTCAGTCGGCCGGACGCGAGGTGGTTCAGGGTGCTTTCCAGGTCGCTTTGGAACTTCGCGGCCATCGCCGCAAGGGACGTGGGATTGCCAGCGGATTTCCACGCGGGGAGGGCCTTGAAGGCAGGCGTCTCGGTGGACTCGACCACCAACAGGACGTCGAGCGGCGCGTCGCCGTCGGGACCAAACTCGAAGTGTGCGCGGTGTCCGGCGTAGGGCGTGAGGTCGTGAGAAACCCAGCGGGGTGATGGGCCGGCATTGAAGTGGGCGACCAACCGCCCGTGGAGCGGGCCGCCGAGCATGATGTGGGCATCGACGGCGGCGTAGACCCGGGCCTTGCCGCGGAGGAGGTAGTGGATGCGGCCGGACTCGAGGGGAACGCGGGGGGTGCGGATCATGCGTCCGGCCCGTTGGTGGGCGCCGAGGCCTCCGCCGTCGGGTTCGGTGCCCGGGGCGAGGGACAGGCGGTTCCAGAACGGGTCGCGGGAGGCAGAGGTATACGCGGCGATGGAG
>CAIMMI010000120.1 GCA_903842505.1 uncultured Verrucomicrobiota bacterium | reverse complement strand
TTCAGTTTCAAGTTTGAAGCGGGAGCCTTGAAGCGCGAGTCGGTCTTGAAACTTGAATCTTGAAACTTGGGACTCCCAAGCGGCTCGTGAGGACACTCGCCCCACCGAATCGGATCCTGACGGGGTGGGGCGAGACTCCGTCGAGCCGTGTCGGAGTTTGAAGTTTTCAGTTTCAAGTTTGAAGCGGGAGCCTTGAAGCGGGAGTCGGTCTTGAAACTTGAATCTTGAAACTTGGGACTCCCCCTCCCCCCTCACTCCCCCGGATTGCTTCCCCCGGGACCCGGCTTGACCCGACTCGGCCACTGATTCCAGTCGATCAGCGGATCCTCCCGCAGGGCCGTCGGCAGGCGATCTGCCACCTGGCTCCGGAACGCCCGGGCAAGATCGCCTCCAGCGCGGGAGGCCACCTCCAGCGTCAGGTAGAACTGCCCCCCGTCGTGGGCCGCCCGAACGCGTTCCGGCATCCGATCCTTCTGCACCCGGTGCCAGGCCTGATACAGCTCCGCCATCGGCACACCGACAAACCAGGGTTCCCGGAGCCCGACAATGTTCCGCCCGGCGTTCCACTCCAGCCATCCGTTGCCCAGCGTGTTCACCGGCCCACGGCCCATCCCGGGAATGTCACCCACGAGGCACATGGCGACGCCCTCCGGATGCCGGACCAGACCGTCGACGACGCGTCCCCGACTGCCCTTCCCCAGCGCGCGGCATGAGTCGCCGATGGCTTTCCAATCGAGGGCTTCGGTGCGTCGCCCGTCCTCGAAGCCCACCAACCCCAGGATCGGCATCTCGTCGTAGAAATCGCCGCGGATCGCGATCCCCTGCGGAAAGACGTGCTGGAACGTGCGGACGATCGTTTCCACCTGCGGCCGGGTGAGCTGGAAGAGGGGCAACCACTGGCAATAGACCCCACCCGGCTTGAGCGACCGCCGGACCGCCTGGAAATGTTCCCGGCTGAACAGTCGCCCCTCACCCGTGCGCCAGGGCAGGAACAGGTCTCCCACCACAACGTCGAACGCACCGGGCCGGTCCCGCACCATCAGGCGCGCATCCTCCACCACCAACTCCACCCGCGGATCCCGCAACGACCCCCGATTGAACCTTTCGAAGTACTCCGCCGAATACGCGACCACCAACGGACTCAACTCCGCCACCACGATCCGTTCGACTCCCGGATGCAGCACCGCCCCCCCCACGGTGCTGCCCGTGGCCAACCCAAGCACCCCCACCGAACGCGCCCGACCGTGCAGCAGGATCGGCAGATGCGCCTGCCGCTCCTGGTTCGACTGCGCCCGGGAGCCTCCCAGCGTGTAGCTGTTGTTGAACGTGATCCACCAGTCGTCGTCCGTGCGTCGCATGGCAGCCACCACTCCTTCGCGCCCCGTGCGGACGGCCATCGTCTCGCTCCCCGGCGTGGGCGTCACCTGCGGCAACCCGCGCGTCCCAATCGCCAGGATGCCGACGATTGCCAACCCACACCCCAACCCCCAACCCACCCCGCGACGCCAACCAACGACCATCGGAACCAACCCCAACGCCAGGAAGCCCAGCATCCCCATCGGCAACCAGAGTCCGAACCGCGGCAGCAGCACCAGCGACATCAACTCGGCACCCAACCATCCGCCCACACCATTCACGGCCAACAACCGTGCCACGGCCGTGCCCGGTCTGGCGCCGACCGCCATGCCGCGCATCAACGCCGGAAACACCGCACCCAGCGTCACGCAACCCGGCATCACCAGCAGCGCCGCCAGACCCGCCACGCGCAGGTAATACCCCGACGGCGGCAGCTGGTACGGAACCGAAACCAACCCCGGCCTCAACTCCGACAACAATCGAGGCTCCAGGGCCACGCACACCGCCCCCAACCCCAGCCACCAGGCCACCTGCCGTCGCGCGCCCGCGCCTTCCACTCCCCAGGTCGAAGCCACCCAGGAACCCACTACCAGCGAGAACAAAACCGCCCCGAGCACCGTCGCCCCGGAGAACTGCGAGTTGATCGTCACCTGCGCGAAGTGCTGCTGAAGCACCACCTCCAACCCGAGCACCCAGGCACCCGACGCAAAGGCCAGCACGTACCCCCGGAATCCCCACGGATCTTCTCCCGGGATTCCAGCCGTTCCCGACACCGTCGAATCCACGGGAACCCCTTCCGGTCGGGGTCGGAACAACGCCGCCAACGCCACGAGGCCATTGAGCACACCGGCCAACAGGCAGGCCGAATCCAGCCCCAACCAGGGCAGGATCCAGAGCGTCATCCCCGCCAGGCCCGCGATGCCTCCGGCCGTGTTCGCCATGTACAGCACCAGCGTCGTGCGCCCTGTCGCCGTAATCGCACTGACCACCGCCGGAAACACCACCCCCATCGCGAAGGCCGGCGCCGCGATCACCAGCATCGGAAGCACCCAACCCACCACACCCGAACCCAGCATCGGCCGCAGCCAGTCCCCCAACGCCACCGATCCCAGCACCGGCAGCACCAACACGGCCACCAGGGCCTCCGCCACCGCCACGCGCAACCAGGCCCGTTGCGGACGGACGGGATTCCACGCCGCCCAAGCGGCTCCGAGCGCCAACCCCGCAAAGAAAACCCCCACCACGCGAGCGAACGTCCCAGGCCCAGCTCCCAGGACGTCGACCATCCGGCGCGTCCAGAGCAACTGATGCGAAAGCGCCGCGGCCCCGCTGCAGAACAACAGCAGGCCTGGAATCAGTGGTGAGGCCCTCATTCCACGCGGAGTCGAAACCAGCCGGATTCCGCCCCGGTCGGGATTCCCGTGACCCGTTCGAGCTTGCCCGTTCCCACCCGTGCCTCGCCGACGGGAACCCAGTCGGACGCCGCCACCGGAGGCCACTGCACCGCCCGCTCCAGGCGGTAGGTGACACCTTTCTCGGCCGCGTAGACCACCACCAATCCACCGTCCTCCACCCCCACCGCCGCCAGCGTCAGGCCCGCCTGCACGTACATCGGCAGCACCTCCGACGGAGGATGCAACGGCCCTCCTCCTGGCCCGTTCGACGACGTATCCACCAACTGGAAACCCACCACGTACAAGCCCGGCACCGTAGCCGAGAACCGACGCCCGTGGACGTGCCCGAACGGATCCGCGCCGGCCTCGCCCTGATTCTGGCTGAGCACAAAGCTCCGCGTTCCCAACCGCTGCCCCACCGGCACGCTGAAGGTCAACTGCGTCGCGTCCTCCTCGCCGTCCGAATCCCAGAACCCAAACGACCCGCCCGACGGTCCGTCCACCGACACAATCACCGCCTCGAGGTGCGACCCGAACGCCGCGTGTCCGAACGCCGGCCCGCCATTGTCCCCTGTCGCTGGCAGGGCCGTCAGCGTGAGGCTCCCCTGATGATGCCCGGCGTAGGGTCCGTTGGTCTCCTTCTTCAGCGGCAGGAAATAGCCGGAGTTCGTGACGAAATTGAATCCGTTCGGAAAGTACAGGGCCTTGCCCACCGTGGAATCCATCGCACCCCCGTTCAGGTGTGCATGCTGCGCCTCAGCCACCGGCATCAGGACCAGGCCCATGACCCAGCCTCCCAAGACCGCCAACCCAACGCCGCCACTCTTGATCGTGTGCTTCATATGCTTGTTCTTCCCGCCCTTTGACTGCCCCCGAACCCGGTGGGGCGAGACTCCGTCGAGCCGTGTTGGAGTTTGAAGTTTTCAGTTTCAAGTTCGAAGCACCCGACCGGCCTTGAATCTTGAATCCTGGAACTCTGCAACGGCTCGTGAGGACACTCCCGCCACCCAAGCCACGGTCCATCCATGACTGGTCCTGCGCCCCGGAAGGCGCCATAAAGGGGGTGCGGGACCCGGAGGTCGATGCCACGGAGCCTGGGCGTAACGGAGTTACTGCTTCGCCCGGGCCCGTCCGGCCGCCGGTGTTCCCGCACCCTTGAATCTTCTCCTGATTACGCGCGGCGTCGGACTGCACCCCACAGGACCAACGGCACGCCGATCGCGAACAGCGCCACCACACCCGGTTCGGGCACGGCCGCGAACTTGACGTTCAACACCTCCGAGGACGCGTGGATCGCGCCGCCCGCCGCCCCGTTCACCGAGGTGTCGAACAGCTTGAACCCGACCACATACTCGCCCGGCACCGTCGCCGTGAAGTTACGGCCATGCAGATGCCCAAAAGGATCCGCACCCGCCGCACCCGCACCGATCGACGCGTCGCTCAACGCGATCAACGTCGGGGAGGACGTGGAATAACCCGTCGCGTAACTGATCGTCGGCGTCGTTGCACCCTCTTCCCAGAAGGCGAACTGGCCGCCCACAGGTCCGGTCACCGAAACGATGCCGTACTGGATGAAACTGCCGAGCGCCGACGCGCCCACCGCAGGTCCACCGTTCGCCACGGTCGCCGGCAAGGCAGTCAGCGTGATGCTGCCCGCATAGTACCCGACCCGGGCTCCCGTCGTCGCCGGCGTGAGCTGCTTCACGTAGCCCGAGGACTCCGCGAAGATCGCCCCATTGGCGAAGCTCAGCGCATCGCCCTGGGACGTCCCCACCGCACCGGCATTGAGATGCCCGTGCTGGGCCAGCGCCGTCCGCCCGGCCAGCAACAGCAGCCCGAGCACCAGCAGTCTTTGTAGTGTTTGCTTCATGTCTTCCTTTCTCTCAGGGGATGTCTGTTGGCCGCCTGCCATCGGGCCGGATCAACCTCGATCCCTCCCGTTGCAGGACAGCCCTCACCGATGCCCAGCGCATCCCCTCAACGTGCGCATCGGCGAAAAGGTAGTTCGCGGAACCCCGATGACGTTCGATCGCCACCTGCCCCGCGAATGCGTTCGTCCCAAAACCCCCACTCTGGGCGTCCGCAAAATGGAAATGGTCTGACCCCTCAAACTCCGGATGGGTCTCGGCCAGATGCAGCGTGTCCGCCACCGACGGCACCTGTGTCAGCTTCGAGAAATCCACCTCCCGATCCCCGAACGGCTTCGGCGTCAGGAAATCATTGATCGCATAGCTCGTCGTCCGCAGGCGGTTCGTATCCAGCGGACACCGGTACACGTTCGTCAGCCCGTACTTCGCCAGACGCGAGATCCACGACGCCCCCTGATGGGCCGACTGCGGCAATCGGTCGTCATTGTCGCCGGCGTACATCGCACACCCGATTCCCACCTGCCGGAAGTTCGACAGGCACCGGGTCGACTGCGCCCGCGCCTTCGCCTTCCCCAATGCCGGCAGCAGCATGCCCGCCAGGATCGCGATGATCGCGATCACGACGAGCAACTCGATCAGGGTGAAGGCACCCGACCCCTCGGAATGTGGACTTTTGGAAATCATGGAAGGAACAGGGCACGAAGCCCGGAGGAACGACTGGGAAAGGACCCCGCCGGTACGCGGAATGGCCGCCACCGGATGGGGAGAAGGAAGGACTGCAGGACGTGAACAGCTCTCGCAGGAGAAGCCAAAAACCAGACCACGCCAATACAGCGTCAGGCCTGGGCCCTCACGACCGGATCAGACGAACCGGGGAGGTGGAAGCGGGGGGGCACCGCGGAACGATGCCCGGGGCAACTCAACACCAATCGCGACCCGCTCCATCGGCGGTGCCGGAGGCAGGACCGCTGGACAAGCATCCATCGCGGCTTCGATCTTGGTCACCTTGAACACGGCCGGCGCCTGTTTCTCGGCCTTCCGCCCTTCGGAAACCATCCGGCAAACCTCGCAGGGATGATCGCCGTCAAAGGTCGTGCGGACCGCTTCGCCCAGACCTGCCGTCTGGCTCCGCGTCACCAGCATCGTTGCCCACCCCATCGACTGCAGCGCAAACCAGTGCAGGCCCAGAAAAAGGGCGAGCAAGGTCACGGCGACAAACTGTCGGAGTCGGCTCAACGCAGAGACTCATCCGCTCTTTGCTCCGTCCCGTCAATGAACGTTTCTCGGACTGCGTCCCGGAGTTTCAGGATCTGAGCCGGAACTCCGGGTGGCCCGAGACTCCGTCGAACCGTTCAGCAGATCGAAGATTTCAGTTTCAGGTTCGAAGCAAGTGCCGGGCTCGAAACTTGAATCTTGAAACTCGGAACCCTGCCGCGGCGCGTGTCCTCACGCGCCGATCTTCGCCTACTTCTTCTCCGCCTTCTTCTCTTCCTTCTTCTCTTCCTTCTTTTCCGCCGGCGGCACGATGGTCAGTTCCGCACCCGTATTGATGTCGCAACCCGGCAGGGCCGCCTGAAGTGCCTTGACCCCCTCGGGCGTCACCTTGGTCTGCCAGAGGTAGAGGCTCCGGAGATGCTTCAGCCCCTTCAGATGCTCCAACCCGGCATCCGTCACCGCCGTGCCGTACAGGTTCAGGGACACGAGATTCTTCAGGTCCTTGATCCGCGCCAACCCAGCGTCGGTCACCGCCGTCAACTCCAGGCCCAGCAACTGCAATTGCGAAAGCCCACCCACCGACGCGAGGCCCGCATCCGTGATCTTGGTCGTCCCCAGACGCAACTCGATCAGGCTGCCCACGTCCTTCAACGGTTCCAGGGTCTTGTCCGTCACCTCCGCCCCCTTCAACCGGAAATTCGCCTCGCGCCACGGCGAGTTCTGCGCCACCGGCCGGGCCTCGACGCCCGCCTTCGCCAGCACCGCCACCGCCGCCGCCTCGGAAGCACCCGGCTTGAAATCCTTCGGCAATTCCGGCAGCGGCGGACGCGGCTTGGCCGGCATCGCCGGAACCGCCGGCGGCAACGCGGCCGACCCGCCCGCCTTCGCCGCCACCTTCACCACAAAGCCATCCGGCCAAGCCGCCCCACCCGCCACCCAATCCTTCAGGACCTTCACCACCTTCTCCGGCAACGGCCCACCTTCCGGCGGCATGATCTCGTCCGAATCCTTCGGCAACAGGATCCGATGGATGATCTCCGACTTCGCCACATCCCCAGCAAGGATCGAAGCCGTGCCACTCTTGCCGCCCTTGAAGGCATCCGCCTTCACGTCCAGGCGCAGCTTGCCCTTCTGCTTCTCCTCCCCATGACACTTGATGCAGTGCTCGGCGAGGATCGGGGCAACGTCCTTCTCGAAATCAACCTTGTCGGCGGCACGGGCGATCCCGACGGCAACCGAAAGGCCTGCGGCAATGATGGCGATCTTTTGCATGTCCGGCGTAATTGACCCCGACCCGACGCCAGGCAACCAGCCGGCATTCGCGCGGGAATGGGCGAATCCTAGAACGGATTCCAGCCCGGGTTCAAATGATGCCTTTGGTAATGTTGGGGGGGAGAGCCCCAAGTTTTCGAGGGGTGGGGCGAGTGTCCTCACGAGCCGGTTCAGAGTTCCAAGTTTCAAGATTCAAGTTTCAAGGCCGGTCGGGTGCTTCAAACTTGAAACTGAAAACTTCAAACTCCAAGCCGGCTCGACGGGAGTCTCGCCCCACCAGTCTAGGGACCTCTGACCTCTGACCTCTGGAAAACTGGCATCTGAGACCTGCCCACCCCACCCGCCAATCAATCCTGTTCAACCCCCGACCTGTCCTCGCTATCCTCACCGCCATGAAGCGTCTTTTCGTCCTCATCGCCGTGGCGGCCGCACTCTTCGCCGCGGGCAGCGGCTGCAAGTCCGATCCCGGCAGCCGCGAATACATCCCTGGCAAGGGATGGCGTCCGGTCTGACCCAACCCCCGGCAGGTCCCGACCACCACCCGGCCACCACCCGGCCACCTCCTCTTCGCAACCGTCGACGTGCTGTTCTTCTGGGCCACCGCCGCTCTGGCTGCGCTTGCCTGTGCCATCCAGGCCTGGCAGTTCGTCGCTGCCTTCGGCTTTCCGCTCCATCGGCGGATCCCGTCCACGGGCCATCACCCCGCCATCAGCCTCTTCAAGCCCATCAAGGGCGCTGATCCGCACCTCCGCAAATGCCTCGCGAGCTGGCTGCAACAGGACTACCCGGGCCCGGTGGAGTTTCTGTTCGCCATTGCCTCCCCGGAGGACCCCGCCTGCGAAATCGTCCGGCAACTCCTCTCCGATCACCCGCAGGCCAACGCCCGACTCGTGCTCTGCCCGGGTCTCGCCGGCCCCAACGCCAAGGTCGCCAAGCTCGCCGTCCTCGCAGCACAGGCCCGATACGATCACTTCGTCGTGAGTGACGCCGATGTCCTCGCGCCACCCGACCTTCTCCAGCAACTGGCCGGCCCCATGGCCGACCCGACCGTCGGACTGGTGAATTGCTTCTATCGGCTCGCCAATCCGGTCACCCCCGCCCTCCGGTGTGAAGCCGTGGCCGTCAACGCGGACTTCTGGAGTCAGGTCCTGCAGTCGCGGTCCCTCTTCGAGCAACGCTTCGCCCTCGGCGCCGTGATGATGGTTCGGCGCCAGGATCTGGCGGCCACGGGCGGATTCGAAGGACTGGTCCACCACCTGGCCGACGACTACCAACTCGGCCAGCGGATCCATGCCCTCGGGCGCCGCATCGTCCCCTGCACCGTTCCTGTCGACTGCTGGGACTCGCCGGCGGGTTGGCGCGAAGTCTGGCAACACCAACTCCGCTGGACCCGAACCATCCGCGTCTGCCAACCGCTGCCTTTCCTCGCCAGCATCGTGAGCAACGTCACGCTCTGGGCGCTTCTCCATCTGACCACGGGATTGACCCTGGGACGCGCCACCTGGCCCGTCGCTGCCGCCCTCGCTTCGAGGGCCGCCCTCGCCCACCTGCTCCACATCCGGATGTGCCCCGAAGCCCCCATCTGCCGAGCCCCGTGGTGGACCTGGATCAAGGACCTTCAAGCCGCCCTCCTTTGGGCCGCCGCCTTCCTCGGCAATACCGTCATCTGGCGGGGCGATCGCTTCCGCGTCTCTCCCGACGGCCGACTCACGCGGATCGGCCCCGCCTGACCAACGCGCCGTCGGCTACGACCTCCTCCGCGTCCGGTTCTCCCCGTAGCCGCCGAGGTCACGAGGCGGGTCTTCCTCCGGCATCCTCACGTCGGCGGCCACTCCCATCCGTAGCCGCCGAGGTCACGAGGCGGGACTTTCCTTCGCGCCCTCGCGGCTTCG
>CAIMMI010000119.1 GCA_903842505.1 uncultured Verrucomicrobiota bacterium | reverse complement strand
GGGTAATAGGGGGCGTTGAGGGACGCCATGAGTTCCTGACGCTCCGGGACGGCGGAGTCCGGCAGGGCGTCGGTGCCGGCTGTTTGGTATCCGTACTGGTGCAGCAGGTAGCAGAGGAAACCGTTGAAGCATCCGACGTCGATGACCCGCACGTCAGGGCCGGGGCGGACCAGGTGCTGGATGTCGCAGAGGATCCGTTCGATGCGGTTGCGATTCTCAGCGAGGTGCTCATCCCGGAACCAGGAGGCGGGCGGGTAGAGTGCCCCCAGTTTCGACCACGCTTTCCGGAAGGAGTCCACAGAGGTTCGACGGGTCATAGAAGTCTGGCGTTGAAGGTGCCTTGCTACGGGCTTTCGCGGGCAGCGTGAGGCTGACCATCACCGTGCAGGGCGGTGGGTCGGCAATAAAGCCTGATTTAACTAAAGTCGGCTCATTCCGAGCCGGCTTTCGGCGGAGCCGGATACCGGGCGATCCGTTCCTCCAGTGGGCTCAGGACGGGGGGCTGGTTCGTGTCCCTGGGCTTGCTGTCCGACTGGTCCTGCATCGCTTCCATCACGATATCGAACACGGCGCGGTTGTTGGTCAGCCAGGCCCGGCCTTCTTGTGAGGCCTCGAGCCCGTCCAGGATCCGAAGCCAGTAGGTCTCGTCGAGGTGTGCGATCCGATGGTGAACACCCCAACGCAGGCGGGCGGGACCGAGTGCCGGGTGCGGGGTGGAGAGGGATGGCTCGTACTCCAGATGGAAACAGAACTGCGTCCACTTCGACACCGCGAGCTGGTGGATCCGGACCGGGTCGTTGGTCCGGATGGCGCCCAGCAACCCCGGCAGACCCTCGTAGACCTCGTACTCGTAAACCTTCGGCGGAAGCTGCCGTGAAGCGGCGTACGCCTGCGGTTCGTGGGCGATGAGATGATTGATGACCTGACGCCATTCCCCGTTCGCGGCGAGGGCATCAATTTCGGCATTCGACCGGGTCTGCTGCTGGGCCGGGATCGCCACGCCGATCCAGAGCGCGGCAGCGACCGCGACGCCGATCCACGGCAACCGGCCGGCACCCGGAACGAGGCTGGCGGTGAACCGGGGACTGCCCAGCATCCTCGCCACCAGGCCGAGGATCAGCATCGGGATGAAGCCGTAGAATGCCACGCCGGCTGTTGTGCTGAGCGCCCGGGCCAGCACGTCTTCCTCGGGCGAATTCCGCAACCCGCCCATGCCCGCCATGATCTGACGGGAAAGGGTTCCGCTGCCGAGCATCACCACGACGACCTCGACGCAGGCCATCGACAGCACCCAACAGAGGGCACGCCAGAAGGCGGCCGAATGCAGGACGCCAATGATCCGCGCCATCAACAGGACCCGCCACAACGAAACCACGGCCAGCAGCGTCAGGTTGAAGTGCGCTGCTTCCATCGATCCGGCCCAACGCTCGACGGGTATCGCATACAGCCACGCGACCGGCGCGGTTCCCCAGAACAACCCCATGAACTGTCGCCACGAAGCTCCGAAGGGAACGTTCGGATCGTCGATCCGGTTCGTCATGAAGATCCGGACCCAGACAAACAAGGCCGAGCCGGAAACCGTCGAGAACAGGATGTTGCCCGCGATCCAGTGGAACGGCTTCTCCCCGATCCACGTCTGGTCGTAATTGCGGGCGATCGACGTCAGCAGCACCAACGCCAGCGACACCTGCCACGCCCCGGCCGATCGTGCGAGCGCCCGGATCGATTCCGCATGCCCGAACAGGTATCGGATCCAGGTACCGACCGAGACGTCGGACCTGGGTGCATCGTTGGAGGGTGTGCTCATGCGTGTTGGCGGAACCGGTGCAACCTCCCACAACGAGGGAGCCCGCGAAACCGGGAAGTCGATGGGGTGGCGACGTCCTCGTCGCCTTTAGGAAAGGGCCGGGGGAGGCAATGACGACGTTGCCGCCCCGTTTGAAGCGGGGGCGGGCTGCGCTCTTCTTCAAGGGGTCATGTGGCCTCCTTGATTGGGCCCATCATCCTTGCTAAGCCAATCTCCCATGACCACGACCGTCACCGGCAGGAACCAGATCACGGTTCCCGCGGCCATCGTCGCCCGCTACGCCTTGCGTCCGGGAACGCGCATCGAGTGGATCTCCGGTCCTTCGGACGATGAATTCCGCTGCCGGATCGTTCCCGATCCGGCGGTTCTGGCCCAACGTCTTCGAGGCGCGGGCCGGCGTCACCTCAGCCCAGGCAAGGAACACCCACTGGAGGCATTGCGTCGCGAACGGGAGGCTGAGTAAGGATCCATATGACGCCACATTTCATCATGCGAGCTGTACCGATCCGGGCCGTGCTGTTGCTGCTCCTCCTGGCGCTTCGCGCCGTCGCGGCCGAAGGGCCTGCCCCCGCTGCTGAACCCGTCCGCCTGCCGCTCTGGAGCGCGGGTGCCCCGGATGGCAAAGGCGGCATGGACGCGGCCGGCAAGCCGTCGATCACCGTCCACCGTGCGGCGAAACCCAACGGAACCGCGGTCATCATCTGTCCCGGCGGTGGCTACGGCGGTCTGGTGACCGGAGCCGAGGGCCACGGCATCGCGCGGTGGCTGAACGAGGCCGGCATCACGGGAGTGGTCCTGGAGTATCGGTTGCCCTCCGGCCGTTCCGAAGTTCCTTTGCTGGATGCCCAGCAGGCGATCCGGCTGACGCGTCACCACGCGTCGGAATGGAAGGTCCGGACGGATCGGGTCGGCATCATCGGCTTCTCGGCGGGTGGACACCTGGCGGCGACGGCGGCCACGCACTTCGATGGCGGCGCGGCGGATGCGAAGGATCCGGTGGCGCGCCAGGGAAGCCGTCCGGATTTCGCGATCCTGGTCTACCCGGTGATCACGATGGGGACCCAGACCCACGGCGGATCGCGTCAGAACCTGCTTGGAGCGAATCCATCGGCGGAGTTGGTGAAGCGCTTCTCCTGCGAGGAGCAGGTGACGGCCGCGACGCCGCCGGTGTTCCTCGCGCATGCCGTCGATGACCATGCGGTCACGATCGAGAACAGCCGGATGTTCGCTGCCGCCTTGAAGGCGAAGGGTGTTCCGCATCGGCTCCTGGAACTTCCCAACGGCGACCACGGCCTCAACGGCTACCAGGGTCCGTCCTGGGACGCCTGGCAGCGCGAGTCCCTCCAGTGGATCCGCCAGCTGCCGGCGGTGAAGTGAGGCGGGGGCGCCTCTCGACACAGCCCCCAGCGCTGGGTGGGGCGAGGCTCTCCGTCGAGCCGATTGGGAGTCCCAAGTTTCAGGATTCAGGTTTGAAGGCTGGTCGGGCGCTTCAAACTTGAAACTGAGAACTTCAAACTCCGCGGCGGCTCGACGGAGTCTCGCTCCGCCGGAGTCAGGGGCCGTGTTGGGCTGGCCCCGTCTGGGTCACTCCGGAAAGCGCGCTGGCACAGTTCCCGGCATTTGCGGAACATCCGCGGGATGAATGACACCGCGCTCCCGGAGCGCCTGCGGTCCGCGATGGAGCTGCTCGAGCAGTTGGCGGCGAATCGCGCCCTGCTCGCCGAGCTCCCCGTCGACGAACGCGCCCGGCTGCTCAAGGCGGCCGGTGACATCTACTGCCCGGATGTCGCCCAGAGGCGTCGGTTGGTGAAGGCCCGGGTCCGCCAGACCAAGGCTGAGAAGATCGAGCGCGACCAGAGCCGGCTGGCAGAAACCGGCATCCGAAAGCTTCGTGCGGAGAAGGTGTTCGTGACGCCCGACTCCTTTCCACCGATCGGATTCGAGCAGCAGGAGGTGGAAGCGGAGCCGGGCTTCCGTGAGGTCGTGGAGCCGCAGAACTGCTACGTCTGCAAGCAGGACTACAAGACGATCCACCACTTCTACGATCAACTGTGTCCGAAGTGTGCGGAGCTCAACTTCCGGAAGCGGACAGAGACGGCGGACCTGAAGGGGCGGGTCGCGCTGCTGACTGGCGGACGCGTCAAGATCGGGTACCAGGCGGGCATCAAGCTGCTGCGGGCCGGGGCGCACCTGATCGTGACCACCCGGTTCCCGCGGGATTCGGCGGAGCGTTACGCCCTCGAACCGGACTTTGCGGAATGGGGGCACCGGTTGGAGGTCTTTGGCCTCGACCTGCGCCACACGCCGAGCGTTGAAGCCTTCTGCCGGCACCTGCTCGCGACGCGCGATCGGCTGGACTTCATCATCAACAACGCCTGCCAGACGGTGCGGCGCCCGCCCGAATTCTATCGGCACATGATGGAACGGGAGACGGCTTCCGGACTCGAAATGCCCGTGCATGCGCGCCGGTTGCTGGGCGCCTATGAGGGGTTGCGCGGATGCAACCTGCTTCCGGATGGCAGTGGATCGAATCCGACGGCGAGTCTTGCGGATGTGGCCGGGATCACCCATGCGGCGGCGCTGTCCCAGGTGCCGCTCCTGCCTGAGGAACTCGCGGCGCAGCAGGCCCTGTTTCCCGAGGGACGACTCGACCAGGACCTTCAGCAGGTCGACCTGCGGGACCGGAACTCGTGGCGCATGCTGATGGCGGAGGTTCCGACGGTCGAACTGCTGGAGGTGCAATTGGTCAACGCGGTGGCCCCGTTCATCCTCAATGCGAGGCTCAAGCCGCTGATGATGCGCTCGCCGGAACGGGACAAACACATCGTCAACGTGTCCGCCGTCGAAGGGCAGTTCTATCGTCGGTTCAAGACGACCCGGCATCCGCACACCAACATGGCGAAGGCGGCGCTCAACATGATGACCCGGACCTCCGCCGCCGATTACCACTCGGATGGCATCCACATGAACGCTGTGGATACGGGTTGGGTGACGGACGAGGATCCGGTGCAGATCGCGGAGCGGAAGGTGCGTGAGCATCGGTTCCATCCGCCCCTCGATATCGTCGATGGCGCGGCGCGGATCGTTGATCCGATCATCGACGGCTTCAACACGGGCCAGCACGTCTGGGGGAAGTTCCTGAAGGATTACCGGGCTACGGATTGGTAAGGACGGGGCGAAGCTGGCCGGAGCCGTCTCCCAACCCGAACGGGGTGGCAACGTCCCCGGTGCCATCCCAAACGCGGTCTCCTGGCGATGAGGATCTCGTCGCCCCGATGCGGGTGTAGAAAGTTGGAATGCGCCCCCCGGGAAGCGCGGCCGCCGTCTTGACGTCGTTCAGGCAAGCCTTGAGCGTTTCGCAGTGATACCGACGTTCGAGGGTCGCCGACATCAGACTTCATGAACTTCGATGAACGTATCGTGGTAACCGGCGGCGCTGGCTTTCTCGGAGCCCATGTCGTGTGTGCGTTGGCGAAGCGGGGATACGCGAATGTGTCGGTGATCCGGTCCCGGGATTTCAACCTGACATGCCCGGAGGACGTTGAGCGCATGCTCCGAAGCCGACCTGCGGATGTGGTCGTGCATCTGGCTGCGGTGGTTGGGGGGATCGGGGCGAACCGGCGCCATCCGGGAACGTACTTCTTCGAGAACCTCATGATGGGCGCGCTGCTGATGGAGAAGTCGCGACTCGCCGGCGTGAAACGATTCCTGAGCGCCGGGACCATCTGCTCGTACCCGAAGTTCACTCCGGTTCCGTTTCGGGAGGAAGACCTGTGGGTGGGTTACCCGGAGGAGACCAACGCCCCGTACGGCCTCGCCAAGAAGATGCTCCTGGTGCAGTCCGAGGCCTATCGGCAGGAGTTTGGTTTCGACTCCGTGAACGTGCTGCTCGTGAACCTTTACGGTCCCGGCGACAATTTCCGTCCGGAGACCTCGCACGTGATTCCGGCTTTGATCCGGAAATGCCTCGAGGCGGTTGAGACGGGGGCCTCCGAAGTTGAGGTCTGGGGCACGGGGCAGGCCACGCGAGAATTCCTGTTTGTGGAAGACGCCGCCGAAGGCGTGGTGGCGGCTCTCGAGAAGTTGGGGTCGAGCGCGCCCGTGAACCTTGGTTCCGGGCACGAGGTTTCGATCCGTGATCTGGCCAGCCGGATTGCAGCAATCACGGGGTTCACGGGCCAGATCCGCTGGGATCCCAGCAAGCCCGATGGTCAACCGCGACGCTGCCTCGACACATCGAGGGCGAAGGCGTGGCTGGGGTGGAGCTCGACAACGTCGTTGGAAGACGGGTTGCGTCGCACGGTGGATTGGTATCGGGAAAACCGGCAGCCCTGAGCCGTATCCATGCAGTAGTAGTCTCACGCGGAGCCGCGGAGAGCGCGGAGAGAGAGGCCGGTCACGACTATTCCAACGTCGGCAACCAGTCACCCAACGGTGACGGACCAGCTTGCCAGCCAAGTGTCTTTTCTCCGCGTGAACCGTTCCCCGCCTTCAATCGCATGGTTACGGCTGAGCCGGGATTCGGGAAGCGGGCCGCAGTCCGCTCAATTTGAAAACCAGTGTGGGGCTATCCACCGATTGCACAGATGGACCGAAACAAGGCTGCCGTCTCGATCGGAGTTTCCATGTCACCCGTGGGGTGAAGCGACAGCCTCTCTCAACCGGTTTCCAATCCGTGTAATCCGGTAATCTGTGGATCCTACCGTCTTTTCTCGGTTGATCGTTCACCGGGCTGGCTGGAGCCACCGCGAGAATCGGGACCTCAGGCCAAGCCCGATCTGATGCCGGGCGTGCCAGAGCCGGAGCCGGGAACTCAGCGGAACCGGTTGTGCGGAGAGCGTCGCGACGAGGTGAGCCAGTTGGCTGCGATCTAGGTTTGTGGAATGGATCCAACGCAAGGCTTCGGCGACTGCGCCGACCGTTCCGATCCGCCGGGCTTCTTCGGTTACTTGCCGGGCCAGCGAATCGGGATCGGTCTCCGATTCCGCCGTCGCCAGGATCTCGAGGATCCAGCGGATCCGTCCGGGGGGAAAGCGGCACCAATTGCGTGAGGCGAGCCACACGAGGCGACCGGCCGCCGTGGTGACGTCGGGGTGTTGGGCGTTTGGGCGGAGGATCAGGGGGAGGCGTCGGGCCCGGATGGCTTCTCCTGCGGTGCCTTGCATGGCTGCAGCGTGGAGTTGCCGGAGATCATCGGTCCGTGCGCCCGGAACATGGAACTCGAGGGACCGTACCGGGAACGGGCGGCCTGCGAAGCGGAGGCTGGCGCGGAAGGTGGCGATGTCTCCGACGCCGACCAGAGGCAAGCCGAGACGGAGGCAGGCCACGTGCAGACGTTCGGCGGCGTCGGTTGCAATCCCGGAGAGGAACCAGGCCCTTCGACTCCAACCGTGGCATCGGCTTGCTTCGGACCCCTCGCCTGCCAGCGCGCCCAGCCGTCCGACTGCGAGCGAACCGAGTTCGAAGCTGGCCGGATCCTCTTCGTCGAAGCGGCATTCCTGGATCCAGCGGTTCCAGGCTGCGAGTGCGCCTTCCTCGGGTTCGCGGCAAGCGGACAGGAGGAGTCGGTGCAGTCGATGCGGCTCCGGCCCTCGCCAGATCCGACCGTGCGACGGGGCCGTTCCTCGATCAGTCGGCATGGGATGGGTTGGACCGGTGGACCTGGACACGGCCGGGCGGGAGCCCGAGTTGGATGGCGGCGTCGAACTCGCTGCCGGCAGCCTCCGTGTTTCCAGCCTGGAGGAAGATCAATCCGCACCAGAAGTGCAGATGCGGATCTTCAGGATAAGTGTTCCGATAGTGGACGATCCCGCCCTCACCCTGGGTCATGACGGAGGACGAACGTTGGATCGACCTCTCGGCAGAGACGAGAGCGTCGGTCGGTTGGGCGGCGTCGGCGAGCAGGCTGGTTTCGAAGTCCTGACCGAGTGTGCCCAGGCTTTGCACAAACCGGTTCGCGCCGGGGGCGTCGCGTCCTGGCAAGGGAACGGCCTGTCGTTTCGGAAGCGTGAGCGTCGATGCAAAGATCTCGTGGAAGCGTGAGGCGTTCCGGATCGGGTCGAAGTGCTCGAGGGCGAAGGTGCGTGCGGCTTCGCCGAGTCTGCGACGCAGGTGGGGGTCCCCGGCGAGGCGATCAATCGCGGCTGGGTAATCCGCCTCGGTTTCGCAGACGAGTCCTGTTCGCTCGTGTTGGACGAGCAATGTGGCGCCGGTGCCGGCGAGGACGACGGGTGGGACTCCTGCCCACATTGCCTCCTGGATGGTCTTCTCGCTGGTGGCGGAGGTTTCCGGGGCGAGGGGGTAACCAAAGATGTCCATGGTTGCGAAGGCGGGTCGGATGTCATCGATCGAACCGTGGAACCGCACCCGATCCGACATCCCGGCCGCAACAAACTGCCGTTCCAGCTCGGCCTTCCAGGTACCCCCGCCGTAGATCTCGAATTGGACTTCCGGGTTCCGGACGGCGGAAGCCATTCGGGCGAAGTCCGGGTGCATCTTGGTGGGTTCCACCAGGCCGAGGTAACCGACCCGGATGCCTTCATGCGGCCCGGCGGTGAGTCCCTCGAGGCGGCTCATGTCCGCCAGGGACGGGATGGACTCGATGCGGCAGTTCCTGGCTCGCGCGTCGCACGCGGCCGGGGTTTGCAGGCTCGCCTTGGTCGACACGATCAGGACGTCGGCGACGCTTCCGATTCCAGGAGTCAGAACCTGAGGCAAGGTGGTTCCGGCTACCGCGCTGCCCAAGACCCAGCGTGCCGGCGGGAGTTGCTGCCGCAGGAGGTCATAGAGGCGTGGATGATTCCAGAACCTGATTTCGACGAGGTCTGCCTCGTCGATGGCCTTTCGGATGGTGGGAAGATCGGGCGCGATCAGCAGTTCGATTCCGAGGCGGCGTGCCTGGATGATCAGCGGCGCTGAAGCGGGTGGCTCCAGGACGAGGATGCGTTGCCGGAGTTGGATGCCTGCGGAGCGCCAGGCGCCTGCCAGCGCGAGCAGATGACGTTCCGGCCCGCCGCCGATGAATCGGGGGATGATGTGGAGCAGGTTCATGGGTTGGGGTTGGTTCGCCGCCGTCCAATGAACCGCCGGGCGACCGTCAGCAGTTCGCGCCGGTAGGCCTGGACGTCACTCGACAGGCTCGTTCCCCGGGCCCCCTTGTAGAGCACCACGGATTCCACCTGGATCGCCGGGTGGGGTGATTCCTGCAACCGGATGAACCAGTCGCTGTCCGTGCCGATGGCGAGGGATTCATCGAAGAACCCGATCCGCTCAAAGGCGGTGCGATGGGCGATCAGGGCGCCTGGCGTGAAACCGGGAACGGGTCGGCCGACCTGTTCGAGTTGCGCGGCGGTGGCCTCGGTCCCGGCCAGTTGTTCACGGACGACCTGTCCGATGACCGCCCAAGCCGAGGGATTCGCCTGAAGCGCCCGCATCCGGATCGCGAGTGCATCGTCGGTCCAGCGATCGTCTGCGTCACAGAAGGCAATCCAGGGGTGACGGCAGGCGTGGATAGCTTGGTTGCGCGCGGCGGCGAGGCCGCGTCCCTCCTGATGGATGACTCGCGTTCCATGGGCCTGAGCGATGGCGACGCTGTCATCGGTGGATCCTCCGTCGATGACGATGACTTCAGCGGGACCGGGTTTCTGGGATTGGACGCTGGCCAGAGCCTTCGGCAGGTGGGTGGCCGCATTCCGGACGGGGACGATGACGGAGACGAGGGCGGGTTCGTTCATGAGGCGGTGCCGTGCGGGCGGGACTGGCCGCGGACGGCCTGGAGGAGTTGGTCGAACGAGGGCGAAGCCAGGCCTTGGGCGGCGAGATGTTCCAGGAGCGGTCGAGATTCATCCGCGAGGACGAACGGAGTCAGGTGGTGCCGCGTGGCCTCATGGATGGGGACCTGCGTGCCGCGTTGGATCAGTCGTGCCAGGCGAACCGCCATGACGGGGTTTCGGCAACGGGCAAGGAGTTGGACCATCAACGCGGCGCGATCGAAGATGGGGTCCCCTGGCAGTTGGGCGGATGACGTCCGGAGCGGTCGAGCCTCCCGGGCATCGAGGAGCGCGCTGAAGTCGTCGTCGAAGAAGGTGCGGGTGGCGTCGGGTCCGATGCCTGTGTTTCGGGTGAGGTTGACCGGAGAGTGGATCGCATCCAGACCGGCAAGGCAGGCGCGGAGGCAGAAGATCACGTCCCAAGCGGCGAGTTCGCCGCGGCGGAACATTTGCAGCGCGAGAGTCCAGTGGGCAGCCAGCAGTGGATCCAGGTTCAGGCGGCCGACGTCGGTGGCGACCTGGTTGGGATCCCCGTCCAGAGGGTGGGCCTGGATTCGCTGCCACGCCTTGGCCGTGCCGGCCCAGCCCCAGATGCTTCCGAATCGGGCACGGATGTGATCTTGATCCGGACTGCCCCACCATCCGAGCGGGTTCCTCCCGCAGATGATGCCCACGGAAGGGTCCTCGTCGAAGCGATCGAGCATGGCCGCAGCCCAGGGCAGGAAGGACGGGTGAGGCAGGATGTCGTCTTCGAGGACGATCGCGCGATCAACCCGGGAGAACACCCAGTTCAATCCGGTGACGATACGTTGGTCGCATCCGAGGTTGATCTCGGAGAACTCGCGCTCGATCGAGCAAGGCCAGTCGATCTCGTCGAGTACGGAACGGGCGAGTCGGCAGGCGTTGGGGTCGGACGGATGCGACGCGCGAGGTCCATCGGCGATGGCGAGGATCCGACGGGGCTGGATGACCCGGAGCGTCTGGACGAGTTCGCGGATCCGGTGTGGGCGGTTGAAGAGGATCAGTACGACCGGAGTATCGAAGGGGTCGCCTGGCTTCATGGGTCGTTGGTGGCCGGCCTGACGAGATCCCTTATCGCCGATACGACGCGATCGAGATCCCAGCCCAGACCAAGTTCGAATGCTGGTACCTCGCGCACGAGGGCAGCAGCGGTGGAAAGCCAGTGACCCGGGGTACCGGATCCGCTGGCGATCGGGAGTGCCGTGGAACCGAGCAATTGGATCGCAGCGCGCTGGGAGACGCGTCGGGGTTGCGGCGTGGAATCATCGCCCGCCCGGACCGCGACGATCGCTACGAGCCTCGCGGAACGTTGGAACTGGACGTGGGGAGGCAGCGCCACCGCGGCCTTTCCGCTGGGGGTGATTCCCAGGGTTTCCCAGTCTTCGGCCTCCAGGCGCTGTCGGGTATCGGCGTTGACCTTGGCGGTGGCGTAGACGCCGTGGACCGTCGCCGGGATGCCTTGGGCCGGATCGCCGGCTTCGACCACGCAAAGGTCGTCCCCGAGGAATCCGAAGCCCGCCTGAGCACAGGTCAGGGCGGTCGTCGTCTTGCCCCGGCCACCGACGCCGATGAACAGCACCCCACAACCGTCGAGGGAGACGGCTCCGGCATGAACCATCTGGACCCTGGGACTGGAAAGCCACGCGGCCAGGGTGTGGTGGGCGGGTTGTGCGCGCAGGTCGCCGCTGGCGAGGGCCGCGGGGGATGCCTCCAGCAGCAATCGGGGTACCGCGCCCGGTACGAATTGCTCCACACTGGAAGGACCCCGGCGGAGGACGATCAACCGTCCGTCCGGTCCGCGGTGGGATCCCATGTCCAAGGCCGACCATTCGGGCCGCGAGGCGGGATCCGCATGCGCGGTGATTTCGAGTACCGGGGTGTGGGCCGGTGCCGGGTGTTCCGGTTCGATCAGAGGGAAGACCGCGGGTCGGACAGCAGGCAGTCCATTGCCAACCAAGGTGAGGGAACGGCCGGCAATCCGGAGAGACAAGGTCGGGTCCATGCCCAGGATCACGCCTTGTCGCCGGGGCGATGGGGCCATCCCTTGGCCGGGTCCACTTCGTGGATCGGGTCCATCGAGATGATGTCAGCGATCTGATCGTACCGTTCAAGGGCTGGCGCGGTGAACGCCGGAGGCCAGGAGATGGGGACCTGTGAGGCTGGAGCCGCCGAAGGAACGGGATCCTTTCGGAGCATCCGGGCCTGCTCGAGGGCCTCGATGAAGGCGCGGGAAGGAGCCACTGCCGGTTCGCCGTAGCGCGCGGTGAGTTCGTCGACGAGGACGTCGGGGTTGATCCCGTTCGCGAGGCGTTGCCAGATCTGCGGGCCAATGCCGGTGAAGAGGAACAGGTGGCCCTTCTCCGAATCGATCAGCACGGTTTCACCGTCGATCGTGTCATTCGGGAATCGACCGGTATCGGCAAAGCGGACCTCAGACATGGGATGGTGGATGGACGAGATAGCGCTTTTCCATCAGGCAAACCAAGCCAAGCTTGCCGCTCGATGCGCCTGACCGTCGTGAAAAACGTTATTCGGGGGTTATCGGGATCGGAAAGGACATTCTCATTTTGGATCCAGTCATGAGCAGCGCGAGGACGCCCATCCACCACCTGGCCATGCAACTCCTGGTGTGTGGCCGGGAAGAGCTGCCATCCGTCGTCGACGTTCTCTCCCGCAGGGAAGCGTGGAATGAGGTCGCAGCCTTGGCCGAGCGCTGGAAGGTCTTCCCCGCGCTGGCCGCACGGGTGGCGGCGGAGCGTTTGCCCCTGCCTCCGGAACCGGCGGCGGCGCTCGCCCGTTCGACGTCGATCCAATTCTTCCGGACTACCGTTTGCATGCGGGCCGGTTGCGATGCGCTCCGGGCCCTCTCGGAGGCGGGCATTCCGGCGTTGGTCTTCAAGGGGGCGGCCGTCATTGCCCACCTGCATCAGGGTATGCGGGATCGGATGGTACGGGATGTGGATGTCCTGATCCGCCCGGCCGACCTGTCGGCGAGCCTGCGGGTGCTGGAGGCGCATGGCTTTCGTCGATGCATTGGGCAGGGGCCCATCGAGGATTACATCGCCTTCGTTGAGCATTCACCGGGAGCCGCGGGAAATCAGGCCGTCAGTCTTTTGAATCGGCAGGATGCTGCGGTGGACCTGCACTGGAGGCTGGGGAAATTCGATCCCGCGGAGCTGTTGGAATCGGCCTCGACCGTCGAAGTGCTGGGGACGTCGATCCGGGTGGTTCGCCCGGCATCGGGGCTGTTGCTGACGGTTCATCACGCGCTCCGGAACGACCTGGTTCCCGACGAGATTGCGCGGGACGTCCTGGACTGTTCGGGATGGTTTCGGCGGATGGCGGGTCATCCGGCGGAACTGGTGCAGGCGCGGGAGCAGGCGGCGCGGCTGGGGTTGGTGGAGGCGTTGGGTGCCATGGCGATCATCGTCCGGCGCTTCGGGGGCCAGGTTCCGGAGGGACTGGAGGGAAAGGACGCCAGCCGGGCACTGGCCGACCTCTACTTCCGACAGTTGGGAGAGGGGCCGATCAACACGGACCTGGCGTACCTCGGGAGTGGCCGTGCCGCCCTCCAGATCCTGCGCGGCGCTTGGACCGGGTGGCGGCGATACCAGCAGGTCATGCGTGAGTTCGAGTCCCGGCAGGGCGAGGCGAGCCTTTCCCTGCTGCAGCGGGGGATGCGGTTGCTTCGGTCTGCTGCAGGGCTTTCACCCGCCCATTGGCGCCAGCTCCGGGCCCTCACGAAGGCCAAGGATCGATTGTCGGATTAGACGGACGCTGCTGGTCAGAGCCTTCCCCGCCGGGTTACACCCCATCGTCCGTGAAGGGGACGGGGAGCAGGTTTTTCGCTGATGAAAGACCCTGTCTATAAGGTGATCGAGTTGACTGGAACCTCCACCACTTCGGTCGAGGACGCGGTCGTCGCTGCGATCAAGCGGGCAAACAAGACCGTGAAGAACCTGTGCTGGTTTCTGGTCGTCGATACGCGTGGAACGATCGAGAAGGGCAAGGTCCTGCAATGGCAGGTCACGCTCAAGGTGAGTTTTGCGGTGGAGGAGTGAAGGGGGAGTTTTCAGGTTGAAGATTCGAGTTTGAAGTGACCGGAGGCGCAACGGGGTTTGGAGGGTGTTGGTGTGCGCAGGCCCCGGGGCTTGGTGTCAGGCGTGGCCGGCGGTACGCTTTCCGGCATGACGACGCGAGGTGCGGTGTGCGTGATGCTGGCGGGGTTGTGGATGATGGGTTCCGGGCTCGTGGCCCAGGACAAGCCCAAGGAGGCACCGCCTTCGAAGGCCGGTACAGGTGAACCGGCCAAGGACGGAGGGAAGGATTCCAAGGAGGAGAAGCAGAGCGTCACGGAACAGGTGATCACGCTGGGCGGGCAGCGCATTGAGTACACCGCGACGGCCGGCACGCTGCCGCTGAAGGACGCGGAAGGGAAGATGACGGCGGAGATCTTCTACATCGCGTATACGCGCAAGGGCGTGGCCGAACCTTCGAAGCGGCCGTTGACGTTTTCGTTCAATGGCGGCCCAGGTTCGTCCTCGGTTTGGCTCCACATGGGATTGCTGGGACCGAAGCGCGTGAAGTTGCGGGACGACGGGTTTGCGGTGCCGCCGCCGTACGAGTTACTCGACAACGAATTCAGCCTCATCGACGAGACGGACCTCGTCTTCATCGATCCCGTGGGCACCGGTTACAGCCGGGCGGCCAAGCCGGAAGACGCGAAGAACTTCCACGGCCTGCGCGAGGATGCCCGGAGCGTGGGCGAGTTCATCCGGTTGTACGTGACGCGCAACTCGCGATGGTTGTCCCCGAAGTTCCTGATCGGGGAGAGCTATGGCACGACGCGCGCGGCCGCCCTGAGCGGTGAACTGCTCCAGGCGCATCGGATGAACCTGAACGGAATCATGCTGGTTTCGACGGTGCTGAACTTCCAGACGATCCGTGACGCGGAGGGCAACGACCTGCCCTTCGTCCTCTACCTGCCGAGTTATGCGGCGACCGCCTGGTACCACAAGAAGCTCGGCCCCGACCTGCAGCAGAAGCCCCTCGCCGAGGTGCTGGCCCAGGCCGAGGCTTTTGCGTCGGGTGAGTACAACCGAGCCCTGCTGCTCGGGGCGGGAATGACGCCGGACCAACGCGCGTCCGCCGTGCAGCAGATGGCGCGTTTCACAGGCCTTTCGGAGAAGTTCGTGGACGGCGCCGACCTGCGCGTGCCTTTGCAGCGGTTCAACGCCGAGTTGCTCCGGGACCAGCGTCTGGTAACGGGACGGTTCGACAGCCGCTACACCAGCCCGGTCCGCGATCCGCTGTCGGAGGCCGCCGAGCGGGACCCGAGCGCGGATGCGGTCTTCAGCGTGTTTGCATCGACGTTCAACGACTACGTCCGGACGACGCTGAAGTTCGAGGAGGACCGTTCCTATACCATCCTCGGCGGCGTGGGCCGCTGGAACTGGAGCGCAGAGAATGGATATGCGGACGTGTCAGAGACGCTGGCGGACACGATGACGGCGAATCCCTTCCTGAAGGTGCACGTGTCGAACGGGTACTTCGACATGGCGACGCCGTACTTCGCGACGCGTTACACGATCAACCATCTGCGGCTGCCGCCGGCGTTGCTGAAGAACATCGTCCAGGATGACTATACCGCCGGGCACATGATGTACCTGAACCTTCCCGACCTGAAGAAGCAGAAGGCCGATCTGGCGAAGTTCCTGAGGACGGCCTCGGGCAAGTGAGGGGGAGGTTCTCCCGCAGAGGCGCAGAGGGGGGAGGGTGCCCGATGAGGGGTACTCGTACTCCTACTCGTACTCGAACCGATGGTGTGGCTGGAGGAGCCACTGCCACGCGCAGAGCCTGGGTTCGAGTACGAGTACCGCCCTGCGGGCTGAGTACGAGTACGAGTACGGGGACAAGGAGCCTTGAACCTGGAAACGGCGGATGGATCCACCGATTACACCGATTCCACGGATTGGAAGCCGGTTGAGAGAGGCTGGCGTTTCACCCTGCGGGTGACGGGGAAGCCGCGATGCGGTGGGGCCTCTTGTTCCAGTCCATCTGTGAAATCTGTGAAATCTGTGGATAACCCAACTGCCGTTTTCAGGTTGAAACCTGAAACTGAAAACTTCGAACTCCCGCCTCACTTCCTCTTCGCGGTCCATTCGTTCGACATCGGGTTGCCGTTGAACTCGGTTTCGGTCTTTCCCTTCAGGATGCCGTCCTTGAGTTGGCCGGACATGCGGTAGGTCATCCGGCCGCCGTTGTTGGGGCGATCGCGATGGATGGCCCACGAGATGCGGTCGCCGTCGGCCTTGCCGTCGACGATCTCGAGCATGCCGCCTTCGCGGCGCGGGACGGAACCGGTGATCCGGGAACCGTCCTGCCGGAGGGTCATGGCCATGTCGACCGGTTCATCGTTCGGTCCGGGGATGGTGAGGGTCCACTCGCCGGCGAAGTTCGCGGCCGAGGTTGCGGAGCCTGGAGTGATGGGCGTATCGCCGAGGATCGCGCTGAGTTGGGGTTCGAGCGATTCGGCCCAGATTCCGTAGGCAGCCGGGCTGAGGTGCAGGAAGTCGGGCATGAGGTCCCGGGGGATGACGCCCTTGGAATCGATGAAGCGGTGGCCGAAATCGACCCAGCGGACGGACTTTCCGTCGACGAGCTTCTGCACGATCTGGTTCACCTGGGCGACCTTGCCGCGCTGGGCATTCGCGTTCTCGCCACGGGGGAAGATGGGGATCAGGAGGACGGTGGTGTCGGGCAGGCGCGCACGGAGTTTCGAGACGATGGCCGCGACGCCCTCGGCGATCTGCTCGACGGAGTTGTCTTCGCCGTTGGAGTTGTTGGTCCCGATCATCACCACGGCGGCCTTGGGCTTGAGTCCCGCGGGCAGATTGCCGTTCTCGAGTCGCCAGAGGACGTGCTGGGTGCGATCGCCGCCGATGCCGAGGTTCACGGCATTGCGATGGGTGTAGTAGCGGGCCCAGACCTCTTTACCGGCCCCTTCCCAGCCCTGGGTGATCGAGTCGCCGATGAAGACCACCTGGGCGCGTCCGGCGCCCTCGGCAGCGCTCTTGTTGAGCGATTCCTGGCGTTGGGTCCAGCCGGCGTCGGTGCGCGGTGCCGGTTCGACCGCGGAATGGGCGAGGAGGGAGAGGCTGCCCGCGCAGGCAAGCGCGGCGAGGATGACGGAGCGCAGGAGAATCATGGGTGTGGAGGTTGTGACAGGACGGGGAAGTTGGGGAGTTCCAAGTTGGGGGGCTTCCTTCGATTCCGATTCCGATTCCGATTCCGAGGAGCGGCTCGACCGAGGTTCTCGCCCCATCTCTCCCCGGGGCGGTGTCGGGATGTTCCCGTGCACGGGCGCCCTTACAATCCGATGTCGCATATGCGACATGCGGATGTAAACGGGGGCGGTGTTGGGTTGCGCCCCATCCCTCCGCGCCCCCGCCCGCGCCCCCGCCCGCGCCCCTAGACCCGCGGTGGCGTCGGTGGTAGGCTCGGGATCTGCATGGCCACGCCATCATCCGTTGTCCGACTGCTTCGCGAACTGGTCGCGTTGCCGAGTGTCAATCCGGCCTTCCTGCCGGCGGACGACCCACGCACGGGCGAAGGGCGGATGGCGGATTTCGTGGCAGCCACGGCGGCCAGGGAGGGATTGGACGTGGAGTTCCAGGAGGTTTCTCCGGGGCGACGCAATGTGCTGGCGCGGCTGACGCCGTCGGGTCCGGTCCGTCGACGGGTGTTGCTGGCGCCGCATCTGGATACGGTGGGAAACCCGAATCTGGATGAATTGCTGGTGCCGGTGGTGCGGGGTGGCCGTTTGACGGGCCGGGGAGCCTGCGACACCAAGGGTTGCGTGGCGGCGATGTTGGAGGCGGTGCGGCGGGTGGCGAAGTCCGGTCGAAGGCCGGCGGAGACCGAGGTGGTCTTTCTGGGGTTGGTGGACGAGGAGAACGGTCAGTCCGGATCGCGCCATTACGCGAAGCAGGCGACCCGTCCGGGCTACCGGGCGGATCTGGCGGTGGTCGGGGAGCCGACCCGTCTGGAGGTGGTGACGGCGCACAAGGGCGATGTCTGGCTTCAGGTGCGGACGCGTGGTCGGGCCGCCCATGGGGCGACCCCGCATCTCGGGAAGAACGCCGTGCACGCGATGATGCGGGTCGTGGATTTGCTGGAGGTCGAGTATCGGGCGGAATTGGCGAAACGGTCGCATCCGCTGCTGGGCTGTCCGACGGTCAACGTGGGCGCGATCCACGGTGGTACGCAGGCGAACATCGTGCCGGACGACTGTGTGATTTCGGTGGATCGCCGGACGTTGCCGGGGGAATCGGAGACGCAGGTGCGCCGGGAAGTCCTGGAACTCCTGGAGAAGCATGGGGTGGAGGCGACGCTGGATTCATTGCGGACGTCGGCGTGCCATCCGCTGGAGACGGATCCGGGATTGCCGCTGGTGGTGGCGTTGCGGAAGGCGGCGGGCCGGCGGCGGACGCTTGGAGTGCATTACTTCTGTGATGCGGCGCCGCTTGCGGAAGGCGGGATTCCGGCGGTGGTGTTCGGCCCGGGAGACATTGCGCAGGCCCACACGCGGGACGAGTGGATCTCGGTGGAGTCGCTCGAAGGGGGCGCGCAGGTTCTGGAGAGTTTCCTGAGGGGGCTTGGATGATGTCGCAGGAGCCGGGCCGTGGCGTTCCTGAAAAGTTCGCGGGGGAGTCGAAGGCTGGGAGAACCGAGGATCCAGAATCGTGAGAGTGGCGTTCCTGACCCATGAACCGTACCAACCGCCCACGGGCGGCGGATCGGCGGAGGCTCCGCACATCGTCCGCGAGTTCCGGCGTCGTGGGCACCGGGTGGACCTGTTCTGTCCCGAGTTTCCGGACTGGCGGAAGCTGGAGGAGGATCCGGGAATGCGGGTGCGGGTCTTCAACCGATGGGAGATGGGTCGGTACACCGCGTGGCGGAACCTGAAATACCTCGTCTACCCGTTGCTGCTGGCGAGCGACGTGCACGAGGCCGTCGACAACCAGCGGGCCATGGGGGATCCGATGGCGGGCTACGACATCCTGTTCTCCCAGCACACGATCTCGGCGGTGGCGGCCGGCCGGGCGCGACGGCAAATCGGCGGGCAGTTGGTTTTCAACTTCCTCGATTACCTGACCGGGTTCATGGAGGCGTGGCCTGCCCCCTTCACGAAGACGGGCTTCGTCGGCGCGCTGAACCGGTATGAGATGTCGATCCCGGAGCGGTTCGGGGCAGAGGGAATCCTGACGGTCTCGGAGCCGTTGACGGACCGGTTCGTGGAGGCCGGATACCCGCGGGACCGGATCCAGACGCTTCTCTACGGGTACGAGTCGAGGTTGTTCACGCCCCCGGAAATTCCGCGGCCGGCCGACGCACCGCCGGTGGTCGTGATGCATGGGTCGTTCGACCAGCATCATCTGGGGACGATCGCACGGGACGCCCTCGCCATGGTGCACGGGATCCGTCCGGACGTGCGCTTCCGGTTCGTGGGGCGCGAGACATCGAACCTGCAGCGGTTCGTGAAGGACATGCGGGCGCGGTGCCCGGGCATTGAGATCGAGTGCACGGGGTTCGTTCAGTACGCGAACATCCCGCGCTACCTGAAGGACGCGACGGTGGGGATCGTGCCGTACGAGTCGAGCCGCGGAGCCCACTGCGCCTTTGTGGCGAAGGCGGTGGAGTTCCTGGCGTGTGGGTTGGTGGTGGTGAGCACGCCGCTCGAGAACCTGCAACGGCACTTCGCGGCGGAACGGGCGATCCGGTTCAGCGGGTTCGACGGTCGTTCGTTTGGAAACCACATCGTCGACTGGGTCGGGATGCCCGCGGCGAAACGGTCGGAGTTGGGCCTGAAGGCGGCGCGCTTGGTGGCGCAGGAGCTGGACTGGCCGATCCTGGCTCGGAAGGCGGTCGATTTCACGGAACGGATTCACCAGCATCCGCCGGGTCCGTTGGTGCGACGGGAGCGGAAGCGTCGGTTCCTGTGAGGGCTGATGCCGGAAGTGGGGGGCGGTGCGGGCGAAGTGAAGGAATTTCATGAGCGAATCGAAGCAGAGCTTTGCCCGGCAGGGGGCGTGGATGGTGCTGGCGACGGTGGCTGGAGGGGCGGCCATGATGCTGGTGCACACGTTCGTGAGCAAACGGTGCGGGGACCGGGCGTATGCGGAGTTCAAGGCGCTGCTGTCGTCGTTCTACGTGATCGCGGCCGTGGGGGGTGGCCTGTGGATGTTGTTCGGGCAGCAGACGGCGGCGGCGGTGACGGAGCCATTGCTGCGGGGTGTGGGGAGCGCAGCACGAAGGACCGGCCTGCTGATCCTCGCAGTCTGGCTGTTGGTGGCCGTGGGGTTGGTGATCTTCCAGGACCGGCTCGTTGAACTCTGGAAACTCTCGGGACCTCAGGGCCTCTGGGCCACGTGGGGATTGGGTCTGCTCACGCTGTGGGTTTCGGTCGCCCGCGGACTGGTGCAGGGACGCCAGAACTTCACCGCGCTCGGATGGCTGACGATCCTCGACGGGATCGGGAGGTTTGGGACGGTCGTGGCGATCGTGGTGCTCTTCTCGGGTGGTGCAGCGGGTGCCATTACCGGCGCCGCCCTGGGCTGCGCCGGGGCCTTGGCGGTCGGATTGTGGGGAGCGCGGGATATCCTGCGGCTGCCGGCCGGAAAGATGGATGCGTCCGCGTGGCGGGCGGGGTTCGTGCCACTGGCCATCAACGCGGCGGCCGTTCAGGTGTTCCAGCAGTACGACAATATGTTCTGGCAGGCGGCGATCCCGGCGGCGGATCTCTCCGCCTGGAACCTTGGCGCACGCTATTCGCCTGCGCAGACGGTCGGGTTCGGCCTCACGCAGTTCACAGTGCCTCTCGCGCTGGTGATGATGCCGCGCTTGGCGCGGAGCGCCGCAATGGGGGAGGCCTCGAATTCACTCAAACTGACGGTGCTCTGCACGGCTGCCATGGGCGGGAGCGCCGCCCTCGCCTGCACGATCCTGCCTCGCCTGCCGCTGCAGGTGATGTTCTTCAACAAGCCCGAGAACTGGGCCGCCGCCCCACTGGTGCCGTGGTTCGCCTGGGCCATGACGTTCTTCACGCTCGCGAATGTCTTCCTCAATGATCTCTTCGCCCGACGTCGCTTCGGCGTGGTCGCCGTGATCGTGGTGCTGTCGGCGGGGTATGTCGCGGTGCTGCAATGGCTCAAGCCGCGGTTCCTCGGAATGGAGGCCGACCAGGCCTATCGGATGGGCGTGCAGGTGCTGTGCGGGTTCACGTTGTCGATGCTGGCTGTGGCCGCCGCGTTTGTCCGGTTCGGGAAACGGTGACGGGCTTTGCCAATCCCATCGTCGGGGTGGCAACGTCCTCGTTGCCGTGCCTCGTTTCCCGTTCGCGCGCTTCAACCTGGAAACGGAAAACTCGGAACTCCTTCAACCCTTTCCGATCCAGAGACGGTTGCCGTCGGGGTCGTCGAGGCGGAATTCGGTGAGGCCGTAGAAGGTGGTTTCGAGGTCGGGTATGGAGATGCCGGCGGCGCGGACCTGGGCGTGGAAGGCGACGATGTCGTCGGGATAGAGGTAGAGGACGCCCGAGCGGGGCGCGTGGGGGTGGGGGTTGATGGACTGGTCGACCATGATGCGGCAGTCATCCTGACGGAGCATCGCCCAGCCCCAGCTGTCGTTCCGGTTTTCGACGGTGAACCCGAGCTTTTGGTAGAAGGCGATGCTGTCGGGCATGCTGCGGACCGGGAGCATCGGGATGAGGCGGGTGAGCTTCATGGGTGGGGAAGTTTGAAGGCTCAAGTTTCAAGTTTGAAGCCGCATCAATCCCCGCCTCCGCCGCAGCCTCCACAGCCGCCGCAACCGCTGCCGCCGTCGCCTCCGCCGTCACCGCCACTTCCACCATCGCTGCTGCTGCCGCTGGAGGTGCTGG
>CAIMMI010000118.1 GCA_903842505.1 uncultured Verrucomicrobiota bacterium | reverse complement strand
ACGAGGTCGCGATCCGGGTCCATGCACCCGATGGCACGCCCGGCTTCCGCGGGCCCGCGCCGTTCATCATGGATTACTTCGTCGAATGCGTTTTCGAAGGGCCCTGGGAATACCTCGCCGCCGCCGACTACACTCCCGGCCGAGCCGTCGATCAGCAGCCTCCGCGAGCCGCCTTCTCGACCTTCCGCGAATCCCAGCGGACCCTCGGCCGAGCCGAACAGGTCCACGGCCCCTCGCTGCCCCCCGCCGAATCCGCCACCCGCCAACAAGGCTTCGAAGGGCTCCGCTCCGAACTCATCCTCCACGAACCCACCGTCGCCCAACCCTTCCACTTCTCCTTCGACGACCGCGGCCGCCTCTGGGTGACCCAATCCCGCCAATACCCCTACCCGGCCGGCATCCGGATGCTCAGCCGCGACAAGTACTATCGCGCCCACTACGACAAGGTCCCCTCCGCCCCACCTCACCACGACCGCGGCGCCGACCTCATCTCGATCCATGAATCGACCCGCACCAACGGTGTCTACGATCGCCACTCCGTGTTCGTCGACGGCCTGAACCTCGCCTCCGCCGCCGTCCAGGGTCACGGGGGGGTCTGGGTGATGCACACGCCCTACCTGCTCTTCTATCCGGATCGAAACCGCGACGACATTCCGGACGGCCCACCCGAGGTGCGCCTCGCTGGCTTCGGATTCGAGGACACCCACGCCGTCGCCAATGGCCTCGCATGGGGCCCCGATGGCTGGCTCTATGGCGGTCAGGGAAGCACCGTCTCCTGCCGTGTCACGCGGCCCGGTCTGGACCCTGCGGACGCACCCGGAGTCCACTTCGAAGGCTGCATGGTCTGGCGTTACCATCCCGAAACCCGGGCCTTTGAGATCTTCGCCGAAGGCGGCGGGAACACCTACGGGCTCGAGTTCGATTCCGTCGGCCGCCTCTACTCCGGCCACAATGGCGGCGGCACCCGCGGCTGGCACTTCGTGCAGGGCGGATTCTACCTCATGCAGGGCGTCGATCCCGGCAAGTTCGGCCCGCCGCGGAACCCCTATGCCTTCGGCGAACTGCCGATGATGTCCACGACCAACAACGTCGCCCGCTTCACGCACTTCGGCGCGTTTGCCGACGGCACCGCGCTTCCAGCAACGCTCGCCGGGATGCTCTTCGCCCTCGATCCCCTCCGCGGCGAGATCATCGCCTCGGAACGTCGCCCGCACGGATCCACCTTCGACACGAGCGACCATGGCGTCCTCGTCCGGAGCACGGATCCCGCTTTCCGCCCGGTCTACATCGCCAACGCCCCGGACGGCTCGCTCTACATCGCGGACATGTACGAGTTCTACATCGCCCACGGGCAGCACTACCAAAACCAGATCGACCCCACCACCGGCCGCATCCACCGGATCTCCGGCACCGGCTCCCCGCGCGAAACCGATCTCAATCTGGCCGCACGCTCATCCTCCCAGCTGGTTTCGTTGCTGGGCCATCCGAACAAATGGCACCGACAGACCGCCGTCCGTCTCCTCGGCGAACGGCGGGATCCCGGCGTCCTGCCGCAGCTCCGCTCGCTCGTCGCATCCAACACCGCCCCCGCAAGCCTCCATGCCCTCTGGGCGCTTCATCAATCCGGTGGACTCGATTCGCCGACCACCCTCGCCGGACTCCGGCATCCGTCCGCGTCCGTGCGCCTGTGGACCATCCGGTTCCTCGGCGACTCCTTCGGCGTCCACCGAAACCTCGGCCTTCCCGGCATCGGCCAGACCGAACGCCCCATACCCGCACCGGTCTTGGAAGCCCTCCTCGAAAGCGCCCGCATCGAACCCGACGCCGAGGTCCGCTCGCAGATCGCCGCCACCGCCCGGCGCCTCGTCACGCCCCAGGCTTTCGCCCTGGCCAACGCCGTCCTGCGCCACGTCGAGGACCTCGACGATCCATTCATCCCGCTCCTCGCCTGGTGGATCTTCGAAGCCCGCATCCCCTCCGAAACCGCCGCGGTCACGGACTTCATCCGCAACGCCCACCTCTGGGAATCGCCCATCGCCGTACGGCACCTCCTCCCGCGGATCGCGCGCCGCCTCGCCGTCGAAGGCCGACGCCAGGACCTGCTCCGCGTCAGTGAACTCCTCCGGGCCGCCCCCAACCCCGCCTCCGCCACAGCCCTCCTGACCGGATTCGAGGAAGCCTTCCGCGGCCGTTCCCTCTCCGGGCTCCCCGACGAACTCCTGTCGGCCATGGCCACCTCCGGTGCCGCCTCCCGCACGCTCCGCATCCGCCAGGGCGACACCAACGCGATCCGCGAGGCGCTCGCCCTCATCAAAAATCCATCCGCCCCGGCCGACCAGCGCCTGTTGCACATTCGGACCTTCGGCGAAGTCCGTCACCCCGACGCCTTCCCCGTCCTGCTCCAACTCGCCACCTCAACTCCACCCGATCCAACCAACGCCAAACGGAACACGCCCCAGCTTCGTAGCGCCGCCTTCGCCTCGCTCGGCGCGTACGACGACCCCTCGATCCCCACGCAGGTCCTCGGCGCCCTTCGTACCCTTCCGTCCGAGACCCGGCCCGCCGCCTTCACGCTACTCCTGCACCGACCCGCCTGGACCCGACTTCTCCTCGCGCAAATGGAGTCAGCCCGAATCCAGGCCTCCGACATCCCCGCCGACTTCGCCGAGCGCCTCCGCACCCATCGCGACGCCGGCATCGCCCAGGACGCCCTCCGACTTCTGCCCGCGACGGCCCCCGCCTCAGCCACTCCCGCCGATGTCCAACAACAGATCGCCTTCATCGAAGGCGTCCTCCGCGAAGCCCCGGGCAATCCCTATGCCGGTGAAGCGACCTATACCCAACGATGCGCCAGCTGCCATCGCCTGTTCTTCAAAGGTGGCAACATCGGACCCGAACTGACCCGCTATCAGCGCGACAACCTCGGCACCCTGCTGATCAGCATCGTCCATCCGAATGCCGAGATCCGCGAAGGCTACCAATACATCACCATCGAGACGCAAGACGGTCGCAGCCTCGCCGGATTCCAGGTCGACCGGGACAATCAGGTCACCGTCCTGCGCGGACTCGACGGGCAGGACCTCACGGTCACCGCCCGGGAGATCAAGGAAGTCCAACCCATGGGTCGTTCCCTCATGCCCGAGGGTCTCCTGTCCGATCTCTCACCCCAACAACTCCGCGACTTCTTCGCCTACCTCCGCATCTCCCAACCGATCTCCAACCCGTGAAGCCCGACGGATCTCCGCGCGCCCCGCGGCTCCGCGTGAAATCCCGACCGCAGGGATACGGCAC
Source organism: uncultured Verrucomicrobiota bacterium (assembly GCA_903842505.1). Classification (GTDB taxonomy): domain Bacteria; phylum Verrucomicrobiota; class Verrucomicrobiia; order Limisphaerales; family UBA9464; genus UBA6176. The sequence continues at coordinate 1,797 of CAIMMI010000118.1, read as the reverse complement.
AGCCGTATCCATGCGGTAGGCTTGCCATCCAAGTGTCCCTTTTTCCGCGTCTCCGCGTCTCCGCGTGAACCTGTCGGAACCTCGAATACCACCGACCGGGACTCCCGAACCCACCGGTCGCCCGGATCCTGGGTCGCGCGCGAAGCAGGCTCTTCGGTCCAATCGGGTGGCAGGGCGGAAAGGGGCACGGTCTCCACCAACGCCTCGTCGAACTCGAGACGAAAGGCCACGACCCGAAACCCTCACATCGCCCACCCACCACCTCCCTCCCGCTCCCCCGTGGAACCCTTCGCGCCCCTCCCCTTCGCGCCCCACGCGGCTTCGCGCGAACTCCTTCAGCTACGTGCAAACCTCGCGCCTTCGCCACCCGAGTTTCCCCGCCCCCGCGCTTGACGCTTCACGACCCCGCCCCGATGGTGGGCATGTCAGAACGGATTGGGGGCGTACTGGTTTCGACCTGGGAATCCCGTCCGGATCGGCATGCCGAGGATGGTTCGTTGGCCTCGTAAAACATCGGACCAAAACATAACTGCTAACGAAGAGTTGGCTCTCGCGGCCTAAAGCGCCGTGACGTTTCGCCCGTGACACCCGCTGACGGGACGAAACGCCTTTAGCGGGTGGGGTCCCCATTCGGAGTTCGCGCGTCTGGGGCCGACAGTTCCATGCGAGCTGGGTCCTGCAGATGGCCGTCCACCCCTGACTGCAGGATTGAGATATCCCGGTGGGCTAAGCATGTAGTCGGTTCGGGCTGCCTTGCCAGGGACGGGGGTTCAACTCCCCCCGCCTCCACCATCCTTCCGCCTTTCCCTCCCCCAAGCCATCGGTGACCTCGTACGACGTCATCCGGCCAACGCCAGCCGCGTCCACGTCGACAGACTCACCGAGGGCTTCGACGATGGGGAAGGGGCAATGGAGTCAGATCTGTCCATTTGACAAATCGTCGTCGGGCCCAAAAGCGCTGCAAATCGAAGGGTCTGGGCCGTGGTATCGCGTCGTGAAATTGACCCGATTTCCAATCTTCGGTTCGAGCGGTGACTGAGGAGGGGGGCCCTGGAGTGCGTGACGCAGCGGCGCCGCACGAAATCCGAAGCCTCGTAGACATCCTTGTCGTCGAAATGGCAAACGGACAGATCTGACCCCATCGCCTCCTTAACGAAACGCAGTTTGTGGATTGACCGGACCTCCCGATGCCGCGCTTCCAAAAGCCTGCCAACCCTGCTAAACCAACCACATGAAAACGCTAGACGACCACTTGCTACGGACGGTCACGCAGCGACTCGTCGCTGAGTTTCAGCCGGAGCAAGTCTGGCTGTTCGGCTCGCACGCGTGGGGCCAGCCGCACGACGACAGCGATGTGGACCTGCTGGTCGTCGTACCGCACAGCGATGAAACACCCATCCGCCGCTCGCAGCGGGCCCATCGTTGCCTGCGCGGCCTGCGGATGCCCAAAGACGTGCTGGTGGAAACGCGTCAGGAAGTGGACCGCGTTCAAGCCCATCCGTCCTCGCTGGAACACACCATCTTCAACCGGGGGCGGAGACTCTATGGCTGACGCGCCTGTGCCCGAAGCGAAGGCCTGGATGGTCAAGGCGTGGCGCGACTTGGAAACCGCCCGCCGGGCGGGGACCGGCGAACCGCCGTTCTACGACGTTGCTGTCTATCACTGCCAGCAGGCAGCGGAAAAGGCAGTGAAGGCGTTCCTAGTGTAGTGTCTCAGAAACAGCTGGAGTTATTTTCCCTTTGTTTTGCGCATTCTCGCGCTCGTGCAACCTGGCTTGATTCCTTCCAAAGTCTGTT
>CAIMMI010000117.1 GCA_903842505.1 uncultured Verrucomicrobiota bacterium | reverse complement strand
GGAACAGGCAGTCCCCGTCCGCGGTCCCTCCTCGTACGCGTACGCGTACTCAGCCCGAAGGGCGGTACTCGTACTCGGCCTGGGTAACCATTTCCGGAGGACTCCGTCGTTCCTTCCTGCGGATCGGGGTCGCGAAGCGAAACCGGGGTCCCGGGAACTTTCGGCCCGGCTCGACGGAGTCTCGCTCCACCCCTTGATCTGGAAACTCCCCCTGGGTCCGCCTCGTTACCTCGGCGGCTACCGCGCATCCGGCTTGAAACTTGAATCTGAAAACTTGCGACTTCAGCACCGGCTCGACGGAGTCTCGCCCCACCCCTTGTTCTGGAAACTCCCCCTGGGTCCGCCTCGTTACCTCGGCGGCTACCCATCGTTCTGGAATCTGGAGACTGGGAACTCCCCGCCCTACCTGCCCGCCTTCTTGAGTTCCTTGAGGGCCTGGGCTTCGGGGCGGGCGACATAGAAGGGATCGAGCGGGTAGCATCCGCTGGGGAGACCGTTGCGTGGGGCGGTGGTGCACTCGCTGAACGTCCGGCAGATCCCGCGGGACTGGAGGGGACGACCGGCGGTGGCGTCGGCCAGGATCCCGGGATAGCTCAGCACCATGCGGCCAAGGCCGACCATGTCGGTCCATCCCTCGCGGACGACGGCTTGGGCGACCTGCGGCAGGTAGTCCTGGAGGTAAGTATAGCCGGAACCGACGATGACCAGATCGCGTGGCGCCTGCGCCCGGATGGACCGGACCGACTGCACCTGACGCACCACATCGATCAACGGATCGTGAGCCGGTTGATAGCCGTCGCTGGGCGGATAGGCCGCGGGGCGCAGGAGGTGCGGATTGTAGTAGGGCGACCCGGCACTGAGGTTGAGCAGGCGGATGCCCTGGGAAGCACACAGGGTCGTGAAGCGGTGCGTCTCCGTGAGGTCAGGCTCGATGGGATTCTCCGGGTTCATACCGAACCCGTATCGGTACGGAAGGCAGGCCGAGAAATCCTCGGGAACACCCGGTCCGAGCTTGCCGGGTTGGGCGCGCGTTGGGTCGGGCCGGAACGGGACCAGGTCAAAGGCGCTCAACCGGACGCCGATCTCGATGGGATTTCCGTCGGCACGGATTCCCTCGACGATCTCCCGGAGGATGCGGGTGCGGTTCTCGAAGGATCCGCCGTAGGGGCCGGGTCGGGTGTGGGCACCGAGGAACTCGTGCAGCAGGTAACCGTGGCAGTGCTTCAGGTCCACGAAGTCGGCCCCGGCCTCGTAAGCGATCCGCGCGGCGCGGACGTAGTCCTGGATCAACTCCACGACTTCCGAATCCGAGAGCACCGGGCCGTCGGAATCGATCTGGAACTTGCGATCGAGGATCGGATGCCGGTAGGCGATGCGGGGTTCGAGACGCTTCTTGTCGTTGGGTCGGCAGAACCGGCCTGAATGCGTGAGTTGGAAGCCGACGACCAGATCGTCCGCGCTGCCGTGGTGCTGACGGTGGCTTTCGACCAATTCCCGCTTGAGGGCAGCGATCGGATCCAGGTTCTCGCGCGAGAGGATCAGTTGGTTCGGATTGGCTCGACCGTCGGGGCGGACCGCCATGGCTTCCCCGCCCCAGATCAACTTCGCGCCGCTTTCGCCGAAGCGACGCCAGCGTCGACGCACTTCCTCGGTCGGTTTGCCGTCCGGGGTGGCGTCCCAGCCTTCCATCGGGTGGATCGCCCAGCGGTTGCCGATCGTGCGACCGGCGACGGGCACCGGGATGGGTTGTCGGAGCGGTGATTCGGGCCCGGCGAGGAGCGCGTCGTCGCAGGGCAGATCCAGGCCCAGTCCGGATAGGTGCCGGCGGAAATCCGCCGGCGACTTGAGCGAGGGAACCCGGGTGAGGACGAACGGGGCGGAACTCATGGTCGAGGGAGAAAACCTAGCGAGGCCGGCAGGACCAAGTCACGCCCGGCCGCAACCCTGCGGTCAAGGGCGGCGCATCTTCACACCGCCCCCGTTTGACGCCCCCGCCCCATCGAACGTGCGCGCCTACTTGAGTTCCAGTCGGACCTGGTATTTCTCGAGCGTGAAACCCTCGGCCTGGGCAAGGCGGGCGAGCGCCTTGTTGTAGTCCGACTTGGAGCGGATCACCTCGGATTGGGCCGAGGTGTAGTCGCGCTGGCGTTGGAGGACGACGAAGCTGGTGGACTTGCCGTTCTCGAGCTTCTTCTCCTCCGCCTGCAGGGCGGCCTCCGAGTATTCCATGGACGCCTCGGTCGCCTGAACGCGCTGGAGTGCGGCATCGGCGGAGCGGATGGCATTCTCGATTTCCACCATGGCGCTCTGCTCAAGCTGCTTGTACCGAAGGAGCAGCTGCTCGTTCCGGAGTTTGGCAGCCTGATGATCGTTGCGGGCGCGCTTGTTGGTGAACGGCATGCTCAGACGCAGGCCGGCGCTGTAGTTCGGATTCCGGCGTTCCTCCAGGTCGTTCAGCGAGGGGCCAAAGTTGGGATCGGCGCCGCCGAGTCCGAAGGAACCCAACATGTCCAACTGCGGGTAGAGTTGGTTGCGGGTGAAGCGGAGCGTGATCTTCTGCTTTTCCAACTCGAGCTTGTTGCGCTGGATGTCGGGCCGGAGGGACAGGCCTTTATGCCAACTGTCGATCCGGTTGAAAGTCTCGGGAACGGCGGTCAACCGGGCAGTCGGCTCGTAGAGGACCTCCTGCAGGCCGGCGAAGTCGTCGGTGATCAGACGCTTCAGCGCGTTCTGGGAGAGGGCGAGGTCCCGCTCGGAAGAAATGACGTCGGCGCGACTCCGGGCGGCCTGGGCAGCGGCCTCCTTTTCGTCGAGGGGCGCCATGGCACCGACCTCAACGCGCTTCTTGTTTTCCTGGAGCGAACGTTCGGCGAGTTCGAGGGCCTTCTGCTGGACGCGGAGATTTTCGCGGGCAGCGATCAGGTCGAGGTAGGCGAGCGTCACGTCGGTTGAAGTGCGGATCACCTGGTCGCGGATGTCGTATTCGCCCTGCTTCAGGTTCCGCTTCTCCAACTGGATCGTCAGGCGGGGTTGGTCGATCCAGAAGTTCCGCAAGAGGGGTTGGGTGACATTCATCGACACGGCCGGCGTGTAGAAGAAGCCTTGGTCGAAACCACCCTGTTCGCCGCTCTGCCGGTTCATCAGGCCGCTCAGGCTGTAGGACATGCCGGTCGGGATCGTGCCGTTGACCGAGGTGTCATACCGCTCGTTCCAGGATTCGTTGGCGGGCGGATTGAAGCCGCCGACGATCCGCTGGGCCTCGGACTGCGAGAAAGACTGCCGGACTCCGGCCGAGAGCGTCGGTTCGTAGGTCCAGTAGGCCGAACTCAGGCTGAGCCGGGTCAGCATCGGGGTATACTGCGCGATGCGGACGTCGAGGTTCTTCTGGATCGCCAACTGGAGGCAGTCGTCGAGCGACACCTGCCGGACTTCAGCAGCCGCCAGCACCACCGGAAGACCGGCGGCGGCAATCGTTGCTACCAACGGACGGACAATACTCATGGATGGACGAGCGTGGGCCGTGATCATGATCGAGTCAACGCGCAGGACCACGACCTTGTGGATCCCGGCGGCGCTGTTGACCCGTCAGACACGACCCGGGTTTCAACCGATTCAAGCTGCGGCGGCCGGATAGCGCTTTTCCCCGGTGAGGACCTCGCACAAGTCCACCGCCGAACTGAAGGCATCCTCGTGGAATCCATACCGGAAATAGCTTCCGCAGAAGAACACGGCCTGCCCCGGATCCCGCCGGTTCAGCCCGGGCAATCCCGCCTGCGCCCGGATTGCACCGAGCGAGAACAACGGGTGCTCATACTCGATCCGGCGGATGACTCGGGCCGGATCCACGTCCGCCCCGCCATTGATCGACACGAAGTAGTCTTCCCGATCGCTGACACCCTGCAACCGATTCATCCAATACACCGTGCTCGGCCGAACCTGCCCGTCGGGACCCACGGCAATCCGGTAGTTCCACGAAGCCCAGGCCAGGCGGGCCTTCGGCATCTCGACCCGGTCGGTGTGGATGACGGCGGTGTTGGGTTGGTAATGGAACTCGCCCAGCAGGCGGCGTTCCTCCGGTTCCGCATCCTTGAGCAGCGCCAGCGACTGATCGGCGTGCGCTGCCAGGATCACCCGGTCAAACCGCCCCCGCCAACCCGACCGCGTCGCGACCTCAGCACCGCCTTCGGGCAACCGATGGACGGCAACAACCGGATCCGACAGTCGCACCCGATCCCGGAGAGGGGCCATCAGGCGGCGTGCGTACTCACGGGAACCGCCATCGACCGTCCACCACGGGTGCTGGGTGTGGAGGCCGAGGAACCCGTGATTGTGGAAGAACCGCAGCAGGGTCGTCGCCGGGAACTCGAGCATGCCGTCCGGCGGCGTGCTCCAGACCGCGCTGCTCATCGGCACGAGGAACAGGTCGAGGAAATCCTGACCGTACCCACGGATTTCGACGTACTCACCGATCGTGACGCCGGCCCAGCGGGGATCGGCCAACGCTTCGATCGCCTCGCGGTTGAACCGGCTGATCTGAAGCAGCATCCGGTAATGCCGCGGGCGGAAAAGATTCCGGCGTTGGGCGAAGAGGTGATTGAGGCTGGAACCGGAGTACTCGAGGCGGCTGGGGAGGTGCTGCACCGAGAAGGACATATCCGTGGGTTTCACGGGCACCTTCAATTCCTCGAAAAGGCGGACCAACCGGGGGTAGGTCACCTTGTTGAACACCATGAACCCGGTGTCGAACGACACCGAGCGACTCCCCTCCGGGACGTCGATGGTGTTGGTGTGTCCCCCGACGTAGTCGTGCTGCTCGAAGAGCGTCAGTTCATGACGCTCCTGAAGCAAATGGGCGCAGCCCATTCCGGCCACGCCCGTTCCAACGATGGCCAACGATGGCCGTGCCATGCTCAGGACTTGATCGGAAGGGACCGCGCAGCGGCGGCTTCCTCGTTGGCCGCGACATCCGGGGAGGCCACGGCAGGCTTGGCTGCGGAGGCGTGGCCGATGTGATGGGCGGTGTCGTAGGCAGCGGACGGCACGGGACGCAGGTCCCAGATCAGGCCGGCCCAGGACATGGCCTTGAGCAGGTAGTACGTGATATCCAGTTCCCACCAGTAGAAGCCCTGCCGGACGCAGCCCATGTGCATGTGGTGGTTGTTGTGCCAACCCTCACCCAGGGTGATCAGGGAGAGGATGAAGCTGTTCCGGCTGTCGTCACCCGTCTCGTAACGGCGGCGACCGAAGACATGCGCCATCGAGTTGATGCAGGCCGTGCCATGGAACAGGAACGTCGTGCTGATGAAGAAGGCCCAGACCAGCATCTGACCACCGGTCACACCCAACTTCGGGAAGGCCGCGTTCAAGGCGACACCGACGAAAAACAGGAACGTCGCAAACAGGACCGGCACCAGGACGTCAAAGCGGTTGAGGAACACCAACTCAGGAAACTTCGCGAGATCCTTGATGCGGCGGTAGTCGGTGGGGAAATTCTTGGCGCTGGTGATCCAGCCAATGTGCGACCAGAGGAAGCCATGCTGGCGGGGAGAGTGCTTGTCCACGGGATCATCCGAATACTGGTGATGATGCCGGTGCGTGTAGGCCCACCAGAGCGCGCCGCGCTGGACGCAGGTGCCGCCCCAGACCGCCAGGACGAACTGCATGAAACGGGACGTCGAAAACGTCCGGTGCGAGAAGTAGCGGTGGAAGAAGCCCGTCACCGCGAACATGCGGAAGAAGTAGAGGAAGACCGCGGCGGAGACGGCGGTCCAGCTCCACCCCGTCCAGATCACCCCGAGGCAACCCGCGTGCAGGATCACGAACGGGATCGTCCGGACCCATTCGACCTTGTTCGGAATGTCCTTCCGATGGGCCAGCTCTTCAGACCGGTAATCAGCGTCAAACCACTGTATCACCGAGACCACCATCGCTTTGAGTCGGCCAAATACTGCCATATGGGACATGTGTCGTTGCTCCAGACGAGAAACCAATCGGCATCGCGCAACCTGCGCTCCCCCGGGTCCACGATCGAACATCCCTCGACGTCCTTCGGCCCCCCGGAGTGGCACGAGTGATTCAAATTACTCGCTGAACATGGCAGGCAACCCCCTGAACCGCCAGTGTTCGTTTAGGACCTTCCTCTCCCACAATTTGCGGTCTTGACCCCAAGCAATCCAAACGTTCCGACCCTCCGGATCAGACCCCTGCGTCCGCTTGGATCCCACCATGGACCGAGCAACGGATGCCGCGCTTGACCTGTGGCTCGCCCCGTCGAAGCTCGCCCCTCTCGCAAATTGCATGCGCTCCATTGTCCAACCGGTCGCCACCTCCCACTCGCCCGAGTCCCTTGGGCGACTGCTCGAGCGTGAACCCGGGCGGGTCATCCTCCGGACCGGACGGATGGGAGGACACTTCGCGCGGTACTCGATGGTGACGGCCCGGCCGATGCTCACGTTCCGAAGCCATGGCTCTCGGTGTGAGACATGGCACGCCGGAGGCGAGCGGGAATGCCAGTTCGGCGATCCATGGCGCCTGATCGCGGCCCTGCTGGACCGGTTTGAGCTTCCGGACGAAGCCGACCTTCCGTTCCCCCTGGGCGGCGTCTTCGGTTACTTCGGATACGAGATGAACCAGTATCTGGCGCCCCAGCTCCAGCGGCTGGCCGTCAACGATCTGGAACTGCCGGACTGCCATCTGGGATTCCACGGATCCCTCGTCGTGTTCGACCATGAGCTGGATCAGGTCTGGATCGTGGCCACCGGCCTGGACGTGGACGGAACCCGAACGGACGCCCGCGCCCTGTCCGAGGTGGCTTGGTGGTCCGAACGGCTGCAGGCTCCCGCCCCGCCCTGCCCCACGCCGCCCGAGCCATCCACTGCCCCCGTCCGGTCCACCCTCCCGCGAGCCTTCTATCTCGCCGCCGTCCGCCGCGCCCAGGCCTACATCCACACCGGCGACATCTATCAGGTGAACCTCGCCCAGCGATTCGACCTTCCGGTGCCCACGCCGCCGTGGAACCTGTTCGAGTCCCTGCTCCAGCACTCCCCGGCTCCCTTCGCGGCCTTCCTCGATTGCGGCGATTTCGCGCTCATTTCGAGTTCCCCGGAGCTCTTCCTCCGCCTCAGCGGTGACCGTGTGACCACCCGCCCGATCAAGGGCACCCGACCCCGGGGCCACGACCCGGAATCCGACCTCCGCCTCGCCGCGGAACTGCTCGCCAGCGAAAAGGAACGCGCCGAACTGGTCATGATCACCGACCTCCTCCGCAACGACGTCGGGCGGGTGGCCAAGTTCGGTTCCGTGAAGGTTCCCGACCTCCTCCGACTCGAGAGTTTCGCCCAGGTGCAGCATCTGGTGTCCACGGTCGAAGCCACCCTGCACACCGGTCTCACCCACCTCGATGCCCTCGCCGCCTGCTTCCCGGGAGGCTCCATCACCGGAGCCCCCAAGCTCCGGGCCATGCAGATCATCGACGAACTGGAACCGGTCGCGCGCGGACCCTACTGCGGTTGTCACGGATATCTCGGCTTCAACCGCGAAAGCCAACTGAGCATCACCATCCGATCCGCCATCCTGCGCCAGGGACACGCCTGGCTCCACGCCGGCGCCGGGATCGTCGCCGATTCGATCCCCGAGGCGGAGTTCGACGAAACGATCGCCAAGGCATCCGGTCTGTTCGCCGCCTTGGGCGTTCCAGCGGCATCCAGAGCTTCCATCCCATGAATCCGCCCTCCGCCTCGATCGCCTGGCTCAATGGCCGACTCGTCCCGTTGGCCGAAGCCAGCATTCCCGTCACCGATCGCGCCCTGCTGTATGGCGACTCCGTGTTCGAAACCGTGCCAATCCGGAACGGCGTGCCCGTGCAATGGCCGGCGCACCTGGATCGACTCGGTCGCGGGCAGGAAATCACCGGCATCGCGTCCGGGCTTTCGCCGGACCAATGGACCGAGGCCCTTGCCAACCTCCTTCAGTCCAATACCGCGATCCACGGCACGGTACGACTGACCGTTACCCGGGGCTCGGGGCCGAGGGGCTACTCGCCCCGCGGAGCCCACTCGCCGAATCGCATCCTCACCTGGCATCCCTCCGATCCACCGATCGCCCCACACGCCGGCTGGCATCTCCGGACCAGCCGTTTCCGGGTCGTGGCCGACGATCCCCTCGCTCCCACCAAGCACGGATCCCGCTTGATCCAGGTGCTGGCGCGGGCCGAAGCGGAGGCGACGGGAGCCGACGAAGCCCTGCTCCTCAACACCCGGGGTGAAGTGGCCGAGACATCCACGGGAAACCTGTTCTGGATCCGCGGCGAAACCGTGGGCACTCCCCCTCGGGATTCGGGCGCTCTCGCCGGGATCACCGCCCGCGTGATCGAACGTGCCGTCCGCGACCACCGATGGCCATTCCAGACCGAGACCTTGACGCCGGATGCCCTGGCGGGTTCCGACGGGTTGTTTGTCTCGCTCAGCACGACGGGAATCGTCCCCGTGCTTTCACTCGATGGCGTGACCGTGCCCGCCCATCCGTGGATCCAGATTCTGGCCCGGGAATTCCTCGAAGGGATGGATCTCGTGCCGCTCTGACCCGGAGCGTCGCGGCGAAAGCCGCCCGATCAATGACGGGAGTTCAGGAACCAGAGAGCCAGTCCCATCAGGCCAGACGCCAGGATGCCCACGATCCAAGCCGCCACCAATTGCTGGCGGTGCTTGCGTCGCGCTCCCCTCCCCTGTCCCGGCAGCAGATAGTAACGGTGCTCCTCGGGATTCTTCGGTTTGCCGAATCCAAACAGACCCATGCGGTGGCGAGTTGATAGCCTTTGTTCCAACCGCTGGCAACGCATGGCTTCAGGGACGAGGTGGGGCCAAGGGGAGTTCCCAGTCGCCCGTTTCCAGATTCCAGAAACTCCGTTCTGTAGGCTGCGTGCCCCCACGCGGCAGTTCACGATCCACAACAAGCTCTGCCTCCTGACGTCGGCAGCTACCCGGCATGATGTAGCCGACGAGGTCACGAGGCGGGCTGGGTGGAGTTTCCAGATTCCAG
>CAIMMI010000116.1 GCA_903842505.1 uncultured Verrucomicrobiota bacterium | reverse complement strand
GGGAGTCGGTTCATCTCATTGGTGGAGAGGGTGAATGCTTGCCCGATGGTTCCGGCGGCTCCCGGGCGGATGGCTCCGGTCCACGCGGGGACGCCGTCGTAGGTGAAGTAGGCGAAGTTTCGGCCTGCATCATCCTTGTACGGGACGACCACCGTGGCCCCGAGTGAATCCGTTGCCCTGATCCTGTAGCGGATGAGGTGACGATGAGTTTGGGTCGAGCCGGGAATGACTGCAGCGAAGTTGCCATCACCGGCGAGGGCATCACCGGACGCGCCCGCATCGTTCATGGGGACGGTCGTCCAGTTGCTGGTGTACTCGGGAGCATCGAACCGGATGTATTCGCCCGGCCGGACGACCTGATATTGCAACTGGACCTGGCTGATGCCGTTGGGATCGGTTGCCCGGATGGAGATGACGACGGGTTGGCCGGAGCGTGGTTGTTCGGGTGTGTGGCTGACCTGTCGGAGGGCGGGCGGCGCGTTGGTGGTGAAAGTGCGGTTGACGAGGCCGGGCGTGGGCCCCTGTCCGGTGGTTCCGCCAATGAGTGTCAGGCGGCAGTCGAAGAAACAGTCGGAACTGCCGCCGATGCTGGCGTTGGCCACTTGGACCGCGATGACGTTCCCGGATTCCCGGAGCAATCCGGTTGGGATGGGAACATCGATCGGTTCGTAGGTGTTGTTTTCGCGGACGCTGGTCGATACGCCATTGAACGGGACCTCCGACGAGTCCATATCGCGGGCGAGGACGAGCGTGTCGTTGATCCAGACCTTGAAGCCGTCGTCGAACAGCGCTTCGAGTCGTGCGAGCTTGTAGGCAGGAGAGCCGGGTGCATCGAACGTTCGGCGCAGGTAGAAGGTGCTGTAGCCGTTCCGCATGTCATCCAAACGGGTACCGCCGGTGGTGGCGGGCCCCAGAACATCCGGATCGTACCCAACGGGGGCCGTACCGGAGGCCCAGGTGGAATCGTTGAACTGGATCGTCCGCCAGGTCCCGGTTGAGGCAGAAGGTTCGTTGGTGCCCTTGCGGTATTTCCAGATTCCGGCGGAGGCGAGGAGGGGGATGTCGGGAAGGACAGTGGCGGCAGCGGTGGAGGAACGCCAATGGCCGCCGAGGGTGTTGTCGAGGGACGGATGGATCAGTTCCCGGGAATTGCCCGGGGCATCGCCGACCGTCGGCCAAGGGAAGCCGAGTTCGTAATTGACGCTGTCGACCTCAGCACCGGCGGCATCCAGCAGTCGGACGCGTTCACCGCGTCCGCTGAGTCGCCCGGTCCATGGGCCGAGGGCGGAGGCAAAGCCGTACTTCTGGCGCAGGGCGGCCGGATCCTGTGCGAGGACGAGGAACTGACCCGGGGCGATGGATGTGCCCGGAGGCAGGACGAACTCCGTGCCGCCGGCGAGTCGCCAGCCGGCGACATTCACCGTTTGGGTGTCGTCATTGAAGAGTTCAACGAACTCGACCCGTTCCTGGTCCACGTCGGGGGTTGAATGGATTTCGTTGATGACCACGGCGGCGGGGAGCAGGCCGGTGGAGGTCACCCACAGCATGACGGTGCGGGGCAGGCGTGAATGAAATGCAGAAATCATGACGACAGGAATTGCGCCAGGCGAACGGGCGGTGGAACGGCGGGACCCTGGCGGAATGAGGGTCGGCTGGCAAATCCGCTTCCGTGGAGCTTCAGCGGCCCACGTGGTTGGCGATCATGCGGCTCAGGGCCTCGTCCGTGACGTTGAACGCCTTCTTTCCAGAGCCGTCGCCGATGTTGGTTACAGCGATCAGGGCGGCCTGTTTGCCGGGAGCAATCCAGGCGTTGCTGAACCACTGGGTGTTGGATCCGGTGTGATGCAAGACGTCCCCGCCGGCCCAGGCGCGGTTCATGACGTGCCAGCCGAAGGCGTAGGACTCTCCCACCGGCGCTTCATGCAACCGTTGGAACGTTTCCGGCGAAACCAGGCGGACACCCTCGCCCTCGGCGGGGCGGGCGTGGAACATCAGGTACTTCGCCAGGTCGAAGAGAGAGCCGTGGACCGTGCCTGCAGGACCGAGAGACTGGGGGTTGTCGGCGTTGCGGCCGGGTGGGATCCCCGAGGGCTTGCCATGGATCCACTCATGGCCCCACGGCCGGTTCGTGTGGCCGCGGGTTGCGGGCGGACCGAAACCGGCGGTGCGCATGCCCAGGGGCAGGAAGAGTCGGGTTCGGAGGAGGTCTTCCCACGGTTGTCCGGAAACCTGTTCGAGCATCATGCCGGCGAAGACGTAACCGGTGTTGGAATAGACGAAGCGGGTTCCCGGCGCGGTTGGGGGAGGGTTGGTCGTGACGGCGGTCAACCAGTGAAGCCGGCGCCCCGACATGGGGCCACGCTGATTCCAGATCGCGTCCCAGACCTTGTTCCGGACGAGTTCATCCTGGTCCGGGGCTCCGCTCCGGTGACGGAGCAACTGTCCCAGTGTCACGTCACGCCAGTCCTCGTGCATGCCGGGTACCCTTGAGCCCAGGATCTGGCCGAGCGTGCTCGTCCAGTGGATCCGACCTTCGTCGACGAGGATCCCGGCCAGCGTCGCGGTCATGGATTTGGTGATGGACCCTTGGTGCCAAAGGTCACCCATTTCGACCGGGACTTCCGATCCGTGGACCCGCAGACCGACCGCGCCCGCGGCGATCACCCGGTTGGACCGGACGAGGATCGCAGCGAGTGCGGGCACCCCGTGCTTGGCCCGGAGCTTTTCCAGAGCGGGGTTGAGGTCGACGACCGATTCACGGACGAGGCGGACATCCCGGATTGCGGCAGGGTAGTCGGATCTGGAACGTACCCATTCTGGGGCGTCGCCGAAGATGGCAGGTTCGAGAAGGGTCCAGCTGTCCGCGTTGGTCGTTCCTTCAAGGCGATAGAACTTGCCCTGCTCCAGTGGGAATCGGAACCCGGCCGGGCGCGCAGGGAACGTCAGGAAGATCCAGGACAGGAATGCAACCCAATGAATGCCGCGGTGTGGCGGGCGGCGGGCAACTGGGGACGTGTTGCCAGGCTCAGTCATACTCGAGTACCAGGTGATTCGCCTCGCCTTGCACATGGGTGATCACCAGTCCGGCGGTTCCATGGAGCCGGAAGAAGCGGGCGTCTTCTGTCCGCGGGACCCGGAATGTCCGCGATACCGGGTCCAGGGTTGCACTTTCCGTATTTGTAAAGGGCCCCTCCGGAGCCGGAGCGTCCTGCAAGGTGGGAGGCGCGGGTGCCTTCGCGAGGCCGGCGTCGAGCCAGGCCCGTCTGGGCATGATCCGGGTGGAGACAAACGAGGTCGGCACAGGGTTGCTGGCCTCGAAGGCCTCCAGTTGCCAGTTGCCTTCGGATCCGCGGTATAGGCCTCTGAAGTCGAAGATCAGGCCGTTGGCCCCCGGGCCGGTTGCGGTGGTATTGAAAGCAGCCTCCACGCCGAACTGGATTGCGGCGAGGTGCCAGGTCTGTCCGCGACGGACAAACATGGGACCACCGGAGTCGCCGCCGGAAATACAGGCTTCGTCGTCGCCGATTCCCCCATCGAAGCTGCAGCGGACCAGCGGGCCAAACAGACCCACTGCGGAGCCGTCGAGACGCTGGGCGATCGCATTGGTTCCCCAGCGCTGACGTCCATCGAGGTTGCCCCAATTCCAACCCGCCAGAGCCGGTCCTACTCCCCGGTCGGCGAGGATCTCCGATCCCTTGGGCGCGCCGCGTCCGATGATCACCACGAGCTCTCCCAGTCGAAGGTCCTCGGTGGCGACGGTCGCCGTTGTGGGAAAAACCCCGCTGACATGCCAGAGGCGAAGGTCGGAGGACGAATCCGCCTCGAATCCCACGGTCCGGTAGCTCCTGCCCCGATAGGTGAAGCGGTCGCCGACATTTCCGCCGAAATGGCCAGCCGTCAGGAAGGAGGAAGGACCGACCGGGACTCCACAGAAGAAGTTGAACTGGCCCGTCCACTGCCATCCGGAGCCGGCGCGCGAGCCGATGGGCTCGGTGGTATTGCGGTCCGGACCGCCGGGGCCGATGACCACCACGCCAAGCAGGCGAAGGCATCCGGAGAGTCCAGCGAGAATCAGAAGCCGAAGTAGTCGCCATGCGGCCGAGCGCATGGGTGGACCCTGACAGCTTCGATGGGTCCGGCCAATTCCGCAGAGGTTTAAAATTACGGCTTCCAATGCGTCGGGAGCCGGCCAGCCTCGGGGCTGTTTCCATGAAGCAATTACTCTCCGCCATCCTTGTTGCCCTGGCCTTGAGGCCCGGGGTTTCCCTTGCGATCGAATCCTCTGACCTGGCCGGTACCTGGGTGCATACCCGGATCGAAGTCGGCGGAAATGCCGTTGATGACGATTCCGTGAACTCCGCCGAGTTCGAGATCGGGAACGGCAAGTACACCTTTCGCATGGGGGACAACACGGCCCGTGGCACCCTGAAACTCGACACGTCGAAGACCCCGGCCCAGATCGACCTGACCGAGGTCGAAGGACGCAATGTCGGTCGCACGCTGGTGGGGATCGTCGAGACGACGGCGGATGGATGGCGGTTGGCGGCGGATATGGCCGGAGGGTCCCGCCCGGACAAGTTCGCCTCCGACGGGGGCGACTCGCATGTCCTGGCCACCTACAAGCGCAAGCCCGGGACGGCGCGACCGCTGCGGGGATTGCTGATTTCTGGCGGTTGCTGTCATGACTATCCGGGCCAATCCACCATCCTGACCGAGGGCATCTCGAAGCGCGCCAACATCACCTGGGACATTGTGATGGATCCCGGCCAGACCGGCACGAAGCACAAGGTCTCCGTCTACAAGACCGAAGACTGGGCGAAGAAGTACGACGTCGTCCTGCACAATGAATGCTTCGCCGACGAGAAGGAGCTCGACTGGCTCGAGCGCATCGTGAAGCCGCATCGCGATGGTGTGCCGGCGGTGGTGATCCACTGCGCGATGCACTGTTACCGCGCCCCGACGAACGACTGGTTCCGCTTTGTGGGCGTCACCAGCCATCGGCATGGATCCCACTTCGACTATGCCATGACCAATGTGGCACCGGCGCACCCGGTGATGATCGGTTTCCCGGCCAATTGGCGTACCCCGAAGGAAGAGCTCTACAACATCGAGAAGGTGGAACCGACGGCCACGCCCCTCGCAACGGGTTGGTCGCACGAGACCAAGCGTGCCGAGGTGAACGTCTGGGTAAATCAGTTCGGCAAGGGGCGGGTGTTCGGCACGACGATCGGTCATTACAATCACACGCTGCAGGATCCGGCCGTGCTGGACCTGCTGACGCGCGGGTTGCTGTGGTCCGCGGGCAAGCTGCAGGAAAACGGCAAGCCGGCCGTGGGATACGGAGTGCAGTAGCCGAAGCCGGGCAGGGGCGAGACACCCAGTGGTTCGATAGGGGTCTCGCCCACCCGAGGGTGGGCGGGGCGGGCACGGGACGGTTCAATGGTGGGGCGAGTGTCCTCACGAGCTGCGTGGAAGTTTCCGCGCTTCCCGATCCCGATCCCAAGCCTTGCCAGGCCAGGAGGTGGAATTCCCGGTTTGAGATCCGGACGGACGAATACAGATTCCGGCCGTGTTGCCCTCGCATTCCCATCCCGGAGCCGCGCTCGTGCTGATCGGGCACGGCTCGACCCAGAACCGTGACTCCTGCACGCCGACGCGGCAGCACGCGGACGCGCTGCGGGCGTCCGGTGTTTTTGAGCAGGTGCTGGAGGCGTACTGGAAGCAGGAGCCATCCATTGCCGGAGTCCTGCGCGGAATCTGGCATCCCCGGGTATACGTCGTTCCGTTGTTCATCTCCGAAGGCTACTTCACGGAACAGGTCATCCCCCGGGAGCTTGGGTTGACAACGCCCGGCGTTACGGGCTTTGAACGCATCCGTCAGGTTGGACGGCACGAGGTCCGCTACTGCGGACCGGTGGGAACCCATTCTTCGATGACGCGACTGCTCGTGCGGCGCGCGCTGGAGGTGGTTCAATTGAATCCCGCGCCTCACGGGGTTCCCGCGCCGGATGACCTCTCGCTCTTCATCGCCGGTCACGGGACCGGGAACTCGGAGAACTCACGACGGGCTATTGAGGATCAGGTGGAACGATTGCGGGCCGGTGGCCAGTTCCACGACGTGCACGGCGTGTTCATGGAGGAAGAACCGCGGATTGCGGACTGCTACCGACTCGCCGGCACCCGACACATCGTCATGGTCCCGTTTTTTGTAAGCGATGGTCTCCACAGCCATGAAGATATCCCGGTGTTGCTCGGCGCGGATCCGGTGGACGTCCGGGCGAGGTTGGAGCGACGGGAGCCTACTTGGCCGAGCCCGGTTTTTCACGATGCACACTGGGTTTGGTACAGCCGGAGCATCGGTGATGAACCGAGCCTCACGGAGGTCATCCTGGAACGGGTGGGCGAGCTTGCGGGCTAGGGTGGGGGCTGTGCAGGTAGCTGCCGGGATTCAGCGGATTGCCCCGGTCGGGTTGCGGGCATCCTTTGGGAGAAGGTGAACATTTTCTGAGCGCTGGATTGACTTCCCCGACGTCGTTCCTAACCTCAACTCGATTCGGGCTGCGGAACGTTTCTTCAGCGGGGTTCCCCACCCCCACCTCCTTGGCGTTTTCGGCCCGGATCCATATTCTCAGACCGTTGAGTTGCGAGACCAACGTGAGCGCGCAGAAATCTGAGAAATGATTTTGACGGGGTCCATGGATCCTGTACAAAGCGCGCCGCCCGCGGGGGTGTAGCTCAATTGGTTAGAGCGCTGCCCTGTCACGGCAGAGGTTACGGGTTCGAGCCCCGCCACTCCCGCCACTTTTCCCGCGGCATTGCAGGGGGTCTTTCCTGACCGGTCCAAGACCGGTCAGAATCAGATGAAAGGCCCCCTCCGGATCGAGGACGTTCTCTCCGATAATTCCCGAAAAACTTCCCGACATTTCTTTGAGTCCCGCCCTTTGCCTGAGTCCTTTGGAGCAACCCGTGTTCCTGAGGTGACATCTTGTGGATAGTGGGTGGCTCTGAACGATCGCTGTCCCGGTGGGCTGAATTCCCCGACTGCTGAGGGCGGAGGGGCGACGTGGGCGCGATCCGGCAAACCTCCGGGTGGAAGCTTGCCAAGGGAGGTGGGTGCCCGTAGTGGTCGTGAAGTGTTTTGGTGGAAGAGATGCCTCTGGTTGGTGGTGATGGCGGTCTGGCTGCCCGCGAGCCTGCATTGCCGCCTCGATCCCTCGTTTTCCTTCCGTTGATTCCGTTCGTTGCTGGGCCTGCATGGGTCCTTCCCGCTGCATGAATCCATTTTCCTGGACCCGGTTGACACTTCCGTGGGTTTGCGGGTTGCTGGGCTGTCGCCTGCTGGCGGGGGAGGTCTTGGGTGTCGACGGCGCGATCGCGCGGGCCTGGACGAACAATCTCGAGTTGGTGGCGGCGCGCGTGGTGATCCGTGAGGCCAGGGCGCGGGCGGACCAAGCCGGCCGCTTGTCCAATCCCGAACTGGAGACGGGGATGTATCCGAACACCCGGGGCCGGGAGGGATTCGTGACGTTGTCGTTGGTTCAGCGGTTTCCGCTGACGTCGCGCTTGAAGCTGGAGAAGGCGGTTTCGAAGTTTGGAATCGAGGCGGCAGAGGCGGAGGTGGCGGATCGGGAACGTCGGTTGGCCGGCGAAGTCCTGGAAGGGGCGGTGGGGTGGCTGGCGCTCGATTCACAACGGCAGTTGAAGGCCCTTCAATGGACCAACAGTCAGGAACTGGTTTGCGTCTCGGCGGCGGCGGCGGGAAAGGGAGAGGGATCTGCGGTCGACGCGACCCGGTTCCGGGTTGAGTCCGAACGGTTGATTTTGGCGATGCGGCAGCTCGAGTCTGGGCTGGCGGCTCAGGAGGGGCAGCTTCGCACGCTTCTGGGGATGTACGAAGCTTACCCGATCCGCATCTCGGGGGAACTGGGGGCCCTGGTTCCTGCGCCGACGGATGCGGAGGGATCTGGTGGCGTACGACCGGACCTGCACCTGGCTTTCGCGCGACGCCGTGTGGCGGAGTTGACGCTGGCGCTGGCCAAGGCGAGCCGCTGGCAGGACGTGGGCCTGGGGCTCGCAGGACAGCTCCAACGATCCGAGGACGCGCCCACCGGCCTTCAGCGGGACAACTTCGTCGGTTTGCAGATTTCCCTGCCGCTGCCCTTCTGGAACCGGAACCAAGGACGGATCACGGAGGCGCGCGAGGCAGTGTCGCGGCTGGAACTGGAGTCGCGTGCCGTGGAGGTACGGATCCGGTCCGAAGTGGATTCCGCCTGGGCACGACTCCGGGTGGCCGAGGCGTCGTTGAAAGGGGTGGATGAACGTTTGCTGCCGGCGGCGCGGGAAGTGGAGGCGACGATCGCGCGGATGCGGTCGGAAGGACAGGCGGGACTGACGGACCTGCTGCAGGCGCGGGACGGTCGGTTCCAGGCGGAGTCGATGCGCGTGGACGCGTTGCGGGATGTGGAGCTGGCTCGGGGAAGGGTGGGGATGGCGACGGGAACGATCGGAAAGGAAGGGAAACCATGAACGGGCGGATCCGATGGATGGGATGGGCGCTGGCGCTGGTGGCTCTGGGGCGGCTCGGCGCGGTGGATGCCGAGAAGGCGGCGCGTCTGGCGAATACCGTGTTCCTGGACGCGACCGGGGTGAAGAACCTGCGTCTGGAGATGGCCGAGGCTGAGGAGCGCACGTTTGATGAGACGCTGCACGTGCTGGGTCGGGCTGAAGTTTTTCCTGGGAAGCGGCAGTTCGTGAGCAGTCGGGTGGCGGGGCGTGCGGTCCAGGTGTTGGCGGTCGTGGACCACGAAGTGAAGGCGGGCGATCCGCTGGTGGTGGTCGAGAGCCGGCAGGCGGGGGATCCGCCGCCCCGGGTCACGCTGGTGGCGCCCATCGCGGGGTACGTGGTGGAGCTCTCGGTGTCGCCGGGCGATCCGGTGAGTCCTGAAAAGCCCCTTCTGGCGATCGTCGACCTTTCGCGCGTCCATGCCTTGGCACGGGTCCCGGAGCACCATGCCAACCGGCTCCGGCGTGGCTTGAAGGTGCGGGTGACCTCGCCGGGTTGGCCGGGTGAGGTCTGGGAGTCCGAGATTGCGCATCTGGGGGTGATGGCGGATCCGGATTCCGGGACGCTGGAGGCGGCCTGTTACGTCGACAACGAGGGGACGTGGCTGCGGCCCGGGATGCGCGTGGAGTTTGATATCGTTACCCGGACTCGGCCTGGGCTGATGTCGGTTCCCAGGTCGGCGGTGCAGGGGGAAGGTGCGAACCGGTTTGTGTTCGTGGCGGATGACGCGGTGACCAATGCGTTCGTGAAGGTGCCGGTGGTGGTGGGAGCGGTGAACGATCAGTATGCGGAGATTCCGGAGGGGTTGTTCCCGGGGGACCGGGTGGTGACAGCCGGGGCTTATTCGCTGGCGTATGCGGGGAAGGGAAATGTCTCGTTGAAGGACGCGCTCGATGCGGCGCATGGGCACGAGCACAACGAGGACGGCAGCGAAAAGGTGGCTGGCGCTTCCGGCGAAGCGGGCCATGCCCACGACGTGGCCGGGCACGGGGCGTCGGCGGGTGCCGGCGGTCGTTCAGCATTGCTGTGGTTCTCCCTGGCCGGGAATGGGGTATTGTTGGTGTTGCTCTTGCTGGGGATCGGAACGGGGCGCCGGGCAGGAACTGACGTGGATGCCGGAAAGGGAGGGCCCCGTGCTGGATAGGTTGATCCGGCTGGCGTTGGCGAACCGTGCGGCGGTGGTCGGAATCTCCCTCCTGGCGCTCGTACTGGGGTTTTGGGTGGCGCGGGAGCTTCCGGTGGAGGTCCTGCCGGACCTCACGAAGCCCACCGTGATCATCCTGACCGAGGCGCCCGGCCTGGCGCCGGAGGAGGTCGAAGCCGCCGTGACGGTTCCCATCGAGCGGACCTTGATGGGCGTGGCTGGCGTGACCCGGTTGCGGTCCAACTCCGACATCAGCCTGTCCCTCGTCTACGTCGAGTTCGGCTGGGGAACAGACCTTCGCCGGGCGCGACAGTTGGTGCGCGAACGCTTGCAGGCGGCACGGACAGCCCTGCCGACCGGCGTGGATCCGTTCCTGACGCCCGAGGCGAGCCTGATGGGTGAGATCCTGCTGATCGGGCTCCGCAGCACGAACGCGAGTGTGGCGCCGCCGGAGGTCCGGACAATCGCCGACTGGGTCGTGCGCCCCCGCCTGCAGGGCATTCCTGGAATCGCCGAAGTGTTGAACATGGGAGGCGGCATCCGTCAGGTGCAGGTCCAACCTGACCCGGCCCGCCTGTTGCTGCACGACGTGACGCTCGAGGAGTTGGAGAAGGCGGCGACGGAGGCGGCTGGCACGAGCACGGGCGGATTCATCCAGAGCGGTTCAACGGAGACGATGGTGCGGAATCTGGCAATGACCGTGGACCTCGATTTGATTGGGCGGACGGTAGTGAAGGTTGTGGAAGGAACGCCGGTGCGGATCTCGGACGTGGCGCAGGTCGTCTGGGGGATCGAACCCATGCGCGGTGACGGGAGCATCAACGGGGTCCGCGGGATCGTGATGAGCATCACCAAGGCGTCGGGGTTTGACACCCTCACCTTGACCGCACAGGTGGAGGCGGCGCTGGCGGAGTTGAAGCCCGCGATGCCATCCGGGGTGGAGGCCTTTGTGTTGTTCCGGCAGTCCGACTTCATCGGGCGGGCGATCGGGAACCTGCGGGAGGCGATCCGGGACGGGGCGATCCTGGTGGCGTTGGTGCTGATTTTGTTTCTCCTCAACGTTCGGATGACGCTGATCACCCTGATGGCGATGCCGCTGTCGTTCGTGGTGAGCGTGCTGGCGTTCCGGGTGCTGGGAGTTTCGGTGAATTCGATGACGCTCGGCGGGTTGGCGGTGGCGATCGGGATGGTGGTGGATGACGCGATCGTGGACGTGGAGAACGTCCATCGGCGGTTGCGGGAGAACGCTGGGCGGGGCGGTCTGTTGCCTCGGTTGGAGGTCATTGCCCGGGCATCGGGTGAGGTGCGAGGGTCGATCCTGTACGCCACGGTGCTGATCATCCTGGTCTTCCTGCCACTGCTTGGGTTGAGCGGGGTGGAGGGAAGGCTGTTCGCTCCGATCGCCGTGGCGACGATCGTGAGCATGGTGGCTTCGTTCGTGGTTTCGCTGACGGTGATCCCGGTGCTGTGCTCGATGTTCCTGGCGCCGGCGGCCGGCGGGGCGCATCGCGATGGTTGGCTGGTATCCGGTTTGAAGGGATTGCTGCAGCACACGCTCCTGCGGGTGGCCCTGGACCGGCCGCTGCTGCTGTTCGGGTGCGTGGGACTTTCCGTGGCGGGCGCGTGCGTGATCTATCCGCGACTGGGAAAGGATTTCCTGCCGGTATTCCGGGAGGAGACGGCTCTTGTTTCGATGACGGCAGCGCCGGGTACGTCGCTGGAAGAGATGAATCGCATCTCCGACATCGCGGAGGCCCGGTTGATGGAGATCACGGAGGTCCGGACCGTGGGGCGTCGGCTCGGACGGGCCGAACGCGGGGACCATGTGGTGCCGGTGTCGACGGTGGAGTTCGACGTGGATTTCCGGGAACCGGGTGGTGGTGTGACGGGGCGTTCGCGGGCGGAGATCCTGGCGGAAGTGCGGACCCGGATGCGTGCGATTCCCGGGACTTTCAGCGTGGTCATGGGACCTCTGGCGGATCGGATCGGGCACATGCTGAGCGGGGTGTCAGCGCCGGTGGCGGTGAAGGTCTTCGGTCCGGACCTGGACCGGTTGCGGGATCTGGGCACGCGGATCCAGGCGGTGGCGCGTTCGATCCCGGGCTTGGAGGACTGCAAGCTCGACCAGCAGTCGACGCTCCCGCAATTGCGGATCGAGGTGGATCGGGACCGGGCTGCAGCCCACGGGATCACGCCGGGGACGTTGAACACGCAGGTGTCCTCACTGGTGGGTGGAAGGACGTTGGCCACCCTGCGGGATGGGGCACGGACGGTGGATCTGGTGATGCGGTTGCCGCTGGAATGGCGGGATGCGGCGGAACGGATCGCGGAGTTGCCGGTGGAGGTCCACGAGGCCGGACCGGTTAGGCGGCGCGTGCCGCTGTCGTCGGTGGCGGAGGTGCGCTCCGCGCGCGGGCCGAACGTGATCTTCCGCGAGGCCAACCAAAGACGGTTTGTGCTGGCGATCAAGCCGTCGGCCCGGGATGTGGAATCGCTGGTCGATCGGTTGCGCCGTGAGGTGGCCGAACGGGTGCCCTTGCCGGAAGGCTACTGGGTCCGGTACGAGGGCGAGTTCGAGGCTCAGCGGGATGCGACCCGACGCATCGGGTGGCTGAGCCTCGGAGTATTGGGTGTCATCGCGTTCCTGTTGTACGGGCATTTCCGTTCCCCGTACCTCGTGTTGCAGGTGCTGCTGGACATCCCGCTGGCGCTGGTCGGCGGCGTGCTCCTGACGTGGTGGTTGGTGGACAACATCAGCATCGCGACGCTGGTGGGGTTCATCGCTGTGGCCGGGGTGGCCGCGCGGAACAGCATCATGCTGATCTCGCATTACCGTTACCTGATGGAGCAGGAGGGCGAGGGGTTCACGCGGGCGATGATCATCCGAGGGACGTGCGAACGCCTTGTGCCGGTGCTGATGACCGCCCTGAGCGCGGGGATCGGGTTGGTGCCGCTCGTGCTGGCAGCCGATCAACCGGGCAAGGAGATCCTGCATCCGGTGGCGGTGGTGATCGTCGGAGGTCTGGTGAGTTCGACCTTGCTCGGGCTGGGCGTGACTCCGGCGATGTTCTATCTTTTCGGCCGATCGGCCGCGTTGAAGCAGCAGTCCATCCAAGTACCATGAAGAAATCGTATATCATCCTGTTCGCCGCGCTCTGGCTCGGCGTAGTTCGAGCGTTGGGGCACGGCGGCGTTGAACTGGGGCCCAATGGCGGGCGCGTCGTCGAGTTCAGCAAGGACGAATCCCTGCACGGGGAGGTCACCCTGAAGGACGGCCGGTTCCACGTGGCACTCCTCGACAAGGCGCTCAAGCCGGTCGCGCTGACGGAGCAGAGTCTCGTCGTCACGGGCGGCAGCCGCAGCAAGCCGGAGAAGCCGAAGGTCGAGCGCGAAGGCAATCACTTCGTTTTCCAGGCACCAAAGGGCGACAGCTACCTCCTGGCCTTCCAGTTCAAGGATGGGCCCAAGGCCAAGTCAATCACGGCACGGATCGAGTATGATGCCGCGATCTGCTCGGGTTGCCAGAACGCCGAGTGGCTCTGCAAGTGTCCCCCCGCGAAGCCGGCCAAGCCCTAGGCTCCCTTCCGGGGCTTTTCCGCCGCCGAACACGGCTCGGATTTCCAAGGGCGCGGCAGGCTATGGGTGTTGGGGCGCTCCCCGCCTTGGACGGGGTGGACACCCCATCGAAGTTCCGTTGGGCTTGGGCTTGGATGGGGGAGCGACGGTCGAACTGGCCTCGCCCCTGAATCATGAACAAGACCATCCAGCGCCTCGGTATCGTATTCTTCTCCCTCGTGTTGTTGGTCGTCTCCAGTCTTGGCTGCAAGACGGCCGAAGGATTCGGCAAGGACGTGGAGAACGCCGGTGAGGGCATCCAGAAGGGTGTCCGGTAGGGGCGGATCCAACCGCCCACGGGCTACTGCTTTTCCTCGTACCAGGCCATCTGGATGTTCTCGAGGATCTTCTCGTTGGAGGCGTCGGGCTTGTCCGAGAAGCCTTCGAGTTCGAGGACCATCTTGTGGAGCTTGGGGAAGCTGAGGCGCAGGGGATCCTGATCCGGGAACTTGTCGATCAGGGCCCAGGCGATCTCCTCGTGGTCTTTCCAGGTCAGTTTCACGGGTGAAGGATTGCCGCTGAGGGGCGGGGTCGTCAAATAGGCGAGAAGGAGGTTCGTGAGGACACTCGCCCCACCGGGGTTTTGAGGAAGTGCGCTTCCTTTTCCGAACGCGTCTGACAGCCTCGCCTGAATTCCATGCATTCACTCCGCCTGCTGTTCTGGTGGCTGGTCTTCGGTATTTCCGGGGTCGAGGCGGCGGTCCTCCTGCCGAGCAATGCCTCGTGGCACTGGCGGTTGGCGGACGTGGACCCGGATCCATTGAGCCCGGGGATGTGGCGGGAGGTGGAGTACGATGGATTGGCTTCGGGTTGGAGTCTGGGTCCGGGTCCGCTGCAGCGCGGGTTGCCCGGCGGTGGCGTCCTGCTCCCGTCGCAGTTGGGAGGGTTGCTGGTGCGGACCACGGTGGTGATCCCGAATCCAGACCAGTATTCGACCTACCGGTTCAACGGATCCGTGGCCGGGGGCGTGGTGGTGTGGTTGAACGGGGTTGAGGTCTGGCGGAACGGGCTCAATCCAGCGGTGAATGATCCGTTGGGCCGCCCGCAGGACGGGGTATCGACGCCAAGAGTTTTGGGCGCGGTGCTGGCGCGGTCGGAACTTCCGTCGTTACGACCGGGGACGAACGTGATCGCGGCCATGATCCTGCCGGAGGGCGCGGTGACTCCGCTGCGCTGGCTGGCCTGGTTGGAGGCGGATCCGGATGTTGAGGCTCCGTTGCTCGTGCGCATGTTGCCCGAACCCGGGGCGGTAGTGCCGGAGTTGACGGAGGTGGAGGTGCTGTTCAGCGAGCCTGTGCGCGGGGTGGATGCGGGCGACCTGCTGGTCAATGGAGTTCCGGCGGTGGCGGTGACGCCGTTGGGGCCGGATCAATATCAGTTCACGGTGTCGGCCGTGGATCGGTCCGATGTCCGGATCGAGTGGCGGCCGGATGCCGCGATCACGGATCGGTCGACGCCGCCGAACGCCTTTGCAGGCGATGCGTGGAGCTACACGGTCAATGACGTGGTGCCACCGGACGCGGTGGTGATCTCGGAGTTCATGGCGGACAACGACCGGACCCTTCGCGACGAAAATGGCGACGACGTCGACTGGATCGAGTTGCACAACCCTTCGACTCGGGATGTCCGGTTGCTGGGCTGGGGATTGAGTGATGCGGTTGGGACGCCTTTCAAGTGGCGGTTCCCGGATGTGGTGCTGCCGGCGCGGGGTTTCCTGCTCGTGTACGCATCGGAGAAGAACCGAACGAACGTGCCGGGCCGGTTGCACACGAATTTCAAGCTCGATGCCGGGGGCGAGTATCTCGGCTTGGTGAATCCGGCGGGGGAGGTGGTGTCGGCCTTTGCACCGAAGTATCCGGTGCAGACGAAGGATGTCTCCTATGGGCGGGCGGGGGGAGCCCCGCAGATTGTGGGGTACTTCGACAAGTCGACGCCAGGGGCAGCAAACAGCGCCTCGGGTTCGGGTTACGCGCCGGCATTGGAGGTCAGTCAGCCGGCGGGAACCTATTCGGGAGCCGTCACGGTGTCGTTGCGGATGCCGGAGGTGGATACCAACGCAGTCATCCGGTTCACGACGAACAACACGCTGCCCGGGGTTTCGTCGCCGGTGTACGAGGGGCCGTTGACCTTCAGGTCGGCCGTGGTGCTTCGGGCGCGGACCTTCTCGCCGGGGCGACTGCCGGGACCGCCGGTGAGCGCCGCGTACACGCCGTTGTCCGTGGGGGCAGCCCAGTTCCGGTCGGACCTTCCGGTGCTCCTGCTGCACAACTACGGGAGGGGAAGGCCAAGCACGCTTGGGGTGGCGGGGACGGTGCAGCTGTTCGAGCCGGTGGGGGGAGTGACCTCGATGACCAACCCTCCGACGCTTTCGGCGCGGGCTGTGCTGGCGTCGCGTGGGTCGAGCACGGAAGGCCTGCCGAAGGTCAGCCTGAAGGTAGAGTTCCGCGACGAGTTCGAGCTCGACCGGGACATCGCGTGGCTGGGGATGCCGGAGGATTCGGACTGGGTCCTCTATGCGCCAAACGTCTTTGACCCGATCATGACGCATAATCCCTTCATGTACGGGTTGGCGCGGGACCTCGGATACTACGCGTCGCGGACGCGGTTCGTGGAGGTCTATCTGGTGCAGACCGGGGTGGGGGCGGTGTCGACGACCTCGTACAATGGGATCTACGTACTCGAGGAAAAGGTGAAGCGCGGCAAGAACCGCGTGGACGTGGACAAGCTGGAACCGGAGCACGCGTTGGAACCCGAGGTGACTGGCGGGTACCTGTTCAAGGTCGACCGGGCCGATCCGGGCGACGCCGGCTTTTCGGCAGCGGGAACGACGATGATGTACGTCGATCCGAAGGAGCCCGAGATCAAGCGCGCGGACCGGGCCGCACAGCGGGCTTATGTCTCGCGGTTCTTCTCGCAGTTCTCGACGGCCTTGAACGGAGTGAATTACCGGAATCCGACCAACGGGTATGCGCGGTACCTCGACGTCGATCCGAGCATCGACTTCCACATCCTGAATTCGGTGGCGTTCAATGTGGATGCGTTGGTGCTGAGCACCTACCTGTACAAGCCACGGGATGGGAAGCTGACGTTCGGCCCGGTGTGGGATTTTGATCGGTCGCTGGGTTCCACGGACGGGCGTGACGTGAATCCGAGGACGTGGGGAGCGAACCTGTTTTCGTTCTCGTGGTGGCCGCGGTTGTTCAGTGACCCGGACTTCACGCAGCGATGGATTGATCGGTACCAGGCGATGCGGGAAGGCCCGCTGTCGCTGTCGAATTCGTTCGTGCGGCTGGATGGGTTGACGGGGCAATTGAAGCAGGCCCAACCCCGCGAACGCGCCAAGTGGGGTACGACGTATCGGGGCGGGACGTACGCGACGGAGATCACCTACTCGAAG
Organism: uncultured Verrucomicrobiota bacterium; assembly: GCA_903842505.1. Classification (GTDB taxonomy): domain Bacteria; phylum Verrucomicrobiota; class Verrucomicrobiia; order Limisphaerales; family UBA9464; genus UBA6176. Next base: position 20,786 of record CAIMMI010000116.1, on the reverse strand, counting down.
AACTGGCTGTCGAACCGTCTGGACTTCATCGACACGCGGTTCGTGCCGATGGCGCGTGCGGGAACGGCGGTGATTGATGCCGGTGGGGCGCAGATCCGGCTCGGCTTGGTTCCGCCAACGAATGCCGGAGTGGTCGTCTACTACACGACGGACGGGACGGATCCGCGGTTGTCAGGGGGCGGGATTTCGGGGACGGCGCGACTTTATGATCCCATTGCGCCTCCGGCCTTCACCCGCAACACACGGGTCATCGCACGGAACTACTCGACCGTGAATCGGACGGGCACGCCGAACAGTCGTTGGGGTGGGCCGCTGACGAACATCCTGGTCCTGCAGCGTCCGGCGCTGCGCATCACGGAGGTGCACTATCATCCGGCCGCCGAGGGGGCGTCGGAGTTCCTGGAGGTTTCCAATCTGGGTACGGTGCCGGTGTCTCTGACGGGGTGGCAGTTGGGGGGCGGGATCCAGTTCCAGTTCGCGGGTAGCAACACGTTGGCGCGCCTTGCGCCTGGGGAACGCTGCATCGTGGTTTCAGACCGCGCGGCCTACGGGGCGGTGTCGCCAGGCCTTCTGGTGGCGGGCGAGTTTTCTGGGCGGTTGGCCAATGAGGGAGATAGCGTTGAACTCCGGGGACCGGTGGGTGAATGGGTGGATGGCATGGCCTATGACGATGCCGTGGAACCGTTGGCCGATGGCGGAGGGTGGAGCCTCGTGCCGGGGAACGAGGGAGCCCTGGATGCTGGCCTCTGGCGTTTGAGTGCTGAGGTGGGAGGTTCGCCGGGACAGCCGGATCGGGCGTCGTTGCCGGGACCGGGAGGCGATCAGGATCAGGATGGCCTGCCGGATGTGTGGGAGACGCGGGTGGGGTTGGTGGTGGGCGGCGCCCCGACGGACACGGGCAGGGCAGACCGGGACGGGGATGGCGTCAGCAACGCGGGAGAATTCCTGGCCGGGACGGATCCGCTGTCGGCGGCATCGGTGATGACGTTGCGCGCGGAGGTGGGCTTGGACGGGTGGGTGCGGTTGGTCTGGACACGGATCCCGGGGCGCGCGGTGCGGGTGCTGGTGCGGGATCAATTGGGCGGGCCGGAGCGGGTGTTGGCAGACGTCCCGGCGCGCGGGACCGGAGGGGAGGAATCGGTCACCGATGGACTGGGAGGGGAAGCCCGTTACTACCGGTTGTCGGCACCGTAGCCGGGACTTGGCGGTGTGCCTGGGCGCATCCCAACAAGGGGGTGGGGCCATGCCCGCTGTTGAGCCGCCGCGGAGTTTGAAGTTTTCTGTTTCAAGTTCGAAGCGGGAGCCGGTCTTGAAACTGAATGTTGAAACTTGGGACTCGCGACTGGCTCATGAGGACACTCGCCCCACCCTAACTGCTGCCTCACGGGGTGGGGCGAGACCCTCCGTTCGAGCCGTGAGGAAGCACCAAGTCTCAAGGTTCAAGCCCCCGCTTGAAACCTGGGCCTTCAATCTTGCCGCTGCCCGGCTCGACGGAGTCGGGTCCCTCCGGATTCGGGGCGACTCTGGCAACCGTTGGACAGCACCCATGAAATTCCAGTTTTGAATCCTGCGAATCCCGTCAGCATCGACCGACATGGAAAATGTTTCGCCTCTCCCGCAGTCGGGACCTGACCACTCGGAAACCCGGTTGTGGAACACCCTCGTCCATGCCATCAGCCTGACCGGTCTGATGACGGGGGTGGGATTCATTCTGGGCCCATTGATCGTCTGGATGATCCAACGGGAGCGGTTCCCCTCGGTGGATCAGCACGGGAAAGAGTCGATCAACCTGAACCTGTCGATGCTGATCTATCAGGTGGGTCTGGTGGTGGGAGGGTTTGTTGTCGGGGTGCTCACGTGCGGGCTTGGGATGTGGGTGGCTGGGGTTGCCAGTCTCGTATTGGTGGCGGCGCATCTGGTGCTGGTGATCGTGGCATCGGCGCAGGCTTGGTCTGGCGGTTTCTATCGGTATCCGTACATCCTTCGGCTCATCAAATGATGGCACGGAAGAATCTGGTTTTGGAATGCGGGCGGCTTTGCTTGGCCGTGTTGCTGGCGACGGCGGCAGGAGTCGTGATGGGACAACAGCCGATCCTGCCGACGGCGCCGGTGGCCTCCGGGGCTGCGGAACGGGTCGGGGCGGAGTGGGAACTCCTGGTCAGGAAGGGTGAGGTCACGGCAGTGACTTCACGGATGGATCTGCGGTTGCTGGCCGAGAAGGCGTTGGCGGGGTTGCCCGGGGAGGAGCAGGAGCGGCAGGAATTCGTGTCCCAGTATGCGAAGGGAGCGACCGCGAGCATCCAGCATGTGTTGAAGGGGTTCACGACTTACCGGTTCCTCGGGGTGGTGCGCACGAATGGGGCGGGAGGGTTGGTGTTCCGTGGCCTGCTTCCCGACGGAGCGGTGAACTATCACCGGTACCTGATTGAGCCGAAGTCGGGTGGAGAGGTGGCGGTGACGGATGTCTTCGTGGTGTCGCAGGGCGAGTGGCTCAGTTCGACGATCCGTTGGCTGTACCTGCTGAGCGAAGGCAAGCGGGGTCCTGGGGCGGCGGCGAAGCTGCAGGGGGCACCGGCCGAGTTGGTACGGCAGGCGGCCACGGTGGAGCGGTTGCTGGGCTTCATGCAGCAGCGGAAGTATCTGGAATTCGTGGATGCCTACCGGGGGCTTCCGGAGACGTTGAAGGAGGATCGGACGCTGTTGCAGATGGAGTTGGTGGCGAGCCTGGCGGTGGAACCGTTGGAGTTCGGGTTGGCCAGCAAGGCTTGGGCGAAACGGTATCCGGGGGATCCAGGGCTCGATCTGGTGACGTTCGAGAAACTGGCTGTGCGCGGGGAGCATGAACGTTCGGCCGCCGCGCTGGAGCGGATCGAGCAGTTCATCGGGAACGACCTTCACCTGCGGGCGCTTCGGGGGGCGCAATTGGCGCGAGCCGGGCAGGTGGCGATCGGTCGGCAATTGGCAATGGAGGCGGTGCGTGCAGAGCCCGAGTTGGCGACCGGTTACGATGCACTGCTGGGAATCGCAATCCGGGCAAAGGAGTTCAAGGAGATCGCACGGATCCTCGACCTGGTGAGCGATCATCTGCCAGTGGACCCGAGGGAGATCGTGCAGACGCAACCGCAGTACGTGGAGTTCCTCGCGGCCCCGGAAGGACGGACGTGGCTGGCGAAGAAGCCGGACGTCCGGGCGATCCGTCAGGCACCGCTGACGAACGCGCCGGCTCCGGGCGTGGCCCGGCCGTGATGCCGATCAGTTCCGTCCGGGATCGTTCCGTCGAAGCCCGACCTCGTGGGCGATGTCGCTGAATTCCTCGTGGGAGACTTCGTGGAGTTCCTTGCCGCGGCGGGCGAGCTTCTCGTTGATCTTGATGGCCTTCTCAGCCATCGCCTCATGGGTCTCAGCGGTGCCGCCGACGAGGGCGAAGTTCTTGCCCGTGGTCACGCGCTTGTGGCCATCCGAATCGAGACCGACGCCGAGCATCAGCGCCTTGCCAGCCTTCCCGGATTTCCCGGATTTCCCGGGTTTGCTGTCCTTCTTTGAGTCGCCCATGGGTGAAGCCTAGGCGCGAAGTGCCGCAGGGCAACCCTCGAAGGTGGGGCTAGACTCCGTCGAGCCGCCTCAGGAGATCGAAGATTTCAGTTTCAAGTTTCAAGCAGGGGCCGGGCTTGAAACTTGCATCTTGAAACTCGGAACTTTTGAGCGGCTCGTGATCACACTCGCCCCACCGCTCGCCGTGGGACGGTTCCCTCGGCCAGATCGGTTCAGGGCGGGAAGCCGAACGACAGCTTGATGGCGGAGTACTCGACGGACACCGAGCCGTCGGCGCGCCGGATGCAGAGCGGGGGTTCGGTGTGGGTCTGGTTACGGAACCGTTCCGGCAGGTCGACCGCTCGGTGCATCAGGAACAGTCCAAGCAGGGGGTCCTCGCCCTCTCGCAGGACGATGGGACGCTGGCGGACGATGGACAGGCCAGCCTGGGTCGCACCTTGAAGCACCCGTTGCGATTGCTCCTCGGGCCGGATCGGAAATACGCAGGCGAAGACCCCGCCCGGTGCGAGGTGATCGGCGGCCGTGCGGCAATAGTCGACAACGGTGCCGCGCATCTCGAACCGGCAGGCGAGGCGTTGCGGATGTTCGCTCTTCACGCCGGCATCGAGCGGGAAGTAGGGCGGGCTGCCGAGGACGAGGTCGAACTGCTCGTCGGCCCCAAGGATGCTCGGATCGCGGAGGTCGCCGAGGCGGATGTCGTAACGGTCGAGGAGGCCGTTCCAGGCAGCAGATTTGCGGGCGAGGGCGACGCTGGCTTCCTGGGCCTCGACCGTGACGAAGCGCGCGCCTTGGAACCGCCAGGCGGCGATCATGCCCACGGTTCCGATGCCGCTGCCCAGGTCGAGGACGGTCCGTGCGCAGGGACAGCCGGAGGTGCCGTACCAGGCGGTGAGGACGTCATCCGTCGAGAAGCGGTGTCCGTCGGTCAGTTGGAAAAGGCGGAAACGACCGCTGATGGAATCGAGCGTTTCGCCTGGGCCCGGTTCGGGTCCCAGACCGGTGGCCCCGGGAGGAATGGGGCCCGGGATGGCCCAGCCCTTGAAGTGCGTTGGAATCATGCGTTGCGGTCGGCAGGACGAGCATGGCGTGCCGGGGTGGGTGGCGTCCATGGGGAGTCGAGTGTGCAAAGCAACGGGGCGGCGACGTCCGCGTCGCCTTTTGGGAGGGCGAGCCAAAGGGCGCGAAGCGGCTCGACGGAGTCTCGCCCCACCGGATGGATCCGGGTTCAGGGCTGACACGGGCCGGCGATGCGGGGTATCTCCGGGGCGCTTGAAGCTCCTCTTCATCTGCAGTCGGAACCAGTGGCGGAGTCCCACCGCCGAACGCTTGTTTGCGGGCGTGTCCGGGGTTGAGGCGAGGTCGGCGGGGACGGAGCCGGGAGCGCGGGTCCGGGTGACCGCTGGACTGTTGGGTTGGGCGGACCGGATCTTTGTGATGGAGCGCAAACATGCGGCGTATCTGCGGGACCGTTTCGGAGAGGAACTGGCCGGGCGGGACATCGAATGCCTGCATGTGCCGGACGAATGGGTGGCGGATGATCCGGAGTTGATCGGGGAGCTTTTGGGGGCGTTGAGCGGGCGTTTGCCGGAAGAGGTTTTGCCTCGGTGAAGCGGTGGAAGGGCTTGGACCTCTCTGGAAACTGGCATCTGGAAACCGGGAACTCTCCGGGAACGGCCTTGGCCGACCCGATCGGGCTGGCGTAGGGTGCGCCCATGATTCTCCGAGCATGGGTTGCAGGTATCTTGGCATTGGCGGCAGTGAGCCTTTCGGCGGCGGATGAGCCCGCACGGTTGCATACGGGCAAGCCGATCCAGGTCCTCCTGATCACCGGCGGTTGCTGCCACAATTATCCCTTTCAATCAGCCCAGTTGACCAACGCGGTGGGCAAGCGGGCAGATGTGCGTTTCACGGTGGTGAATGAGGGCGGTACGGGAACGCAGGGAAAGATCGGACTGTACGAGAATCCGAACTGGTCGAAGCCCTACGACGTGGTGGTGCACAACGAGTGCTTCGCGGACACGGCGGACATCGACTACATCCGGAAGATCACGGCGGCCCACAAGGCGGGGACGCCGGCCGTGGTGGTGCATTGCGCAATGCACACGTATCGCGCGACGTCGTTCGATGACTGGCGTGAGTTCCTCGGCGTGACAAGCCGGTACCATGAGCACCAGAGCAGGTATCCGGTGCATGTGATGGATCGGAAGCATCCGGCGATGCTGGGCATCCCGGAGAAGTGGGTGACGGCGATGGACGAGCTGTACGTGATCGAACGGATGTCGCCGAACGCGCGCGCGCTGGCGACGTCGCGGAGCGAAAAGACCGGTGCAGACCAACCGGTGGTCTGGGAGAACAACTACCATGGCACGCGGGTGTTCGGCACGACGTACGGGCACTCGGACGATACGTTCCGGGATCCCGTGTTCCTCGAGATGTTGTCCCGCGGGATCGTGTGGGCGGCGAACCCCGGCAAGGAAGGCGCCGGATTCTATCGGGTGGCTCCTGCCGGGAAGTGAGGTGTGCGGGTTGAGGATGGCTTCCGTGACGGTGGTGTCGGTTTGAACGGGAAGGATTCGAATGAACAAGGACCTGGGTCTGGATCAATCGGGACGGCGGCGGTTTCTGGGGCGGCTTGGCCTTGCGGCAGGCTTCTTCACCGTGCCCGGCCTCTACGCCGAGGCGTTGACGCTGACGCCTTCGCAGACGGAGGGACCGTTCTATCCGGATCGGTTGCCACTCGACACCGACAACGACCTGCTGGTGCTGAACGATTCCACGACGCCGTCGGCCGGAATCGTGACGTGGCTCGGCGGTCGGATCCTCGATGCCCGGGGCGAACCGATCCGCAACGCGGTGGTGGAGATCTGGCAGGCCGATGCCAATGGGGTCTACCTGCACAAGGGCAGTGACAACGCGGGCAAGCGCGATCCGCATTTCCAGGGGTTCGGCCGGTTCCTCACCGGATCCAGCGGCGAGTATCAGTTCCGGACCATCCGGCCGGTGCCGTACCCGGGTCGGACGCCGCACATCCACTACTCGGTGAAGATTCCGGGGCAGGCGAAGTTCACGACGCAGTGCTACGTGCGTGGTGAGGCTGGCAACGAGAAGGATGGAGTCCTGAAGGGCATCCAGGATGCGAAGGCGCGGGCGTCCCTGATCGTGCCGTTCGCCCCGCTGCCGGGATCGAAGGCGGGCGAACTGCTGGCGCGCTTCGACGTGGTCCTGGGATTCACGCCGAAGGATTGAGGTTTCCAGCGGCGACGCGGCGATTGGAAGGAGATGTGGGGCGGGGGCGGTTGGAGGCGTTCGAGTGGACGGGCGCACCCACGTGAAGGGGTTGCCCAGGTCCACGAGGGGATTGTCTCACGCGGAGGCGCTGAGGGGGGGGTGGTTTCCCGCAGGGGCGCAGAGGCGCAGAGAAGACGGAACGTGGTTCCCGTCGCTGCCCTGCCGTTGTCGTAAACCCAACCTTCATTCCTTCGCACCCTCGCGGCTTCGCGCGAAGCCGCGAGGACGCGAAGGGTTGTAAAGCAATGGGGTTGTAAAGCAATGGGGTCAGTCCCGTACTATTGACAATTGGCCGTTGAGACGCAGCCTTGCCGGATGGCACGACCGCTTCGCATCCATGTTGTTGATGGTTGGTATCACGTGATGAGCCGTGGGAATGGCGGGGAGACCCTCTTCCGCCGGGACGACGATCGCCGGGCGTTCCTCGGGTTGGTGTCGGAACTGCCGGACCGGTTCGGCGCCGAGGTGCATGCGTTCGTGCTGATGGACAATCACTACCATCTGCTGTTGCGTTGTCGTCGGACGGACGTCAGCGAGACCCTTCGGTGGCTGCAGACCAGCTATTCCGTTCGGTTCAACTGGGCGCATCGAAGAAGGGGCCACGTCTTTCAGGGACGATTCAAGTCGGCACTGATCCAGGATGAGGGGCGGTTGGAGGAAGTCGGCCGGTACCTTCACCTGAATCCGGTGCGGATCAAAGGACTGGGGTTGTCCAAGGAAGATCAACGACGGGCGCGTGTCATGGGGTGTCCGGACCCCGGAGCGGAGTTGGTCGCTCGACGGGTGACGGCGCTGAGGGAGTACGGTTGGAGTTCCTGGCGGGTGTACGCCGGTCTGGAGCCGGCACCGGGTTGGCTGAATCTGGAACGGTTGCTCGGCGAGAACGACGGGAGCCGGGCTCGGCAGAGGCGGGCTGCACTGGTTGCCTACACGGAGGCACCCATCCGGCAGGGGCGATTGGACAACCCGTGGGAGGGATTGGTGGGAGGGGTCGTGCTGGGGGAAACCCGGGAAGCGGAAGGGCTGATCCGGAAAGCGGCGAAGGATCCGGAGAAGGCGCGGCGGGTGGTGGTGGCAGCGGCCCGGCGTGTCAGGCCCGACTGGCCGGAGATCGTGTCGACGGCGGAATCCCTGCGAGGCCGATCCTGGCAGGAGATGTGTGAAGGACATGGGGATTGGGGCCGGGACGGGGTGGTGGCGGTGGCGACCAGGCATCTGGGGTGGCGCCTGGTGGAAGTGGCCGGGAAGATGCCTGGGGTCCAGTACGGTTCCCTGGCGCAGGGCGTACGGCGGTTTTGGCGACTGGCCGAGGAACGTGGGGAACTGAAGGAGTTCGTGGAAGGAATCCGGGGGAAATATAAATAATACGGGACTGACCCCATTGCGCTACCACAGGTCTTCAAACGGTCAACGGTCATAGTAAACGCTATGGCGGTCAATCAAAGCGCTTCCACACATATTATACATAGCGGTTAGATTCGAATGCCAGACACCGTTGCCCAACCAGGGACTGACCCCATTGCGCTACCGTTGGAACCGCAGGGGGCACCGATGACACGGATGGGGTGTCCCGCAGGGGCGCAGAGGCGCAGGGAAGACCGATCGTGGCTGCCATCGCTCTCGTGGTTGTAAACAGCCCTGTTCCTTCGCTCCTCCATTCCGCGGTTCAGGCCTTGCCGGCGAGGACGGCCTCGATGCGGGTCTGGAGTTCCTGGTTGATGGCGTCGGGGGAGCGTTCGCCGTCAATGATGTCGAATCCGTAGGTCTGCTGGAGGCGGCGGAAGGTGTCGCGCATCAGGCCCTGGTAGCGGAGGAAGCTGTCGAACATGTCGCGGGAGAGGCCGAGGTCCATGCCAGACTCCCAGTAGTCGAGCGACTGGTTCTTGGCGAAGACGCGTTGGACGAGGAGTTCGGGTCGGACCTCGAGGTAGAAGACGGCGTCCGGGGCGAGGGCGATGCCGTAGAGGTTGCGGAGCCAGGTTTCGTCGACGCCGCGGACGAGGTCGCGGGCCATGAGGGTGTAGATGTAGCGATCGGCGATGACGATGGAGCCGGCGCGGAGGGCGGGGAGGATCGAGTTCTCGAGTTGGTCGGCGAAGTCGGTGGCGTAGAAGAGGGCGAGGGTGGTGCGGGCGAGGATGTTTCCCTGTTGGGCCTGTTCGAGTTCCTCGGAGACGAGGGTGGAGCGTTTGAGGCCGACCTGGATGGTGTGGTGACCGGTGGCTTCGAGCCATTGGACGAGGCGAGCGATCTGGGTGGAGCGGCCGGAGCCATCGGCGCCTTCGACGGCGATGAGTTTTCCGTTGAGGGTTTCGGAATCGAGGCCGGGGATGCCCTGCCCGTAGAAGCGTTTCGGGGTGACCTTGGGAACCAGGACGGAGGCCGTGTCATCGCGGCGGGTCTGGCGTGAAGGGGGTTGGGTTTTGCTGCGGGGCATGGTGTGGAAGGGGGTGGGGGAGGCGGCGGGCGGGGTCAGGCGGCCTTGGCGAGGCGGTACTGTTCGAGGTTCACGTGGCTGGCGACGAGTTTGCGGACGATGCCCTGCTGTTCCTCGATCCGTTGGTTGGCGTCCATGAGGACGAAGCCGAACTCGGTGCTCATGGCGAGGTACTGTTCGAAGATGCGGCCCTGGAAGATCCGGAAGCTCTCGTAGGGGTCTGGGGACAGGTTGAGGTCCATGCCGGCCTCGTGGTGTTTGAGGGTGGGGCGGTTGTCGAGGATGCGGGAGAGGGACACGTCGAGGCTGGCCTTGAAGAAGAAGGTCAGGTCGGGGAGGGCAGCGAAGCTGTAGAGTCCGCGGACCCATTCCGGTGGGCAACCGCGGACGACGTCGCGGGCGTAGGCGGTGAAGATGTAGCGGTCGCAGAGGACGATGTAGCCGGCCTTGAGGAGAGGGACGAGTTGGCGTTCGTAGCGGTCGGCGAAGTCCGTGGCGTGGATGAGGGAGAAGGTGGTTGGGGTGAGGAGGTTCTGCTTCTTGCCCTTGCTGGTGGCGGACTTCACGAGAGCGGAGGAATTCCATTCGCTGAAGAACACCTTGAGGCCCTGCATCTCGAGCCAGCGCTTGAGGAGGTAGATCTGGGTGGACTTGCCCGAGCCGTCGAGGCCTTCAACGGCGATGAGGCGGCCCGGGTAGCCGAGTTCCGCGAACGTCTGCTTCACGGGGCAAAGCTTTCGGATGGAAGCGGCGCTGACAACGGGATTCTCCGTTTCCGGGCATCCGTCGTCCGGGGGATGGACTCAGGGTTTCGCGGGCGGGTCCCCGGGCCCGGATTCGTCGAGGAAGCGGTCCCGGAGGCGGAGGCGCCAGACGGCGTAGATGCCAGCGGCGAGGGCGGCGAAGATGGCGCTGAAGATCAGTTGGCGACCGTGTTCGAGTCGGGAGAGAAGGATGGCGGTGGCGCCGAGTCCGGCGGCGACGCCGTAGAGGGTCCAGGCGGCTTGGCGGTGGTCCATGCCCATCTCGAGGAGGCGGTGGTGGACGTGGTTCTTGTCGGCTTCGAACATCGAACGGCCGCGGAGGGTGCGCTGGACCATGACACGAAGTGTGTCGAAGAGGGGGAGGCCGAAGAGGATGAGGGGGATGGAGAGCAGCGGGCCGGCGGCCTGGCGGCCCTCGTGGTAGAGGGAGAGGATGCCGATGCCGGCGAGGACCATTCCGATGGTGAGGGAGCCGGTGTCGCCGAGGAAGACCTTGGCTGGGGAGTGGTTGAAGGGAAGGAATCCGAGGCAGGCGCCGGCGAGGCTGAGGGTCAGGAGGGCAATGAGGATATTGCCGGAGAGGACGTTGATGATGGCGAGGCAGAGGGCCATGACGGTGGTGACCCCGGCGACGAGGCCATCGATGCCGTCGAGGAGGTTGATGGCGTTGGTGACGCCGACGACCCAAAGGATCGTCGTGGGAAGGCTGATCCAGCCGAGGGCGATGGACTGGCCCCAGGGGAGGTTGAGGTCCTCGATGCGAACGCCTCCGAACCAGAGGCCGATCGCGGTCAGGACCTGAACGAGGAACTTCTTGGGGGCATCCGCGCCCTTGATGTCGTCGTAGATTCCGAGGAGCAGCATGGCCGTTGCGGCGGCGATCAGGGAGCCGAAGCGGATCTCGAAGTCCCGGAAGGTTGCGGAGACCACATTGTCGACCAGGTACAGGGCTCCCCAGGGGATGCAGAAGGCGATATAGACCGCGAGGCCTCCCATGCGGGGCATGACGCGGTTGTGGACCTTGCGGGCGTTGGGGTGATCGACGGCGCCCCAGCGGATGGCGAGGCGGATGACGTGAGGGGTGAGCAGGTAGCTGGTGACAGCTGCCAGCAGGAAGACACCCAGATACGTCTTGTACTGGGTCATGCCGGGGAATCCTTCGCCCCGAGTTTACGGAACAGAGAGAGATGCCTGTCGATCATGCTGCTTTTGCTGAATTCACCCTGAGCTCGCAACTGGCCTCTCTGGCCGAGTCGATGACGCAGGTCGGGTGATTCAATCAACTCCTTCATTGCCGACGCGAGGGACGCCGGATCCATGGGAGGAACCACCAGTCCGTTGTCTTCCGAGCGGCAGACGTATGGCACTCCGGAGCGGAGGTTACAAGCTACCAGTGGCTTTGCGCAGGCCATGGCCTCCACCAGCACGAGGCCAAAGGCTTCGTTGGGGGTGATGGACGGGAAGAGGAAGACATCGCAGGCATGGAGGAGGGCAGGCAGGTCTGCATCGGGGACATCGCCCCAGAACCGGACCCGATCCGAGACGTCGAGTTGGGCTGCGAGTTGTTTCAGTTCGGCTTCGAGCGGACCGGTGCCAACGAGCCAGAGCAGGGCGGCTGGCACGGACTGCAGGGCCTCGATCGCGTACCGCTGGCCCTTGTAGCCGACGAGACGGCCGATATTGAGGAAGACGATCCGGCTTCCGACCCCTTCCCGGAAGGTGGCCGCCTTCCGTTCGATTGCTGGAGTTTTGGCAAACCGATCCAGGTCGAGGCCGAACGGGATCACTTCGACCTTGTGCCGCCAGGCGCCAAGCCAGTCCGAGTACTCCAGATGTTGTGGGGTGGCGACGACGATGCGATCCGCCCGTCGGAGCATGGCATCCTGAATCGGCTTGTAGAGTCGCAGGACGGCCTTTTGTCGGACGATGTCGCTGTGCCAGTGGACGACGACCGGGACATTTTTGGGGGCGCGGATGACGGCGAGGTCGGCGAGTGGGTTGGGAAAGTGGGCGTGGATGACGTCGGTGTGGAACCGGCGGGTGGCGCCCGGGTATTGGGGGCAGAGCGAGGTGGAGAGGAGTTGCCCGCGACTGGCGAGACGGTGGATTTCAAGACCCGGTTGACGCTCGATGACGGAGTCGGGGGTTCGATTGGCGACCACGCAGGTGACATGCGCGCCTTGGTCGCGGAAGCCCTCTGCCCAGATCTGGAGAAGGGTTTCCATGCCGCCCCGCTCGGGCGGATAGAATTTGCCGAGTTCCAGAATCCTCATCGGGTCGGCCTTCCCAAGGCGTGCTGATCGAAGGCTTCTTCGAAGGCGAGGACCGGGCGGTCCCACGGAAAAGAATTCCTGGCGTACGCGGCGCAACGCTCCCTGGGTGGCAGGGGGAGGCTGCCGTCCAGAAGGTTGGCGAGACGTTTGGCCAGACTCGACGGGTCGTTGGTCGGGTAGACCAGCGAGACGTCGAGCGGGCCGACCAGTTCGGGGTTGGCACCGGCGTCGGAGGCGAGGACGGGCGTTCCGCAGGCCAGCGATTCAACGGTGGCCAGGCCGAAGCCCTCCAGGTCCAGGGACGGCATCAGGGTGACATCGGCAGCGCCGTAGAGCGAAGCGAGGTCGGATTCCGGCACGAAACCCAGAAGTCGGACGCGGTCCGACAGTCGTCGGGACTCGATGAGCGACTGGAGTTCCGCCTGTTGGGGGCCACGGCCAGCCAGCCAAAGGCGGGCGTTCGGATGCCGGGCCGAGGCCTGGGCGAAGGCTTCGATCAAGGAAGCCAACCCCATGCGTGGGTCGAGGCGCCGGACGGTGAGGAAGAGGAATTCGGATGGATTCAGCTTCCACCGGGAGCGGGTAGCCGGGCGGTCGGCAGGTGGGGTGAACTGGGTGAAATTGGCACCGCCCGAGACGACCTGGACGGGTGATTTGACCCGGGGATGCCAGATGGGAAGGCGACGTTGGGTGTACTGGGATGCGACGAAGATCCTGGGCGCGGCGGCGAGGGCGCGTCCCTCGGTTCGGTGGAGTTGCCGGCTGATCCAGGGATCCAGGAGGCGGCGCACGAGTCCCCGAGGCTTGGCCTGTTGGCTGAACGCGTACTCGAGTCCCCAGGCGCCCTGGAACATGAAGACCGTGGACCGACCGCGGGCCGCGGCCTCGAAGTAAGCCTGATGGGTGGCCAGAAGCGTCGGTGCGTGGCCTGGCGGAAGGAGTTGCTCGAGGACCGATCGGGCGGCGGCATTCTCCGAGCGCCAATTCGCGAAGAACGAACCCGTGCCGTCGGGAACGCGATGGAGTTCGACGCCCCGTCGGACTTCCTTGGCTGGAAGTGAGTTGCGGGGGTTCGGAAAGACAGCGTGTACCTCGTGGCCGCGGCCTGCCAGACGTTCGGCCACTTCGGTCGCGTAGCGGTACCCACCGCCATCGAGATCCGGATGGTAGCCCAGCGTGAGGAAGACAAAGCGCATTTCCTGAGACACGGGTGCTACCTCAGGGAACGGGTGGGGGCAATCCGTTACTCAGCGATCGGCATCCGAGTTTCGGTGGGCGTGTCTGGCCGTCGTCGTTGGCGGCAGCGCGGGCGATGACATTCGGAGGCGTGATCGGGGGGACTCGAAACGGGCGACGGGGAGATTCCATTCGTAGGATTGCGTGATCCGGGAAGGGGAGGGTTGCTAATGGAACTATCGATTATCATGAGTCCTATTCATGAAAGCGGTTGCCTCGGCGCGCGGCGGTTTGGCAGTTTTCCGCCTCCGTTTGCAGGATCCAGCGCATGAAAAAGATTGAAGCCATCATCAAGCCGTTCCGACTCGAAGACGTGAAGGACCGGTTGCACGACGCGGGAATCATCGGCATGACCGTGTCCGAGGTGAAAGGGTTTGGGCGTCAGAAGGGACATACGGAGATCTATCGCGGATCCGAGTACACGGTGGATTTCCTGCCGAAGCTGAAGCTGGAACTGGTGGTGGCCGACGATCAGGTGCCGGTGGCCGTGCAGGCCATCATCGCGGCGGCCAAGACGGGCAAGATCGGGGATGGGAAGATCTTCATCTCGTCCGTGGAGGAAGCGATCCGTATCCGGACTGAGGAGCGTGGGGAGCAGGCGGTCTGAGGGGGGGAGTCGGATGATCCGGGGGTACAAGCGATGAAAAAGTTCCTGTTTTGGGTGTTGATGATGGGTCTGCTGGGCGGCCTGACGGGTTTGCGGGCGGCGGATCCGACGGTCGAGCAGCGGTTGGCGGATCTGGAGGCGTACTTCAAGAACGGGGCGCCGGCGACGAGCCTGGCGGGCAATCCGGGGCCGGGGCACAACGGTTGGATGATGATGAGTGCCGGGTTGGTGCTGTTCATGACCTTGCCGGGTCTTTCGCTGTTCTATGGCGGATTGGTTCGGCGGAAGAACGTCCTGTCCGTGCTGGCGCAATGCCTCGGGTTGGCGGGGATCGTCACGGTGATTTGGTGGGCATGCGGGTATTCGTTGAGCTTCAGCAAGGGGTCTCCGTTCCTGGGCGGGTTGGGGTGGAGTTTCCTGAAGGGGGTGACGGCTGCACCGAATGCGGACTACGGCGCCTGGGTTTCCCACAACATCTACGCGATGTACCAATTGATGTTCGCCATCATCACGCCCGGATTGATCGTCGGGGCGATTGCGGAGCGGATGCGGTACAAGGCCCTGATGGTGTTCTGCACGGTCTGGATGTTCGTCGTGTATTTTCCGTCGGCGCACATGCTGTGGGGTGCAGATGGGTGGATGAACGGGCTCTGGAACGACGGTGCGAAGATCAAGGCCGTGGATTTCGCGGGTGGGATCGTGGTGCACATGACGTCGGGATGGAGCGCGCTGGTGCTGTGTCTTTTGCTTGGGCCGCGGAGGGGATACGGCCGGGAGCCGATCGTGCCGCACAACATGGTGCTCTGCATGGTGGGCACGGGGATGCTCTGGTTCGGTTGGTATGGGTTCAACGCGGGTTCTGCGGTGGCGGCGGACGTTGTTTCTTCGAATGCGTTTGTGGCCACCACGCTGAGTGCGGGGGTGGGCCTGTGCGTGTGGGCGTTGATTGAATGGTTCCTGCGGGGAAAGCCTTCGATCCTGGGTATGTGTTCCGGGGCGGTTGCCGGGTTGGCGACCATCACGCCGGCGTCCGGGTTCGTAACGCCGACCGGCGCGGTGGTGATCGGGTTGGTGGCGGGGATCTCGACCTATGTGGCCTGCGCGAAGCTCAAGGGTTGGTTCGGATACGACGACTCGCTGGACACGTTTGGTGTCCACGCCGTGGGTGGGACGCTGGGAACGGTGATGGCGGGAATCCTCGCGACCTCGGAGGTGAACCCGAACCTCGACGCCCCGCGGATCAAGGCACTGGTGGGTGGCGGGCTGTGGATCGAGCAGTTGAAGGCAGGCGGCTTGATCCTGCTGCTGTCCGTCGTTGTGACCGTGGTGCTGTACTTCGTCATCGACAAGACCATCGGGTGCCGGGTGCCCGAGGAGACTGAGGACCAGGGACTCGACCTCGCGGAGCACGGCGAGGAGGGGTACACGCTCTGATGCATGGGGTCGCCGCCGGGCGCTGGTTTCAGCGGTGTTCGGCGGCGGCATCCGGTCGAAAGAAACGGAGCAAGGCCGAGGAGCCCAAGGCGTTCTTTGCCGCGCTGCTCCGGGACAACGGGAAGGTCAGTCGGACCCTCGGAGCATCGAGGGCGCGGCCGAGGTGTTGAAGCGGGGTGAGTACCGGGTGCACGCGTTGGTCCATGCGGTCATGAAGTCCACCGCATTCCAGACCCGGTGAGGCGCGCGAGGCCGAAAGAGGATTGGGGGCTGCGAGCTGGGGTGGCCGAAAGAAACGAAAGAGGGCGAAAAAGGGGGCGGTGTGGAGGGTGGCGTTTGGGTGGGGCCCACGTCTGGAGCTGGGGATTGACGGTGCGCTTGGGCTGCGTGAGTTTGCTTATGAAATGAGTGTTGCCGAAGTCATCGATGAAATCCGGCGTCTGCCGGCTGCTGACCTCGCCCGGGTCTTGACCGCGGTGACGAACCGTACTGCGGAGTTGAACCGTGCTTCGTCCGCGCCCTCTGATTCCAACCATGTGGTGCGGGAAGCTTCCGAGGAGGAATTCGCATCGGCTGCGGATCGTGTGTTCACGGAACATCGCGAACTGCTCCAACGCCTCGCGCAGTGACGACGGACGGACCAAGATTCCTGACCCTGGCGCAGGTAAATCGACTCCACGACCGTGCCCTGGCGGAACACGGCGGGCAGGCGGGAGTACGGGAGCCTGGGCTTGTGGATTCCGCCCTCGCTTCCGCACGGAACGCCTTCTGGTATGTGGGTGGCGATCTGTTCGATATCGCGGCCGCTTACGCCTTCCACCTCGCCGAGGCTCAGGCGTTCGTCGACGGCAACAAGCGGGTTGCCGCTGCTGCAGCTCTTGTCTTCTTGGAAATCAATGGAGTTTCCATTGCATCGGCACCCGAGGCCTTGGAACGGGCGATGATCGATGTGGCACTCCGTCGGCTCGACAAGCGCCAGTTGGCCGACGTGCTGCACACCCGATACCTGGAATCCTGTTCGATGCGGGGCAGCCCTGCACGTCACAGACGAGCGTAGCCTCCCGGGCGCGGAGGTGCTGGGGAGATTGGATGGCCACAAGAAACGAAAGAGGGAGAAGAAGAGGGGGCGGTCCGGATCTTTTGGCTTCTTTCGTTCTTTTCGGCAAAGGGCGGTGGCGTGAGGCCGAAAGGGTTTTGGGGCTGCGAGCTGGGGTGGCCGAAAGAAACGAAAGCGGGCGAAAAAAGGGGCGGCGGGGAGAGTGCCGTTTGGGCGTGTCCGAATCTTTCGGCCCTTATCGGTAAAGGGCTGGGGCGTGGTGCCGAAAGAGGATTGGGGCTGCGAGGTGGGGAAGCGTCTGCGCTCGTTCCCCAACGGGGCAACCGTTGAAAGCCCGGGGTGGAACCCCGGGGGCCACGCCACACAACTCCTCTGTGCCCTGAAAGGGCACAGGGAACAGGGTGCGTGTGGTCACCGTTCGCCCCGTTGGGGATTGGGATCGCCGGGTGAGGGCACCCGGGCCTACAGAGAGGAAACGCCGGGTGAGGGCACCCGGCGTAGAGAGGGGCAACGCCGCGTGGGGGCACGCGGCCTACAGAGAAGCACCGCCGGGTGAGGGCACCCGGGCCTACACCTTGGCGCGGGGGCGGGTGAAGCGGACGAGGGCGGTGAGGACCAGTCCGAGGGCAGCGAAGGCGGCGAAGCGGCCGACGCGGTTGGGGGCGTTGGTGGAGCGGGCAGCGAGGCGGAGGTTGAGGTCGGTCCAGGTCTCGACCTGGACGGATCGCTTGAAGGTGAGCATGCGGCCTTGCTGGGGGATGGAGGCGCGGATGGCGGTGGGGGAGGGGAGCGCGGCGTCCTGCTGCTCGATGATGCGCTCGGCGAGCTTCTCGAGGGTGGCGTTGTCGGCGGCACCGTTGAGGGCAAAGAGTTCCTTGGCTTCCTGCTGGGTGTAGTTGGCCTCGGAGCGGTTGCGGAGTTGTCGGAGGTTGCCGGCGGCGGGCGCGGATTCGCCGGCGACGGCGGCCTGACCGATGTTGAGGCCGACGAGGGCCTGCTGGACCTTGAGGTTGTGGAGCTGGACGCGGGCGTCCTCGTTGAAGGCGTTGTCGTGGGTGCTGAGGCCGAAGGCGTTCTGGAAGGCGCGCCGGGCCTTCTGGGGATCGCCCTCGACGAGGAAGCGATTGCCCATCTGGAGCATTTCCTCGGCAGCCTTGGTCTTGGCCTGGTTCTGGACCTGCTCGCCCTGGAGGTAGGACTGGACGTCGACAGTGGCGGTGCTGCCGGTGTCGGTGGACTGGAGTTGGAGGGAACCGGACCAGTCTTCGAGGGTCCACTTGGAGTTCAGGTAGACCTGCCAGGTGATGTCCTCGAGGGGGAGGTCGAACTTCGGTCCGTTGAGCGCAAGGTCGAGCTTGCGCGAGGCGGCGTCGCCGATGCGGGACGAGTAGAAGAATTCGACGGTGGTCGGTTTGTCCGCGCGGGACTGCTGTTCGAGGGGGATGAGGATCCGGTCCTGTTCGCGCCAGGGGTAGACGCCGTTCTGGTTGACGAAGGCGAACCAGAATCGGGCGTCGGCGGGAAGGGTCAGTTGGAGGAGACGCTTGTCGCCGGGAACGATCTCGATGCGGGCCTGGGTGAGCATGACGCCTTCGTCGGAGATGACGGAAGTGAGGGTCACCTGATGGACGCGGGCGGGCAGGAGACGGGCGGCCTCGTGCCGGACGAGTCCGAGCGGGAGCGAGAAGTTGGGTTCGACGAGGCGGTAGGTGAGGTTGGCCGTGGCCGTGTCGAGGTCCTGGAGGAGCGGGCGCGGGATCGACTGCCACTCGGCGGGCTGGAGTGCGGAGGGCAGGATGGTGGTGGTGAGCTGGAGGCGTCCGGCGGACTGGAGGGTGACGAAGCCGCGCTGGAGTCGGGCGTCAGCGGCGAGGATGCCCTGGATGACCGTGTTGGTGGCGGCCTCGGCTAGGGGAGTCTGCCAGGTGGCCTGAAGGTCGTACTTGCCGATGGCCCGGCGATGGAGCTTCACCTCCCAGAGCTGGAGTCCGTTGGTGATGGAGTTGGGCTGGGCGACGAAGTCGGCGACCTGGTCCCCGCGGAGTCGGAGGCCGGTGGCGTTGGTGGGAACGCGGACGAAGAGCGACTTCAGGCCGGTGTTCTCGATCTGGTAGCGGAGGTTGGCGGTGACCTTGAGCTGGGCTTCGGTGACCTGGACGTGCTGAAGGCTGGTGACCTGGACCCAGGCGTCGACCTGTTCGAGATCGAGCGCGAGGTTCCAGTTCGGCTGGAGGAGACGGAAGGCGAGCACGCCCTTCTGCCGGATGCCGGCCTTTTCGGGATCGAGCTGGGTGACGCCGTCGCGTTGGCCGACCTGAAGGCGGAGGCCCTGTTCGGGAACGATGACCAGCTGGCCGCGTTGTTTGGCGGCCTCACGGAGGACGAGGCGCGGAACGGCGACGGACTTCAGGCCCCGCGTGCCGGGCCCGGCGAGGTTGATCGAGAACGGATGTTCGCCCTCGGTGCGTCCCTTGAGGTGGAGCGTGATGATCCGTTCGGTGGTGGACTTCAGTTCGGTCCAGTGGCTGAGGGCGGGACCGGTGATCGACTCGACGTCGAGTCCGGCGGGGAGGGCGAAGCTGACGCGGAAGATGCCGGCGCGGGTGACGGTCATCTTGAGGTTGGAGGCGAGAACCGTGCGGTCTTCGCCGAGCGAGAGCGTGTCCTGCGTCTCGACGCGGATGTCGGGTTCAACGGCGGAAGCCTTGAGGGTGAGCGAGCCGCGGGCCTCGGTGTGGCGGAAGGCGCGGCGGAGCGCCAGGCCGGGCATGCGGGACTGGAGGTACTGGACCGGTGCGGCGGGGTAATCTTCAAGGTTGAGGGGCGAGAGGGCGTCGAGGACGACACTGTCGAGCTGGACCTCGTTGCCGGTGGCGATGCCGACGGCGCCGACCTGTCCGGCGGCGCCGACGACCGTGGGAACCTCGACGCGTTGCTCGACGGGAAGGGCGCCGGTGGCGATCTGGGAACGGACGACGAGCGCGAAGGGGCGGGACTGGGCCGGGGCGAGAGTGATGCGGAGACGGCGGGTGTCCGGGTCGAAGCGCCAGAGCGAGACGCTGGGTGCGGGGGTGGGGCGGTTCTGCTTGGCGTCGATGTTGGCGGCTGGGGCCGGGGCCGGGGCGGGGTTGGCGTCGGCGACGTCGGTGATGGTGGCACCGGTCGGGATATCGAGGAGCAGTTCGGAGAGTTGGCCCTGGGCAGGGCGGATCTGGAGGACGTGCAGGCCCTCGACGAGACCGGCGGTCGGGGTGAAGAGGTGGGTGGTGTCGGCGTAGAAGAGGGGCTTCTCGTTCTGGAGGTCGCGGGAGCGGGGGCGCCGGGCGATCCAGGGATCCGTCGCGGGGGCGAGGATGATGCGGACGATGGTCGTGTTGCTGGTGGAGTTCTGGCGGTCGATGGAGACGGCGTCGGGGGCGAAGACGTCGACGTCGAGGTCTGCGAGGGTGAGGTTCACGCGGTTCACGAGACCGTGGGGAGTCGGGAGGACCAAGCCGGAGACACCGTCGCGGACGGTGGTGCGGAACTGGAACGTCAGGTCGATGTCGACCGTGCCGTTGGTGAGGGCGAGGAGTTGGTGGCCGCGGCGCGACTCGGTCGGGGCTTGGATGAGGCGGAGCGCGTTGGTGGGGAAGTTGGCGCGGATGAGGACGGCGGGATCGAAGAGGATGGGGAGTGACTGGTTGCGGGTGGCGTTCCAGCGGATGCGGGTGGTGGCGGTGGCGAAGCCCTCCTCGACGCGGACGTCGTGGGTGATGGATTCGGCGAGGGCCGTGGGGGTGGTGGCGGCCTCCAGACGGTGGGGTGAGGCCCAGAGGCCGAGGCCGAGGAGGACGGCTGCGGCGGCGGCAGTGGGCGACGGACCGCACGTCGGGTCTGGAGGGGTGGGCGTGGGCGTCGGGTTGGACGGTGGCGGCGTGCTCGAGGTGCGCCGTGCGGCGGCCAGGGCGGGCAGGACGAGATGGATGGCGGCGAAGGCGGCGATCACGAGCGTGAAGGGGCGGGTGTCCGCGGGGAGTCGGAGGGCAGCCCAGGCAAGGAACGTCCATCCGAGGGCGACGGCCAGCGAGCGGGTGAGGCCCGGGCCGCGGGTGAGGGCGAAGATCCAGGCGACGAGCGCGAGGGCGGCGGGCCAGGC
>CAIMMI010000115.1 GCA_903842505.1 uncultured Verrucomicrobiota bacterium | reverse complement strand
TGCCCGGGATCGAGTCGGCCGGATCGATGTGAACCGGGCAGGACGCGCAGGGCGCCGTTCGAGGCGTCGGTCGGATCGAGATGCAGGCGGACGGTCAGCATCTGCTCCAGCAAGGCGACCGGAGGCTGGACGTGTGTGATTCCGTCCTTGGTGCTCCATGGACCGAATCCGGGGACTTCCGCGGGTTCACGCAAGGCGATGGTCAGGTCCTGATGCCATGGAACGAGCCAGTTGGTGTCGGGCGATTTGTCGAAGTAGATCGCGCGGGTCGGGACGGGTGGGGCGGGAAGGTGTGGGCGGACGAGGTCGAGGAGTGTGGGAGAGGAAGCGAGGGCGGCGACGGTGGGATTCGACAGTAGGCCGCGTCGGCCTGGCCCGGTGGTGGGCCCGAGGGCCGCGAGGAGGCGGGACTGCCCGGCTGTGTCGAGGACGCCGGGGATCTGTGCGAAGCCGAGGGTGTTGAGGTGATCGGGCATGGGGTGGGGAACCTGAACGGTACCGGAAATGTGTAGGGCGCGTGCCCCACGCGGCGGTTCATGATCCACGCCGGGTGAGGGCACCCGGCCTACAAAGGAGCACCTGGGATGGAGGAATCGGGAACGGACCCCTGGGTCCCATCGGAGGAACTCCTCGCGGCTTCGCGGCTTCGCGCGAGCATTCAAAAGCTGGGGAGTTCGCGCGAAGACGCAAAGGCGCGAAGGATGCGCGGGGGCGCTTACTGCCCGAGGCGGGGTTCGTTGTCGGCGTTCCAGCGGCGGCGCATGTTGGGGTCGCGGGAAACGGCGAGTTCCTGCTTGATGAACTCGGCGTGGCCGTCGCAGAACATGAAAACGGCTCCGCCGCCTCGACTGGATTTCACGCCCTTGGCGATGACACCGGACTTCGGGATGCCACTGCCACCGTGACGGCTGCTGGGCCATTCGGACTGTTCGGGACCGTTGGGATCGCCGTCGGCCGGGTCGATGGCGGTGTCCCATTGGGCGTCGGATCGGCTGTCGGCCATGCAGATCATGTCGCCGGGCGCCTTCACGTGGGATTCCTTGGGCTCGATGTTCCAGGGTTCGGATCCGCTGCCGATGTCGCCGCCGAGGCCCTGGTAGGGTCGGCTGAACTCGGAGACGCCACCCCAGTCGTTGTAGCCGTAGCAGAACCCGGTGTTCGGCGTGACGGTCATGGGCCGCTGGGTGGTGGGGTTGTTCGTGTAGTAGTACTTCGGGATCTCGGTGGGGCAGTTGAACACGGCGAGGTTGCTGCCGGTGTAGCGGAGGAGTCGGGCGGGGTAGACGACCTGCGAATTGGGAACGAAGTAGTGGCCGGGGTAACGGTTGTACTCGGAGACGTACATCGTCAGGGCAATGCCCAGCTGTCGCAGGTTGCTGGTGCACTTCGTCTGCTGGGCCTTCTGCTTCGCCTTGGCCAACGCGGGCAGGATCATGCCCGCGAGGATCGCGATGATGGCGATCACGACGAGGAGTTCGATCAGCGTGAAGCCGCGGCGACGGGATCCGCCACGCAGCACCGGATGGAGTCGGGATAGCAGGTTCATGGCCCAGGGGGAGTTCTGTGTGGGCAACGTTGCGGTCCCGGTGGGCGATGGCGAGCCTGAAGTGGACAACGGAGGGGGTGGTTTACATCCGAGGCGCGCAAGGGCCGGAAAGGGATGCTCGGTCGATGTTTGGTTTGTAGCGGGGACGTCCAGTCGTGAAGGCTTCCAGGTATGCGGAAGAAGGCGTGGTCGTGGATGCTCGGGCTGTGGGTATCGTGCTGGGTGCCGATCCTGCAGGCGGCGGTGGGCGAGGCGCAGGAGGTCGCGCCTGGGGTGTGGTTCCATGAGGGAGATCTCGTCCGAAGGGCGCACTGCAACACGGGATGGATCGTGTTCCGGGATTACGTGTTGGTGGTGGATGCCAACTTTCCCTCCGGCGCGGACGAGGTGCTCCCGAAGATCCGCAAGGGGACGGCGAAACCCATCCGGTTCGCCTTCGACACGCATCATCACGGGGACCACGCCTACGGCAACGCGGTGTGGGCGGATCAAGGCGCGACCATCGTGGCCCACGAAGGGGTGCTGAAGGCGATGCAACGGTTCGAGACGGGGCTCTTCGGCGGGGCTCCCGGACGGTGGGAGGGCGAGGCTCGCGGAAGATCGGATGTCGCCCGTTCCCGGTTGGTGCCGCCGTCGCTGCTGTTCCCGGATCGGATGATCTTCGACGACGGGGAGAAGCGGGCGGAGTTGGTCCACTTCGGGGTGGCGCACACGGAGGGGGATGGATTCGCGTGGTTGCCGAAGGAGCGGGTGCTGTTCACGGGCGATGCCTGCGTCAACGGACCGTTCAACAACGCCGGGGATGGATCGGTGCTGAAGTGGGTTCCGACGCTGGAGGCCGCGCGGGCGCTGAAGCCGAGGATCGTCTGCCCCGGCCATGGACTGGTGGGCGGGCCGGAGTTGCTGGATCACCAGCTCGAGTTCTTCCGGACGCTTCGAGACGAGGTGAAGGAGTTCGTCGATACCGGAGCGGGAATCGAGGCGTTGAAGAAGGCCATGCCGGCGCTGCGCGAAAAACTGGGCAGGAACGAACGCATCCGGAATTTCATCGGGGGCTCTTTTGACGGGATGGCGGAGAAGGTTTTTGGGGAACTGGGTGGGAAGTGACCTGCGCACACGGCTGGGTTTGGGGTTTGAGGAAGGACAGGATGACAGGATTTGCGGGATGAGGGGAGGGGACGGACAGGATGGCAGGATTTGCGGGATGGGTGGAGGGGACGGACAGGATGACGGGATTTGCAGGATGAGGGGAGGGGACGGACAGGATGACGGGATTTGCGGGATGAGGGGAGGGGACGGACAGGATGGCAGGATTTGCGGGATG
>CAIMMI010000114.1 GCA_903842505.1 uncultured Verrucomicrobiota bacterium | reverse complement strand
GATCGGGTAACGCTCAGTTGGACGACGGGCCTTCAAGGCATCCATGTCAGGCGGCCGGGCGTTGGATGGCAACCGG
The DNA here is from genome assembly GCA_903842505.1 of uncultured Verrucomicrobiota bacterium. Classification (GTDB taxonomy): domain Bacteria; phylum Verrucomicrobiota; class Verrucomicrobiia; order Limisphaerales; family UBA9464; genus UBA6176. The sequence continues at coordinate 16,816 of CAIMMI010000114.1, read as the reverse complement.
GAACTGGGGTTGGGTGCCTCTTGATATGGCCCCCGAATCGGGTGGGCCTCGGGGCGGGGTGGGACGGGGTGGGGCGAGACTCCGTCGAGCCGTTGCTCGAAGTCGCAAGTTTTCAGATTCAAGTTTGAAGCGGGAGCCAGCCTTGAAACTTGAATCTTGAAACTTGGAACTCCTGACCGGCTCGTGAGGACACTCGTCCCACCTCTCGCTGGCGGCAGTGTCAGGATGAGCCCTGCCGTGGGTTGCAACGGCGGGCCTCCGACCTAGGATCGGGCATGTCCAAGGCTGTCTGGTGGTCGGCGTCCGCGGTGGTACTGTTGTCGGCCACCGTTCTCACGGGATGTTTTGCGACGCGTGCGGGTTACGAATCCGCGCCCTATCGGGTCGTGCGACGGGAGGGCAAGGTGGAGATCCGGGAGTATCCGGCGCTGAAGGTGGTGGAGACCGCCACGGGAGGGGACGATTTCATGCGGTTGTTCCGCTACATCTCGAAGGACAACGCGGCGGAGCAGAAGATCGCCATGACCACACCGGTGCTGATGACGGGGGTTGGGTCCGATGCGAAGAAGATGGCGTTCGTGTTGCCGGAGAAGATGGAGACGCCTCCGGCTCCCAAGGACGGGAAGGTTGCGGTGCGTCGGGTTGAACCCGGGACGTTTGCGGTGCTGCGTTTTCGGGGTGGCCAGCAGGGGCCGGAGGGCAAGGCAGCCCGGACCCTGCAGGCTTGGATGGAGGAAAAGCGGCTGCTGGCGACCGGGCCGGCTCAGTTCGGGTACTTCGATCCCCCGTGGACTCCGGGATTCCTGCGTCGCAATGAAGTGATGGTCCCGACGGTGTTGGCCCCGTGATCCGTGGGTGGTGGGTCAGGGCGCATCCTGAGACGGCCCCCGAATCCGGTGGGCGAGCTGTAGGCCGCGTGCCCCCACGCGGTGCATCCTCAACCCCGCCGGGTGAGGGCACCCGGCCTTCCATCAGGGCCGCCGAAACGGGTGGGGCGAGACTCCGTCGAGCCGTTGCTCGAAGTCGCAAGTTTTCAGATTCAAGTTTGAAGCGGGAGCCAGCCTTGAAACTTGAATCTTGAAACTTGGGACTCCCCACCGGCTCGTGAGGACACTCGCCCCACCTCTCGCTGGAGGCAGAGTTCAGATGCGCCTGGTTGGTCAAATCCGGGAAAAACGGGATTGCCCGGGAGGATCGTGCTGGTAGGGTCCGCGTCCCCTTGTCAGGCAACTGACTGGGGAAAACGGCCTGAAAAAGTCCGGTGACGAGGGTCATCGGCGGCCACAACAACATCGGTATTGAATCCGGTCCTTCCGCCGGATGGTTCCGTCCGAGGCGAGGTTTCGCTGAGGTCGGGATGCGAACCAATGGAAGCAGAGAGAGATCCGTCACATGAGTCAGGTTACGATTCAGGAGTTGCTCGACGCTGGCGTGCATTTTGGACACCAGACGCGGCGTTGGAACCCGAAGATGAAGCCGTTCATCTTCGAGGCGCGGAACGGAATCCACATCATCAACCTGGACCTGACGGTCCGGCAGTTGGAGAAGGCGTGCGAGTTCCTCGGCGAGGTTGCGGCCAAGGGCGGCAACGTGCTGTTCTGCGGAACGAAGAAGCAGGCGCAGGAAGCGGTGAAGGAAGCGGCGGCGGCCTGCGGGCAGCCGTTCATCACGGGTCGCTGGTTGGGCGGCACCCTGACGAACCTCCGCACGGTGAAGCGCTCGCTGGCGCGCATGAAGGAGATCGAGCGGATGGACCAGGACGGCTCGATCAACGCGTACGTGAAGCAGGAGCAGTCGATGCTGCGCCGCGAGCATGCGCGCATCGCGAAGAATCTCGACGGCATGCGCACGATCGATGCGTTGCCTGACGCGATGTTCATCATCGACATCAAGCGGGAGCACAACGCGGTCGCCGAAGCGCGCCGCCTGAAGATTCCCATCGTGGCCATCGTGGACACGAACTGCGATCCCGATCTCGTGGACTATCCGATCGCGGGCAACGACGACGCGATCCGCGCCGTGAAGCTGCTGTTGGCGGCGGTGACGGGGTCGATTGCCAAGTCGAAGGCCGAACACGAGGCCAAGAAGTCGCGCAAGGTGAACAAGGAAGAAGCCGCTCCGGCCCCGGCCCCCGCGGTCGAGGTTGCTGCGGCCCCGGTGGTGGAAGCCCCGGCTGCCGAGGCGGCTCCCGCGACGGTTTGATGGTTCCATGGGGTTCCGAGGGGTGCGGCCGGCGACGGCGGGCCCCGGGTTCCAGTCTTTGGTGCAGGCACTGAAGGCGGGGGCGGGATCCCAGCGACTCAAATTCAACAATCTAGATCCATGCCAGAAATCACACCGGCCCTGGTGGGCCAGCTTCGCGCCATGACCGGCGCGGGCCTGATGAACTGCAAGAAGGCCCTTGATGAGACCAAGGGCGACCTTCAGGCGGCGGTCGACATCCTGCGCAAGCAGGGTGCCGCAGCTGCGGTGAAGAAGGCGGACCGCGCCGCGAACGAAGGCCTGATTGGTCAGGCAGTCGTTCAGGGCGGTCGCGTGGGCGTCCTGATCGAAGTGAACTGCGAGACGGACTTCGTCGCGCGGAATGACTCGTTCAAGGCGTTTGTGTCGGACCTCGCGAACAAGGTGGCCGCGGAGTCGGGTGCCGATCTCGAGGCGGACCGCGTGGGCGCCGTGGCGCGCATCGGTGAGAACATCCAGATCCGTCGTCACCAACGGTTGGAGGTCCAGGGTCAGGGTTTGATCGCGGCCTACATCCACACGGGCGGCAAGGTCGGCGTTCTGGTCGAGGTCGGAGCGACGAAGGAAGCGACGACGGGCAGCGAGGACTTCAAGCAGCTCGTTCGGGACATCACGCTGCAGATCGCGGCGGCGAGCCCGGTGTCGATCTCGCGCAACGACGTCGCTGCGGAGCTCGTCGAGAAGGAGAAGGAAATCGCCGGGCAGAGCGACGCCGTGAAGGGCAAGCCTGCGCAGGCGGTGGCGAAGATCATCGAGGGCAAGCTGAACAAGTTCTTCGAGGGAGCATGCCTGCTGGAGCAGGGCTTCGTGAAGAACCCGGACCTCAAGGTGCTGGCGCATCTCGGTGCGTTGGGCAAGCAGTTGGGCGACGAGATCACCATCCGTCGCTTCCTACGGTTCCAGTTGGGTGAGCCGATTTGAGGATCTGAAGCCCTCCGGGCGAGCGTTCCCGAAGTGGATTCGAGCCCCGGTGCTGCGAGCGCAGCCCCGGGGCTTTTTCGTTTGGGGCCTGTCATTCCGGGCGCAGGGTGATGCTGACCCCAGCGAGGGGTGGGGCGAGGGCCCTCACGAGCCGGGCAGGAGTCCCAAGTTTCAAGATTCAAGTTTCAAGCCCGGCTCCCGCTTCAAACTTGAACCTGAAAACTTCAAACTCCGACACGGCTCGACGGAGTCTCGCCCCACCCGTTTCGGCGGCCCTGATGGAAGGCCGGGTGCCCTCACCCGGCGGGGTTGAGGATGCGCCGCGTGGGGGCACGCGGCCTACAGCTCGCCCCACCCGTATCGGCGGACAGGGTCCAGATACGCCCTGGCGTTGGATGCAGGATTCCGGCTTGTTTCCGCGTCCTGAATCAGGCGGAGTCGATGGATTCCACGAGGGAGCGCCGATTCAGGATATGGGAGTCGGCTCCGGCGTTGGCAGGAGACGGATCGGAGTATGAAGATTGGAGTGATCAGCGATACACACGGGCATCTGGATCCGCGGGTCCGGGAGGCTTTTGCCGGGGTCGACCACATCCTGCATGCGGGGGACATGGGATTCCCATCGATCGTGCTGGAGTTGGAGGATATTGCTCCGGTGACGGCGGTGCTGGGGAACACGGATGACGCGCGAACCGAGTTCAAGGAGTTGGAGGTGGTGGAGTTGGGAGGATTGAAGTTCCTGGTGCACCACATCGTTGAGCCGAAGGAGCCGAGCGAGCGCCTGCAGCAGGCTTATCTGCATCATTCGCCGGATGTCGTTGTCTTCGGCCATACGCATCAGGTTTTCCATGAGCTTCTCGACGGACGACTTTATCTGAATCCGGGTTATTCCGGTCGTCGCAAGGGGGATGAGCGCCGCTCGGTGGCGGTGCTGCGACTGGAGGAGGAGGGGTTGGAGATTGATGTGATCGATCTCTGACCCTGGAAAAGGCGGTTGGATCCTCAGGTTGCACCGATGGCACCGATCAACCGGGATTTGGGTTTGGTTCGGGGGACACCTGCGAGGTGAGCGCCCTGGCAGGAGGAAGACTGCCGTTCCAACCCGGCCCATCTGTGAAATCCGAAATCTGTGGCTACTCCAACTGCCGCTTTTGGGTTCAGAGACCGGTGGGATGGTCCAGGAACGTCCAGGGGATGCCGAATTTCCGGGAGAGGGCCTCGGAAAGAGCCCGGACGCCGAAGGTCTCGGTGGCGTAGTGGCCACCATAGAACGTGTTGATGCCGGCTTCCTCGGCGAGCGCAAAGGTCCAATGGGGACCTTCGCCGGTGATGAAGGTGTCGACGCCTTCGGAGGCGGCCTTCTGGAGTTCAGCGCCGGCCCCGCCGGTGCAGATGCCAATGCGGTGACACCATTCCGGGCCCCCGGGAAGGAGCCGCGGCGGGGTGCCAAGGGCGGTGGTGAGTCGCGCGGCGAGTTCGGTCCGGAGGAGGGGTTTGGTGGGGCGTACCTGGACGCCGATGTGCTCGTCGTGGTGGGCGAAGAACGGGCTCCAGCGTCGGAATCCGAGGGCTTTGGCTAGGCCCGCGGCGTTGCCGAGCCGGGGGTGGGCATCGAGGGGGAGGTGTTGGGAGTAGACGGCCAGGTCGGCTTCCACCAGGCAGCGGATGAGGTCGGCCCGGCGTCCCGTCCAGGGGGTTGACTTGCCCCAGAACAGGCCGTGGTGGACGACGAGGAGGTCGCATTGGGCTTCGATGGCCATGCGTGCCACGGCGAGGGTGCCATCCACGGCAGCCCCGATCTTCCGGATAGGACCGCGGCTTTCGAACTGCAGACCGTTCTGGGCACCGTCCCAGTCGCGAAAACGGGCAGGCGAGAGCAGGTGATCGGCGAAGGCGACGATGTCCCGAAGGGAGGCGGAGGGTTGGGCCATGGCAGGGGGGCGCGGAGGTCAGGATTCGATGGGATACGCTCGGAGCCCGAGTTTCTGGGCGGCGATGCGAACGAGGAAGCGGGGGTTGTTGGAGAGGTACCGTTTCCAGAGGCGTCTGGGTTCGCAGGCGAGCCGGTAGAGCCATTCGAAACCGCTGCGTTGGATCCAGCGCGGGGCCTGGCGGACGCGGCCGGCGTGGAAGTCGAAAGCCGCACCGACACCGAGAAGGACGGTGGCGGCAAGGCGGGTCCCGTAGGCGGCCATGAATCGTTCCTGCTTCGGCGTGCTGAGTCCGACCCAGAGGAAATCCGGTCGGCAGGCGGCCACCTGATCGATGAGTGCGGAGTCCTCGGCGGGGGTCAGGGGGCGGAAGGGAGGCGTGAAGGTGCCGACGATGCGGATACCCGGGAAACGCTGCTCGAGGCGGGCCTTCAGTTCCTCGGCGACGCCGGTGTTGCCGCCGTAGAAGAAGTGGGTTGCCCCGGAATCCTGGCTCCAGGCGAAGACCCGTTCCATCAGGTCGGGTCCGTAGACGCGGCCCATGGTGCGGTGGCCTGCGAGACGGCCCAGCCAGACCATGGGCATGCCGTCCGGGGTGGTGAGGAGCGAACGGTTGTGGATGCGACGGAGGTTTGGATCTCCCTGGGATTCCATGACGCCATGGACACCCGTGACGCAGACGTAGCCCGGCGTCCGGGTGCGGACGGCGGCGATGAGGGTGTCGAGGGCTGAGTCCAGATTGAGGACGGAAATCCCGACTCCGAGCACATTGACGCGCTGAGGAACTTGCACGGTGGCGAAGGATGCGCGGTGTGTGGCCTGGCCCAAGAACAAAGTCGAGGGGCCCGTGCGCTTGACGGCTGGGCGGTGGTCCGGGAGCGTGCCGAGGTCTATGGGTCTCAGTCCTGCAAAGATCAGCATTGCCAGCCAACCTCCGCGCGCCGTGATCCGGATCGTCGGCCGCGCCGCGGTGGAGCGCGCGCGGGATTTTGATGATGCAGTGCGTCGACTGGTGGGGGAGGGAGTGCGGGAGCTCTACCTGGACCTGAAGGACTGTCCGCTGCTCGACAGCACGTTTTCGGGGGCGGTGGCGTTGCTGGCGGAGGAGAGGGTGGGCTCGGATCCCATGATCCGGTTCGTGCTGGTGGACGCGAAGACCCGGATCGTGGATGGGTTGTCGAATCTGGAGGTCCTTCCCTTGCTTCGGGTGGCCGAGCCGGGTGAAGCGGCGGTCGTCAGCAGCCCCCTGGTGGATTTGCCCGCCTCCCAAAGGAGCCGGCAGGACGCCGGGGAATTCTGTCTGCGGGCGCATCGGGCGTTGATGGCATTGAGTCCCTCAAATGAGGTGAGGTTCCGTGAGCTGGAGTCCATGCTGGTCGCGGAGCTTGGGGAGGTTCGAAAGCCATGAGTCAGCCGGAAAGCATCGCCTGGATATCGTGTGTGGCTGAGAAGGGTGGGGCCGAGACGCTCATGATGGAGTGCCTCCGGGAATTGGATCGGACCCGGTTTCGGCCGCTGGTCATCCAGCTCCGGCCCGGGCCCCTGACGAAGATGCTGGAGGGAGTCGGAGTGGAGGTGGAGGTGCTGGAGACGCACCGGATGCGGGAAGTGCACAAGGTGGCAGGCGCGATTGCCGCCATTGCGGGAATTGCTCGCCGGCGAGGGATCCGCCTTCTGCATTCGAACGGATTTCGAGCGCATGTGTATGGCGGGCTGGCGGCAGCCCTCGCGGGGATCGCGGAAGTGTGGACCACTCATACGGTCGAGCAGGATCATCCGTCGACGGATGCGATCCTGGCGATCCCGACGGATCATGTGCTGGCGAACTGTCCGCGGACGCAGGAGTACTTTGAGCGGGCGGGGAAGCAGACATCGCTGGTGTGGCCCGGGGTGAACGGGGCGGTGTTGGACCGTCATGTGGCGTCGGTGCCACGGGCTGAATTGGCGACGGCATACGGGCTGCCGATGGGAAAGAAGTGGATCACGGTGGGTGCGCGCCTGCAGCGGTTCAAGGGGCAGGATCAGTTCCTGAGGGCGCTGGCGGAGGTGATCCGCGGGGGAGACAAGGATGTTCACGGGATCGTGGTCGGGGGATCGTTGTTCGGACAGGAGTCCGACTACCAAAGGGAATTGCGGGAGTTGGCGGTGGCGTTGGGAATTGCGGGACAGGTGACGTTCACGGGCTTCGTGCCGGATGCGCACGTGGCGGCGTTGCTGGCGGCCAGCGTGCTGGTGGTACATCCGGCCCTGGAGGAAGATTTTGGGCTGACGGTGGCGGAGGCGCAGGCGCTGGGCGTGCCGGTGGTGGCGTATTCGGCGGTTGGGCCCGCGGCCATCATCGAGGATGGCAGGACGGGGTGGCTCGTGCCTTTGGGTGACGTGGTCGGCCTCGGAGCGAAATTGAGGTCGGTACTCGCTTCCGTCCCGTCGCTGGTGAAGGCTGGGGAAGAAGGGCGGAAGCGATCGCGTGGTGAATTCGGGGCGGACCGCCATGCGCGGCTGACGGAGGCGATTTACGAGCGTGCGTTGAGCAGGGTCTGATCACTGAAAGTCGAAAAGCTGGAAGGAACTGATGACCACCCAGGTAATGAACGATCCCGTCATGGGACGTCCCGTGACGGGGAAGGAGAAGGGGGGCTTGGCGGGCATCATCCAGGCGGTGCTCGGTGCGCTGGGTTCCAATCCGTTCGCGAACGCCTTCTTCTTCCTGGCCGTGCTGATCGGCTTCCTTCACGGGTGGCTGAAGATGCGGTTCCCGAGTCCGGTGATGACGTTCGCGTACGACATCCCGATGACGCTCGCGCTGCTCTTCGTGCTGTTGAAGTTGAAGCGGAGGGAGAACCTGTTTCCGAGTTCTCGCGTCAGTACGGCGATCCAGTTGCTGTTGGCGTTGAGCGTCCTCTACGGGGTTTTGCCATTCGGTGTGCCCTGGTTGGCGCGTCTGTCGTCCCTCCGGGGTTGGTGTTTTGCGCCGATGATGATGCTTCTGGGATACCATCTGATCCGAAGCGTCCGGCAGTTGGAGGTGTTTGTCTGGTTGATGATCCTGCTGGGTACGGCGACGGCGGTGTATGGCGTCTTCTTCCAGTCCGAGGCAGAGATTCGGTCGATGATGGCGACCGACGAGGCCATGTCAGCCCGGTTGGTTGGGACATTCTATGCGGGAACCCAAGGGTCGACCTTCCGGCATTTTTCGACCTATGTGACGGCGGCGGTGTTCGGGTCGGTGATGGCCCTTTGCGCGACGTTTGCGACCTCGCGCATCCTGGTGCCGGGTGCGACGATCCTCGAGCGAACGATCCTGGTGTTGTGTGCGAGCATGTGTTCGTACGCGTTGGTGCTGACGGGATCCCGGACATCGATGCTCCTGCTGATTCTGGGGGTGACGCTTTCGGCGGTGTTCTCGCGGGGTGGAGGTCGTTTCCTGTTGCTGCCGATACTGCTGCTGGTGCCGTTGGCGGGCGGCATGTTGCTGGTGGGCGGAGCGGCGACTGAGCGCTTTGGCGAGTTGTTGAGTCCGGCCAACATCTGGTCCCGGGTGTACATCGTGCTGAGTCCAGGAACCCAACTGCTGCTGGAGGATCCCTTCGGGGGCGGCCTGGGACGGGCAGGGCATGGAGTGCCCTTCTCGTTTGCGAAATCTTTCGGCGATTTCGAGTTTCGCGGGACGGACGGAGACATCGGCCGGGTGATGTCGGACTTCGGGTTGCCGGGGTTGATGGTGTACGCGGTCCTGCTGTATTCGGGCGCGTCGGATTCGATCCGTTGGATGTGGCGGTTGCGGGACTCGAACCTGTGCGTCATCGCGGCGCCGGCGGGGTCGATGTTCCTGTTGGCATTGGCGCAGATTTTCACGGGTTCGCCGTTCCTGGGGATTCCGGCCGGGATGCTGGTCTGGATCCTGTTCGGCGGGTTGCGTCGTCTGGTGGAGGAGTACGAGCGCAAGGCGGCGACCGAAGGTGACGCGGTGGAAGACCTGCCGGAGTTCGTCTCGTTCATCAAACGGAAGACGATGGGGAGTCTGTTCAAGGCCGGGTCGGTCCAATTGACCGAGGCCTTCAACAAGCGGCCCGCCCGGGAAAAATTTGTGGAGGTGGGAGTCACGCCTCGGGGCGGAGCGACGCTTGCCGAGAGTCGCGGGGGCAAGCCTCGGTTCCTCTTCCGGCGGGAACCCAGGAAAGCCAAGTGATCGACGAAGGGTTTCCATGGCCGAAGAACCGCTGAATGGATCCAGTCCGCGGCGGAAGCGCCTGCCCCGTTCGTTCAAGGAACTGACGCCGGCGAATCATTTCAGTCCGGGGAGATTCTTCCATGAGATGGTCTGGAAGGCATGGTTGACGCGCCGGACGGGTTCGACGAAGTCCCCGGAGTTTCCGGTGTTGAGTGGGGATGCGCTGGCATTGACGTGGATCGGGCACGCCTCGTTCCTGGTCCAGTTCGAGGGGTTGAATGCACTGATCGACCCCAACTTCGCGAACTGGCTGTTCCTGTTGAAACGGTTGCGGCGGCCGGGCCTGCGGTTGGAAGAGCTTCCACCGATCGACCTCGTGCTGCTGACGCACGCGCACTTCGACCATTTCCACAAGCCGACGCTCCGGCGCTTGCCGTCCGCAAAGGTGGGCGTGATGCCCTGGGGATGCGGGAGTCTGGCGCGCCGTCTGGGGTTTGGACGGATCATCGAGTTGCGGTGGTGGGAGTCGTTCAGCTCCGGGGATTGGAAGGTGACGTTGGTCCCGGCAAAGCACTGGGGAGCGCGGACGTTGCGGGACGAGCACCGGGGCTACGGAGGGTTCGTGCTCGAGCACCGGGGTCGGCGGGTCTATCACGCCGGGGATTCGGCCTACTTTGACGGGTTCCAGGACATCGGGGAACGCATGAAGCCGGAGCTCTCCCTGTTGCCGATCGGCGCCTACTATCCGGACTCGTTCCGCCGGGTGCACATGGGCCCCGATGAGGCAATGAAGGCATTCCGGGATTTGGCAGCACAGTGGTTCGTCCCGATGCATTTCGGGACGTTCAAGCTGAGCTTCGAATCGATGGAGGAGCCGGCGGCCTGGCTGCGCCGGTTGGCGTTGGAGGCAGGGCTCGGGGAGCGGGTTCGTTTCCTGGAGGAGGGTGTTCCGGAACGGTTTTGAGCTGGGCGATTGCCTGACCTGAGGCGGCCTGTATCGTCGAACGGTGAGGAAGGTCTTCCTGTTCGGGTGGGTGTCGGCATGGATCTGCCCCGTGCTGGCGTGGGCGGATTCCCAGTGGATCGTGGAGGCGGGGCGCTGGGATCGGGTCGCGACCCTGGTTCAGGTGGACCTGGGGAACGTGACGGATGCCGGGCTGGAACTGGTGCCGGAAAACGGGGAGTCGGTCCCCGTGCAACGCGAGCCCGATGGAACCGGCTGGTTCATCCTGCGGAATCTGCCTCGCGGAACGCAGCGGGCCTATTCGCTGAGATCCGGAGCCACGGCTGCGGCTTCGCTCAAGGCGACGCGGTCGGGCGATGCCGTGCGGGTCGAATCACGGGGTCACGAGGTGCTGACCTACCGCACGGTCCCGACGGATTTTCCACCGGGGCGTCCAGACCTGACGCCTGAGTTCCGCCGCGGAGCCTATATCCATCCGGTCCGGACGCCGTCCGGTGTGCCGGTGACGGACGATTATCCGTCGAATCATCGGCATCATCATGGGATCTGGTTTGCCTGGTCGCAGGCGGTCTTCGAAGGGAGGAAGACCGACACCTGGAACATGGGAGAACGCAAGGGAACGGTGGAGTTCGTCGGATTGGACTCGGTGTGGAGCGGTGCCGTGACGGCGGGTTTTCGAAGCCGCCACCGGCAGGTCGACCTGACGGCCGGGGTGCCCAGACCGATGCTGCAAGAGGCTTGGAATGTCCGGGTGTTGAACCTCGGAGGCCCGGGAGACGTGGACGGGCACGTGTTCGATGTGGACGTGACGGATGCGTGTGCCGGGGATTCGTCCGTGCGCTTGCCGCTTTATCGGTATGGCGGGATTGGAGTTCGCGGCAACTGGGCCTGGAACGGGACGAATCGCATGCATTTCCTGAACAGTGAAGGCGTGACGAATCGTGCCAACGGGGACCGCGCGGAGACGGTTGGGCGATGGGCTTACCTGGGTGGGCCGGTCGACGGGCGATGGGGAGGAGTCGCCGTCCTGGGGCATCCAGCCAACGTCCATGCGCCGCAGCCGCAGCGGATCCATCCCACCGAACCATTCCTGAGCATGGCGCCGCAGCAGGCGGGCGAGGTGGAGATTGCCCCCGGGAAACCGTTGCGCTTGCGGTATCGCTTCGTGGCCCTGGATGGCCCGCCGGAGGCCCGGGTCCTGGATCGGCTGTGGCAGGACTACGCGGAGCCGCCCGTGGTCCGCAGGGCAAAGAAGGCGGAATGACCGGGCATCTGGAATCTGGCAACTGGGATCTGGGTTCTTAGAGTCCCACCTTCACGTGCTTGGGTTTGAGGTATTCGAAGAGGGCGCGGCGGCTGAGTTCGAGGCCGTAGCCGGAATCCTTCCAGCCGGCGTAGGGGCCGTAGTTGGTGTTCACCGCGCCGTGATTGACACAGACGGTGCCGGCTTCGAGGGCCTCGCTGACGCGGACGGTGGTCGCGAGGTCGCGGGTGAAGAGGTAGCTGACGAGTCCGTAGGCGGTGTCATTGGCGAGGGCGACGGCGTCGTCGAGGCGATCGAAGGAGGTGACGCCAACGATGGGGCCGAAGGTTTCCTCGCGGAACACCCGCATGGCCTGGGTGCAGTTGGCGAGGATCGTGGGCAGGAAGTAGTGGCCGCGGTGGAACGTCTCGCCCTCCGGAGCGCGCCCGCCAGTGATGAGTTCAGCGCCGGCGGCGAGGGCATCGGCGACGTGTTCGCGGCAGAGCTGGACGCCCTCGGCGGTGGCCATGGGACCGAGGTCGACGTTGGGATTCGAAATTCCGTCGCCGAGCGTGAGCGCCTCGGCGGCGGACTGGAGGTGACGGAGGAATTCGTCGCGGACGGAGGCGTGGACGTACACGCGGTTGACCGAAGAACACGACTGGCCGTCGTTGCGGAAGGCCTTGTAGGCGACGACGCGGGCGGCGAGTTCGACCTGGGCGTCGGCGCAGACGATGGCCGGGCATTGGCCACCGAGCTCGAGGGAGACCTTCTTCAGGAACGGGGCCGCGAGGCTCAGGATGCGTTTGCCGGTGTCGGAGGATCCGGTCAGGGCGATCTTCGCGACGCCCGGGTGTCGCACGAGGGCTTCGCCGAGCGTCGCGCCGGGGCCGGTGACGACGTTGATGACGCCGGGCGGAATGCCGCCCTCGGTGAGCGCGCGGCAGAAGGCGAGCGGCGAGAGCGGCGTGATGGTGGTGGGCTTGACGACGACGGTGCACCCCGCCGCCAACGCGGGACCGAGCTTCCAACTGAGGAGCGAGACCGGGTAGTTCCAGGGCGTGATCAATCCGCAGACACCCACCGGCTGCCAGTTCACCCAGGAACGATAGTCGCGGTGTTCGGTGGGATTGGTCCAACCTTCGATCCGCACGCCTTCGGCTGCGTAGTAGTCCAGCGTGTCACAGGATCCGACGACTTCGGACTTCGACTGCGCCAGGGGCTTGCCCTGCTCGAGTGCCATCAGGTGGCCGATGGCATCGGCCTCCTTGCGGGCATGGGCGGATGCCTTGCGGATGATGCGTTCGCGATCGTAACTGGTCATGGTCGACCACGAACGGAGGGCTTCGCGGGCCGCGGCAACGGCCTGATCGAGGTCCGCTGTCGTGGCCCGGGCGACCGATCCAATGACCCGGCCATCGTGCGGTGAGCGAACTTCGGTGCGGGTGCCGTCCGACGAGGGGCGGGCCTGGCCGGCGATGAGCAGGTCGAGATGCGAAGTCATGCAGGAGGGGTGTTCAGGGAAGGATGCAGAGCGTGGCCCTGGACGCAGGCTTGAAACTTGGAACTTGGAAGGAACCCCCCTGGTCAGGCTTTGATGGGTCCGTGACTTCCCCAGGAAAAGAAGGTGCGACGGTATCGCCAGGACGGCTGTGGGTGTTTCGGCTATTGGCTGCGGTCCTGGCCTGCGGGGTCGTATTGGGGGCACTGGAGGGTGGACTGCGTCTGGCGGGCGTTGGTTGGGAGTCGGGTTTCCTGGTTCGGGGCGAGGCCGGCGGGCGGCCGGTGTGGAATGAGAATCCGCGGTTCACCTGGCGGTTCATGCCTCCGGAACTCGGGCGGACCCCGCAGCCGATTTCGCTGCCAGTGGAGCGGGAGCCGGGATCGCTGAGGGTGCTGGTGCTGGGGGAGTCGGCGGCGATGGGCGACCCGGAGCCGGCTTATGGGTATCCGAGGGTCGTGGAGACGTTGCTGGAAGCACGGTTGTCCGGGCGGAAGGTGGAGGTGGTGAATGCGGCGGTGACGGCGATCAATTCGCACGTGATCCGGGAGATCGCCGAGGATTGTCGGCAGTTGAAGGCGGACGTGTGGGTGGTCTACATGGGCAACAACGAGGTCACCGGTCCCTTCGGTCCGGGCACGGTCTTCGGCAGTCGCGGTGCGCCGGGACGGTGGGTGCGTTGGGGGTTGTGGTTGAAGAAGACCCGGACGGGTCAGTGGCTGGACGGATTGGCCCGTCGGCTTGCCGCACGGGGACAGGCTCCGAAGGCGTGGGGTGGGCTGGAGATGTTCCTCGATCATCAGGTGTCGATGGAAGATCCGCGCCTGAACGAGGTGCGGGCGGCTTTCGAGTCGAATCTCCGCTCGATCGTCGAGGCGGGTCGATCGGCTGGTGCCCGCGTGATCGTCGGGACGGTGGCAGTGAACCAGCGGGACTCGGCGCCGTTTGGTTCACAGGTTCCGCCCGGCCTGGATGCTGGGGCGAGGAAACAGTGGGAAGCCGCCTTCGAGGAAGGGAAGCAGGCAGAGGCGAAGGAAAACGCGGTCGGGGCGCGGCGGGGTTACGACCAGGCGTTGAAGCAGGATGCAGGTCACGCCGAACTGATGTTCCGTCGGGCCAGGCTGGCGGCGGGATCGGGCGACACGAACGCGGTGCTGGCCTTCGCGCGGGCCCGCGACCTCGATACGCTGCGGTTCCGGGCGGACAGCGAGTTGAACGAGGTGGTCCGCAAGGTGGCCTCGAAGCGGGAGGCGGAAGGGGTGTGGCTGATGGATGCGGAAGCGACGTTCGCCAAGAACGCGCGGTTCGGTGTGCCGGGCAACGAGTTCTTCTGGGAGCACGTCCACTTCCGACTGCCGGGGAGTTACCTGCTGGCGCTGCTCACCGGAGCTGCCGTCCTGGAAGCCCTGCCCGAGTCGACCAAGGCCGGATCGGCTGCGGACTGGATCTCACTCGACGAGGTGTCACAGCGGTTGGCCGTGACCAGTTGGGGAGATTTCCGGATCGCGGACGGGATGCGTTCGCGGCTGCGCCGTCCGCCCTTCAGCACTCAGGCCTATGCCGCGGATCGGGAGGTCCGATTCCAGAAGGAACTCACTGCGCTGGCCAAGGGTGTCCAGCCAACGGCGTTCGCCGCGCAGGCGGAAGTCTTCCGCAAGCGTCTGGCCCAACGCCCGGATGACTGGGTGCTCCACGATCAACTCGGTCGGATGCACGAATCTTTCGGGGATGTGGACGGCGCGCTTTCGGAATGGAAGAAGGTCATCGAACTGATGCCGCACCACTTCGCGGTCCGGCTCCAGATGGGTCGGATGCTGGCCGCGAAGGACGAGTCCGCCGTGCAGGCTGAGCCGCTGCTGAGGGAGGCTCTGGCGATGCGACCGGCAACGGCGGAGGTTCATGCCGTGTTGGGCCAGGCCCTGGCCCGCCAGAAGAAGTACGCCGAAGCGCACGCGGAGTTCGCGGCCGCCTCCCGATTGCGGCCTGACCTGCTCGATGCAGAGGTTCAGTGGGGTATCGCCCTCGCAGCAGAAGGGAAGGCCGCAGACGCCCGTAAGCATCTGGAACGGGCCCTCGAGATCTCGACGAACTCGGCCCTCGCCCATCTGCACCTGGCCCGGCTTTCCGTGCGCGAGGGCAACACCAATGCCGCCAAGGCTTCGTACGGGGAGGTCCTGCGGCTCTCCCCGAACTATCGGGAGGCGCAGGAGTTCCTGGGAGGGGCGCCGATTTCGCCGTGAGGGCGGCATCTGGCCCGGGAACCGGCAGGTTATCTATCCGCAGATGGCGCAGATGACGCAGATGGGCAGGGACTTGAACCGCGATGACTCTGCACCCGCGGGGTAAGCGCCCGCCTGGTTCGAATCCGAGCCTTTCCGGCTCTTCATCTGCGCAATCGGCGCCATCTGCGGATACCCCCGCCTTTTCAGGTTGGACCCCTCGTCCCGGCTCAGTAGCTCGCGCCGGCCTGGATCCAGTGGATCAGGGCGGTGAGTTCCTGGCTGGTCAGGGGTTCCTTGCCCTCCGGCGGCATGGCTTCGTCGTGGCTGGCCGGCAGGAGGCAGGCGCGGATGATCTCGGATCGTCCAGGATCACCCGGGGTGATGGCAGGCCTGCCACTGGTGCCACCGATGAGGGCGAGCGCCCGATCGTCGAGGCGGAGTTTCCCCTTCTGCTTTTCCACGCCGTGACAGATGAAGCATTTCTTTTCCAACGACGCACGCACGGTCGCGAACGAAACGGCGGAAGCGGTGGACGGATTCGAAGGCGACCGGGCTGAGCCGAGGCCGAGCAGGTGTCGCACGGATTCCGGCGCATGCTCCGTCAGGAGCGTGGTGCCGTGCGTGAGGCTTCCTCCGTGATGCCCGGTGATGGCCAGGCAGAGGAGCCCTGTGAAGAGGAGCGTCCGGAAGGCGACCAATCCGCCCGGGGCCGGATCCCGCAGGATGGCTCGATGCAGCCCCCAGGCCACGAGGATCAACGCTCCGGCCGCGATACCCCAGCCCCGATGATGCGAGAGGGTCAGTTCGTCATAGCCGCCATCCGAAGCGCGAAGGTATCCCAGAAGCATGGTCAACGCGGTGGCGACGACACCCAGCGTCATGCCGAGTTGGATGACCTCGCGACGCTCCGCGGATGGTTTGCGCCAGGTCCAGATCTCGATCGCCGACACCAACAGGAGGAAGCCGATCGGCAGGTGGAGGACCACCATGTGGAACGGCGCCAGGAACCGGAACCACGAGAAACCGGGCGTTCCGGCAGCCACCGTCGGGTCCGCGCCGGCACCCACTGCCGAGACGAAGGGAACGACAATGGCCAGCAATGCCGCGGCAGCGTGGAGTCCCCGGGTGGACGTTGGGTATCTTGGTTTCATGGTAGGGTGGCGACTCCATGATGGACTCCCGACGGGGCCCGTTGTCCTCAACCCCGGTTGCCGAAGACGGACCACGGATTGTCTGTTGGATCCGCGAAACCCACCAGATGTTAGCCGCCGAGGGCGCGGGGCGGGGAAAAGGCTTCGCCTGCCTTGGCCCTATCCATGCGATGGAAGGCGGGGACAGGTTCACGCGGAGACGCGGAGACGCGGAGGGAAAAGGACACTTGGATGGCGAGTCGGTCTGTCACTGTTGGGTGCCCCGTTGCCGACGTAGAAGTATTTGTGATCGGCATCTCTCTCTGCGCTCTCCGCGGCTCCGCGTGAGACTGCCCCTGCATGGACACGGCTTAGACGGTGTGTGGCCCTGAACCTGAAAGCGGCAGTTGGGTTATCCACCGATTGCACCGATTTCACAGATCTCGGAAGAGCGGGGCACCCAGTAGCATGAAGCGTCCTCTGTGGTGAAGG
>CAIMMI010000113.1 GCA_903842505.1 uncultured Verrucomicrobiota bacterium | reverse complement strand
TTTACAGCGGAGGATTTACAGCGGAGGGGAATACATCAGAGAAGCGGAGAAGCAGAGGGGGCCGCGTCGAAGGTGGGCTTAGGTCTCGGGGGCGGATGGGCGCGAATGGATGGTGTTGTTGTCGGGGACGTACGGACATCGAGTGTCGCGGGTCGACCCCATTGCTGGGTCTCGGACTTGAAACCTGAATCTGGCGACTTGGAACTCCCCTGCCGCCCGGCATTGCCGCAGGGGTTCCTTGCCGGCATTGGGCACCGGGCCCACGGTCGTCGCCGATGGAAGACCGCATCATCATCGACCCAACTGTTTGCAACGGACGACCGACGGTTCGCGGCACCCGGATCACGGCGCAATCGGTGCTGGAATTCCTTGGGGCGGGCGACTCGATTGAGGAAATCCTTGAGGAATATCCGACCCTGACCCGCGACGACGTGCTGGCTTGCCTTCGATATTCCTCCCGTCTGATGGGCAACCACTTCGTCATCGAGAAGGTCGCGTGAACGGTTTTGTCCCCGATGAGAATGTTCCTTTGAGGTTGGCGTTTCAACCATCCCTCCCCGTCGTATCCAGCGGCAGTGTTCCAGGTAAGGGCGCCGAAGATTCGGATTTGTGGGACTACGCGAGGGAGCGCGGACTGGTGATCGTCTCCAAAGATGCTGACTTCTCCGCACGAATCCTGATCTCCACGCCGCCCCCGTGGATCGTTCACCTTCGGTTCGGAAACCTTCGTCGCCGGGACTTTCACACTCTCCTGAACCGGCTGTGGCCCCACATCGAGGCCCTGCTGCCGAAGCACAAGATGATTGCGGTCTACGCCGATCGAATTGAGGCCATGGAGTGAGGCCCGATGAGACTGGTTTCCAGATGCCGGCCGCCGGCTGGCGGACTTGAAACTTGAATCTGGCGACTTGGAACTCCCCTGCTGCCCGACATTGCCGCAGGGGTTCCTTGCGGGTTGGGCGGTGGGCTCGTAGGGTGGCGCGCAGGTACGAACGCCATGAACCGACGACTTGTGTATGGAGTGCTGAGTGTCGCGCTGTCCCTGTATGTCTTCTCGGGGGCGCAGGTGTTCCGCTTGTCGGCTGCGGACGACAAGGATGATGCCTACCAGCAGTTGGAGTTGTTTTCGCGGGTGCTGGAACGGGTGCGGCGGGATTACGTCGATGGCGAGAAGTTGACGTACAAGGATCTCGTCCAGGGGGCGTTGAAGGGGATGCTGTCGACGCTCGATCCGCACAGCGAGTTCATGGAGTTGTCGAAGTACGAGGACCTCCGTCAGGACACCGAGGGAACGTACGGCGGGGTGGGGTTGCAGGTGCAGGCGCGGGACGGGGCGCTGGTGGTGATCGCTCCGATGGAGGACACGCCGGCCTTCGAGGCGGGCATCATGCCGCAGGACAAGATCGTCAAGATTGATGGCAAGACGACGGAGCGGATGAACCAGGGCGACGCGGTGACGACGCTGCGGGGCGAGTCTGGATCGAAGGTGGTGCTGACGGTCATCAAGAACGGCCAGACCGAACCGCGGGACATCACGCTCACTCGGGCGGACATCCGGGTGTACTCGGCGAAGGACATCAACAATCGGCGCGAATTTCCGGTGGGTCCCGACAAAGTGGGGTACGTCCGGTTGACCCAGTTTGCCGAGAAGACGGCGGATGAGTTGGAAGAGGCTTTGAAGCTTCTGGAGTCGAAAGGAATTGAGTCGCTGGTGCTGGACCTGCGGGGGAATCCGGGCGGGTTGCTCGATCAGGCGGTGGCGGTCTGCGAGAAGTTTTTGGACAAGAGTCAGCCCATCGTGTCGACGGAGGGACGGAATGCCTCGAGCAACACCCAGCGTCGGGCGTTCGGCCGCGGTCGGGTGCGGCGGATGCCGATGGTGATCCTGGTGAACGGAGGCAGTGCCTCGGCGGCGGAGATCGTGTCGGGCTGCCTGCAGGACCTGAAGCGCGCGGTGCTCGTCGGCGAGCAGAGCTTTGGCAAGGGGTCGGTGCAGAGCATCCTGCCGTTGCAGGATGGTTCAGCGCTGCGGTTGACGACGGCGAAGTATTACACGCCGTCGCATCGGGTGATTCACGAGAAGGGGTTGACCCCGGACATCGTGGTGCCACTGACCGATGACGAAGAGGTTGCGATCCAGATGCGCCGGATGCCGGGGGGCA
Source organism: uncultured Verrucomicrobiota bacterium (assembly GCA_903842505.1). Lineage (GTDB taxonomy): Bacteria > Verrucomicrobiota > Verrucomicrobiia > Limisphaerales > UBA9464 > UBA6176. The sequence continues at coordinate 24,146 of CAIMMI010000113.1, read as the reverse complement.
AGACCGGGTTGGAGGAAGTGTTGAAGGGGTTTGATGCATCGCGTCGGGATACGTTGCGGGAGTTGGTCGTGAAAGACCGGGATCCGCAGTTGGAGCGGGCGGTGGACCTGTTGAAGGGCGTGAACCTGTTCAGCAAGCGCACGGCGTCGGGTTCGAAGACGAACGCTCCGGCGAAGCCTTCGAACTGAGCGATGCTGCTGGCCTTTGAATCCTCCTGCGACGAGACGAGCGTCGCGGTGGTGTCGGATGGCGTGGTGCTGTCGAACGTGGTGGCGACGCAGATCCGCATGCATGCGGAGTACGGCGGCGTGGTGCCGGAGTTGGCGGTGCGCGAGCACCTGAAGAACCTCAAGCCCGTCTGCACGGAGGCGCTGCGGTTGGCGGGAGTGGGCGTGGACGACCTGCAGGCCGTGGGCGCGACGCGTGGTCCGGGGTTGCCGGCGGCGTTGGCTGCGGGGTATGCGGCGGCGCAAGGATTCTGCGCGGCGACAGGATTGCCCTTGATCGGGGTGAACCATCACGAGGGCCACCTGTATTCGCCGTGGATTTCGGGAGAGCCGCCCCGGGCGGATTGGGCGGGGTTCCGTCGGAACGTTTCCCTGATCGTGAGCGGCGGGCATACGCTGCTGGTGCTGGTGGAAGCGCCGGGGAAGCATCGGGTGCTGGGCGGGACGCTGGACGACGCGGCGGGTGAGTGTTTCGACAAGTTGGCCAAGGTGCTGGGACTTCCGTACCCAGGCGGGCCGGTGCTCGACCGCCTGGCCGAGGAGGGGAATCCGGCGTCGCACGTGTTTCCGCGCCCGTTGCTGCACGAGCCGCATGACGACTTCAGCTTCAGCGGACTGAAGACTTCGGTGCGTTACTACCTCGACCGGAGGCCGGGATTGGCCGAGGACGTGGGAGCGTTGAAGGACCTTTGCGCGGCCATCCGGGCGGCGGTGGTCGACACGCTGGTGGGCAAGCTGCTGAGGGCGGCCCGACGGACCGGAGTGACGTGTGTGACGGCATCGGGTGGCGTGACCTGCAACCGGGCGTTGCGGCGGGATCTGGCGCGTGAGTGTGCGGCCCAGGGTTTCGAGCTTCGGTTGGCGGAACCGCGGTTCTGCACGGACAATGCGGGCATGGTCGGTGTGGTGGCCGAGTATCGGTGGCGTCAGGGTCAGGCGTCGGACGCGCCCGAGTTGGAGGTGACGCCGGGCTGGAGCCTGGAAGAGATCGTCGCCTGACGGGCCGGGAGGGAGTCCCGAGTTTCAAGATTCAAGTTTCAAGATCCCAAGCCGGCGAGTGGAGGGGCGTACTCCTACTCGTACTCGTACTCGACACGATGGGGCTTCTCAGCTGCGGAGAGGGCTTGTCGAGTACGAGTACCGCCCTGCGGGCTGAGTACGAGTACGAGTACGGGTGCGGGCCGGCTTCAAACTTGAAACTGAAAACTTCGAACTCCGGAACGGCTCGACGTAGGGCTCGCCCCACCGATTTCGGGGATCAGGTGGTTGGGTCGAGGCCGAATCCGGAGATGGCGACGACGAGGCCGATGGCATTGAAGCCGGCGTGGGCGATGAAGCAGGTGAGGAGGTTGCCGGTGCGCTCGTAGGCCCAGGCGAGCGCGCCGCCGAAGAGCGTGAGCGGGATGAAGGCGGCCATGTTGCCGTGGGCGAGGCCGAAGAGGACCGACGTCAGGATCAGGGCTGAACGGGGATACCCGGCATCGCGTCCGGAGCTGTACAGGACGCCGCGAAAAAGACATTCCTCAGCGACGGCTGCGGGGAGGACGGCAAGGAACCCGATGACCGTGCGCTGCCATCCGGGGGCCGTGGTGAGGAAGACGACGGCGGCCTGGGGTTCGGGTTCCCGGCCGAGGGCCTCCATCAGTTGGAACATGCCGTACTCGATGGGGTAGCCGACGAGGACCGCACCGACGGCGATTCCCAGACCGAACTTCCACGCCAGCGGTTCCCATCGGAGGCTGAATCCGTCCTTCCATCCGCGCTGGTGGACGAGGAGGAAGCCCTGCATGAGGGCGAGGGTGGGGATCTGGAGGGCGAGCAGTCCGGTGAGCAGTTGCCAGAACGTGGCGTCCGCATGGCCGGCCAGCCCCATGCTGCGGGTGATGAGGCCGAACACGACTCCGAACCCGATCAGGAGGGTCAGGATGCCGACGACGAGTGCCATCACGGCCTCTCCCCGCCAGTCGCGTCGCATCAGCATGGGCGGACGGTAGGGGAGGGGGGGCGAGTTGGAAGTTTTCAGTTTCAAGTTTCATCCTCCGTAGCCGCCGACGTCAGGAGGCGGGGCCTGAGGAGGTTCCCAGTTGCCAGACGCCAGTTGCCAGAGCGGACGGAGATCGCCCTGTCGTTGGTGGAAGAAGCCCCGTGATGTCGATGTGGGGCATCCCTCGGCATCGCCCAGCCTCCTCACGTCGTCTGCTACCCATCCGTAGCCGTCGACGTCAGGAGGCGGGGCCTGAGGAGGTTCCCAGTTGCCAGACGCCAGTTGCCAGAGCGGACGGAGATCGCCGGGTGGTTGGTGGAAGAAGCCCCGTGATGTCGATGTGGTGCATCCCTCGGCATCGCCCAGCCTCTTCACGTCGTCTGCTACCGGAGGCGACGGAGGTCACGCCCCACCGAGGAGGGAAAGCCGGGAGTGGGCAGGGGTGGATCAGGGAGTCATCCGGGAGCCGTCGGGATTCCAGAGCCGGACTTCGCCGCGGGCGTCGCCGGTGGCGATCATGCCGGTGACGGGGTGAACGGCGAGGGCGTTGATCCAGTCGGGGGAGGCCGCCCAGGAGTGGAGGATCTCGTCGCTGGAGGCGTCGAGGCAGCGGAGGATGCCCTCCGTGCCGGCGGTGTAGAGGCGGCGGCCGTCGGGCGTGTAGCCCAGGGTGAGGATGGGGCCTTCGTGGTGACGGACGATCCGGACCATGCGGCCGATGCCCGGTTGCCAGATGCGGACCGTGCGGTCGTCGCCGGCGGTGGCACAGGTTGGGAGGGTGGCGCCCGGTTGGAAGGCGATGGCGTGGGGAGCTTCGGTGTGATGACCGAAGGAGCGGACGGGTGCGTTGGTCGTGTCGGTCCAGACCTTGACGGAACGATCGGTCGCGACGCTGAGGAGGAACGGTGCGCCTGGGGCGTGGGCGATGGCGAGGATGCGGCCGGAGTGGCCGGAGTGGAACGGGACGGACGACGCAATCCCAACGGGCAGCATGATCTGCCGAATCGAATTGCCGTCGGTGTGGGCCAGGGACTGGCCATCGGGATGGATGGAGATGGACTCGACGAGATCGGCGCGGACGTCGAAGCGGCGGGCTTGGGTGAGGCTGGGAAGGTTGAGTTCGAGAAGGGCGCCGGATTCACCGGGAGTTCCGCCGGCGAGCCAGAGGTGGCGACCGTCGGGGTGGAAGGCGAGGGCGCAGACTTTGGGGAGGGCGAGATTCGTCCGGGACGCTGGCGTGTGGCTTGAGGACGGTTTCAGCAGTTCGATGGACCGTGGCCGGCCGACGGCGAGGAAGTGGCCGTCGGGGGACCAGCCCAGGACGGTGACAGGCGGCGCGGCCTGCAGCCAACCGGTGAGGAAGGCGGCGAGCAGGATTGGTTGGGAGAGATGCCGGATCATCCGAGGAGTTCGCGGATCAGGGCGCCTTCGTTGAGCAATCGGACGGGGCGGCCGGAAGGCGTGGAGAGTTCGGTGGCGGGATCGATGCCGAGGAGCGAGAGGATGGAGAAGGCGAGGTCCTGTGGGGAGACGGCGCGGTCGATGGGGGATTCGCCGAACGGGTTGGTGGCGCCGATGACCTGACCGCCGCGGACGCCGCCGCCAGCGAGTGCGACGAACCCGGCGCGAGGCCAGTGGTCGCGGCCGCCGAGGGCGTTGAGCTTCGGGGTGCGACCGAACTCGCCCATGAGGACGACGAGTGTGGATTCGAGCAGGCCGCGTTGGTGGAGGTCGTCGAGGAGCGCGGCATAGGCGCGGTCGAGCGACGGGATCTTGCCGCTCCCGGGGAAGCGGGAGTCGGGAAGTTCGCGGGCGATCTGCTGGTGGGTGTCCCAGCCGTGGTCCACGACGGTGACGAAGCGGGAGCCGGCCTCGACGAGGCGGCGGGCGAGGAGGCAGCCGGTGCCGAGGCGACCATTGCCGTAGGCCTCGCGCGTGGTGGGTTTTTCGGCGTCGAGGGAGAAGGCGTTGCGGGCTTCGTTCGACGCGATGAGCCGGTAGGCCTGGTCGTGGAAGGCGTCGCGGTTGCGCACGAGGGGATCGGTCTCGGGCAAGCCGGCGAAGCGGTCGAGTCGGGCGAGCATGTCGCGGCGGCGATCGGAGCGTTCAAAGGAGATGCCGTCGGGAAGCTGGAGGTCGGGGACGCGGCCGGGGTTGGTGCCGGTGTTGAAGGCGTTGAAGGCACCGGGGAGATAGCCGGCGCGGGCGGCGTTGGACTGGCCTCCGACGCCGTCGCCCGGGATGGCGATGTAGGGTGGGAGAATCTGCCCGGACTGGCGTGCGTGCCACGCGACGACGCTGCCGAGGGAGGGATGGTCGAGCGCGGGAGACGGACGGTGGCCGGTGAGGAGGAAACGCGAGCCGGTGTCGTGGTTGCCGAGTTCGTGGGTGAGGGAACGGATCAGGGCGACGTGCCGCATCTGTTTCGCGGTGCGGGCGAGATGCTCGGAGAGGTGAACGCCGGAGATGGAGGTGGGGATCGATTGGAACGGGCTGCGGACCTCGATCGGGGCGTCGGGCTTGGGGTCGAACGTGTCGATGTGGCTGGGGCCGCCATCGAGCCAGAGGAGGATGCAGGAGCGGGCGGGCTTGCGGGTCGGGGCGGTGCCAGTCTCGATCGCCTGGGCCTGGAGGCGGAGGAGGTCGGCGCAGCCGAGGCCGAGGGGCGCGAGCGAACCCAGACGGAGGAACTCGCGTCGGGTGACGCCATCGCATCGTTCGGGAGAAGAGGGCATGGGTTCAGTGGTTGAGGGCGAACTCGCGTGAGTTGAGAAGGGCCCAGAACAGGTCTTCGGCGACCTGGTTGCGGGGATCCCGGGCGAAGCGGGGGAGCCATTCGGCGCGTTCCTCCGGACGCGGAGAACGCGAGAGGGTGTGGCGGTAGAGTTGGTTGAGGAGCTCTTCGTCGGAGGGGATCGACGCGAGCCATCGAGGCAGGTGGCCTTGTTTGAGACGGCGGTTGATGGTGGAACCGTTGAGCAGGTGGAGGGCCTGCGCGAGGCCGCCACCGGCAGGGCTGGACCCCTCGCAACTGGCTTCGCGGGGACACCGGCCGAGGACGTCGAGCGCGGACGAGGGCGATTGGGTGCCGACGAGTTGGACGGCGTGGGTGATGTCGGGTTGGTCGTCGAAGGTCTCGGGGACTCCAGTGGCCTGGGCGATCGCGTCGAGCAGGACTCGACCGTCGAGGGCTTTCAGTGGGGCGTGGGAGTAGAGCCGGTCATCGCGTACGTTTCCAGGCAGCGTCCGGGACGAGCGTTGGTAGGCGTCCGAAGTGACGATCCGGCGGACGAGGTGGCGGAGGTTGAAGCCGTTCGAAGCGAACTCGGCGGCGAGTGCGTCGAGGAGTTCGGGGTGCGTCGGAGGGTTGGTGGGGCGGAGGTCGTCGACGGGTTCGACGAGCCCGCGGCCCATGAGGTGTTTCCAGGTGCGATTGACGAAGGCGCGGGCGAACCGGGGGTTCGCGGTCGAGGTGGTCCAGTCGGCGAGGGTCAACCGGCGGTCTGCGTTCCCGGTGGCCGGTTGGAGTTCACCCAGTGCGCGAGGGACCGAGGGGTGGCCGGAACGCGGGTCCTCGACCTCGCCTCGGTCGGTGCTTGAGACTCGGCCGCCGTCGCGCTGGATCCGGGCGAAGAAGGCTGCGAACTGGTGGTAGTCGGTGCGGGTCCAGCGATCGGCGGGATGGGCGTGGCAGCGGGCGCAGGCGATGCGCGTGGCGAGGAAGATCGAGGCCGCGTGCTCGGCGAGGTCGCGCGGGTCGTTGGCAAGCAACGCGAACGAGGCCGGGCCATGCTCGTCGATCGGGCCCGAGGCAGTGAGGAGATCGCGGGCGATGCGGTCCCATCCGGTGTTGGCCGCGACCTGTGAGCGGAGCCAGTGATGGTAAGCGCGGGTGGTCTTTTCGCTGCCCCGTTTCCCGGAGATGAGCAGGAGATCGGCGAGGCGCATGGACCACAGGTCCGTAAAGGCGTCGCTCGCGAGGAGTCGATCGATGAGCGCTTCGCGGCGTGGCTGGGAGTGCGGTTCGGATTCGAATTCGCGGACGAGTTCGACGGGTGGCAATTGCCCCGTGAGGTCGAGGTGGACGCGGCGCAGGAAGGTGTTGGCGGGGGCCGGCGGGGACGCCGGCACGTGCATGTCGGCGAGGCGCTGGGCGATGGCGCGGTCGATCGGATGGGAGGGAATGGATGCGGTCTGGGAAAGCGAGTCGGAAGCAGGGAAGGGGCTTTCGATCCGGGCGGCGGCCACGGCGCCGGCGAAGCGGATCATGATGGCGGTCGTACCCGGGGCGAGGATGCGGACGCGGCCCTGCCGGTCGATGTCGGCGATGCTGTCGTCGTTGGAACTGTAGAGAGCGAGGTTCGTGGCCGGGCGCGTGGAGCCGTCGGAGAGTTGGGCGGTGACTTCGATGGATTGGGCGGAGCCGTCCGGGGAAGGGCGGAGAAGGAGTGGGCGGACCACGAGGTTGGTGACGACGACGGTGGACGTTCCGATCGGGGCGCTGCGGCGGATCCAGTCTTCGAGGGTGCGGGCCTCGGCGGAATCCGGACGGAAGCGGCGGTCGCCTTCGTGGTCGATCTGTCGGGTGGCTTTGCGGAGGAGGAGGCTTTGGTCGGGGTGATCGAGATCAATACGTCGGCCGGCGAGTTCGCGTGTGATGGCGGCGTGGTCGAGGTCGGGTGCGTAACCGAGGAGGCTGAGCTTGAATCCGCCCTGCCCGGTGGCGGCGCCATGGCAGGCACCGGCATTGCAGCCCGCCTTGGTCAAGATGGGGAGGATGTCGAGGTGGAAGGAGTCCTCGGCCCGGGTGGTCTGGGAGACGAAGAGGAGGGTGAAGCCGAGGACGACCCGAAGGGGGAGAGGGAACAGGGATGCGATGCGGGTACCTACGTCCGGGGCCAGGAGACGGCGTACTCGTCCTGGTACTCGTACTCGGGTCGATGGGGAGTGGCCGGTTGGAGTTCCGGGTTCGAGTACGAGTACCGCCCTGCGGGCTGAGTACGAGTACGAGGGGAGGAGTAGGGCGGCTCGACGGAGTCTCGCCCCACCCCATGGGGCAGTGGATCTGGTGGGGCGAGTGTCCCCACGAGCGGTTGGGAATCCGGCTCGACGGAGTCTCGCCCCACCGGACCCTGTAGGGGGAACAGTCACTTGGCGGGTTGGAGTGACTTGAGGAATTCGGCGCCGATCTTGCGGGAGTACTCGGTGCCGTAGCGGTCGCCGAAGTGGAGGACGCGGGTCCAGCCGTCGGCAGCCTGGCGGCGGAGGTCGGGGTCGGAACCGATGTGGGTCTTCACCTCGGCCAGGATGGCGTCGACGGTGGCATTGTCGTTGGTGGGCCGGATGAATCGTCGGAGCAGGGTCTGGAGTTGGGCGTCGGTGGGGACGGCGCCGGGGAACGGGTCCTTGCCGGTCGGGTTATTGGTTCCGCCCGGACGGCCCATGCGGTTGGTCCGGGAACCTTCGGCGTTCATGCGCCCGGGATTGGCGGATGCGAGCAGGGCTTCGGCGGACGGAGGATTGGTATCTCCGCAGAGTTTCGCGAGGGCGGCGATGACGCGGGGGGCGTCAGCGATGCCGGGTTGGACCAGGGCGAAGTTGGTGACGACGACGTTGTCGCGTGCGGCGACGATCGTCATGAGGCAGTCCTTGTTGAGGCCGTAGTTGCCGGGGCCTTCGGCGCCGTCGGTTGAGAGGCCGACCGGAGACTGGAGGCGGAGGGAACCCGCGGCGGCCTTGATGCGCTGTTCGCCACCGAGGCGATCGGCTTGGAGGAAGACGAGTTCGGTGCGGAGGCGATGGGTGTTGGCGGCGCCGTAGGTGTCGATGGCGCGGAGGAGGGGGACGAGGGAGCGTTCCACTCCGTGGACGAAGACCCAGGCGGTGGGGGCCCCGGCGTTTTCCGCGAGCGGGTTCCGCACGGTGCCTGCGCCCTTGCCGGTGATTGCGAGGACCTTGAACGGAGTCGTCTTCTCTCCGGCTTGCGGGCCGGAGAAGGGAGCGTCCGCGGCGTGGAGGAAGAGTTGTCCGGCAACGGCGAGACAGGCGAACGCGGAGAGGCGCATGCCGGTGAGAGTCCGGTGACTGTCCGCAAGATTCAAGGGGGCTGCGTGAGGAACGCCTCCTGACGTCGGCGACTATCAACGGGTAGCAGACGACGTGAGGAGGCTGGGGTGACGCCTCCTGACGTCGGCGACTAAGGGGGAACTGGAAACTGGGGTCGGGAAACTGGGAACTTCCTCAGGCCCGCCTCCTGACGTCGGCGACTACGGAGGAACTGGAAACTGGGGTCTGGAAACTGGGAACTTCCTCAGGCCCGCCTCCTGACGTCGGCGACTACGGAGGGGAGGGAAGGAGGCGTTGGGGAGCGCTGTAGGTGTTGAAGCGGTGGTCGCGGAGGAATCCGACGAGGGTCTGCCCGGAGGCCCGGGCGAACTCGACGGCGAGGCTCGATGGGGCGGAGATGGCGGCGACGAAGGCGATGCCGGCCGCAAGGGCCTTCTGGATGACTTCGAAGGAGACGCGCCCGGAGACGAGGAGGACGTGCTGCCGGAGCGGGAATTGACCGTGGAGGGCGGCGTGGCCGATGACCTTGTCGACGGCGTTGTGGCGTCCGATGTCCTCGCGCAGGACCCGGAGGTTTCCGCTGAGATCGAAGAGAGCGGCGGCATGCAGGCCACCGGTGGAATCGAACGTGGCCTGGGCGTCCCGCATCCGTTTGGGCAGGGACAGCAGCCACTCGGGATCGACGACGAAAGGGTCGTTGATGGGCGGATGGTTCTGTCGGACGGCTTCGATGGCGGTCTTCCCGCACAGGCCGCAGGAGGAAACGGCAAAGACGTGCCGGGTCAGGCGGGCGAAGTCGACGATGAGATCCGGGCGGAGTTGGACATCGAGGACCGATCCGTGGGGGTTGCGCGGGTGGCGGTGAAAGCGGGCGATGTCGGAGGCGTAGTGGAGCACGCCTTCCGTGACGAGGAAGCCGGCGGCGAGTTCCTCGTCGTGCCCGGGTGTGCGGAGTGTGATGGTGACGGGGCGGGTATCGATCCGGATCTCCAGGGGTTCCTCGACGGCCACGTGGTCTTCACGGTGCACCCAGCCGAGTCCCGACTGGTAGGCGTCGACCCCGGTCGACGATGCCTCAGGATTGGAGGGGTTGCTCATGGCGGAGGACCCACGCGCTGGGGTGCGACTGGAATCCGATCCGGGGCGAGGAGGCGGATGACGGCGTCCACGGACAGGTCGTTGCCGACGTGGTACGCGATCATGGGCGGATCAGACGAGGGATTGGCCGCCGCCGTCGTAGCCTTCGCCTTCGAGGTCGAGGAGGATGTCGCGGGGTTCTGCACCCTTGGAAGGGCCGACGATACCGCGGTCTTCGAGTTCGTCCATGAGGCGCGCTGCGCGGCCGTAGCCGAGTTTGAGCCGGCGCTGGAGGAGCGAGACCGAAGCCTTGCGCTCGGAGCGGATGACCTCGATGCAGCGCTGGATGATGGCCTCGTCGGCGGAATCCGGTTCGTCGTCGGGATCGAGCGACATGGACCCGACGGAGGAGGGGGCCTTCTGGAGGGCGTTGTGGATCTCCATCTCGTAGGAGGGCTTGCCCTGCTTGGCGATGTGGTCGACGACGCCCTCGATTTCCTGGTCGGTGATGAGGGCACCCTGGGCGCGGATGAGTTTTCCCGAGCCGGGAGGCAGGTAGAGCATGTCGCCCTTGCCGAGGAGTTTGTCGGCGCCCATCTGGTCGAGGATGGTGCGGGAATCAACCTTGGCGGCGACCTGGAAGGCGATCCGGGCGGGGATGTTGGCCTTGATGACGCCGGTGATGACGTCGACGGAAGGGCGCTGGGTGGCAACGATGCAGTGGATGCCTGCGGCGCGGGCCATCTGGGTGATGCGCGCGATGGCCATCTCGACGTCAGCGGGAGCGACGAGCATCAGGTCGGCGAGTTCGTCGATGATGACGACGATGTACGAGAGTTTCTCCGGGATGACGATGTCTTCGTCGCGGGGGACGACGATCTGTTCGTCGACCTCGACGGCGAACCCGTCGGCGCCGGCCTCGACCTTGTCCTTCTTCTGCATCAAGGGCAGTTCGGGTTGGCGGGAAGGTGGGAGCTTGTCCTTGGGACGGTCGTTGAAGGCCTTGATGTTGCGGACGCCGACGCGGGCGAAGATCTGGTAGCGCTTCTCCATCTCATTCACGACCCAGCGGAGGGCGAGGATCACCTTCTTGGGGTCGGTGACCACGGGGACGACGAGGTGGGGGAGGGCGTTGTAAGTCTGCAGTTCGACGACCTTGGGATCGATCATCACGAACCGGAGTTGGTCCGGGGTGAACTTGAAGAGGAGGGACGCGATGATGGTGTTGATGCAGACGGATTTTCCTGAGCCGGTGGAGCCGGCGATCAGGACGTGGGGCATCTCGGCGAGGTCGGCGATGATGGGCAGGCCGTAGACGTCCTTGCCCAGGGCGAGCGGGATGCGGGCCTTGGAATTGCGCCATTCATCGGACTCGAGCAGGTCCCGCATGATGACCTTCGTCTTGACGAGGTTTGGGACTTCGACGCCGACGGAGGATTTGCCGGGGACGGGAGCCAAGACGTTGAGGCGTTCGGCCTTGAGCGCGGCGGCGATGTTGTTGGTGAGGCCGGCGATCTTTTCGAGCTTCACGCCCGGGGCGGGGTGCAGTTCGTAGCGGGTGATCGTGGGGCCCTTGGTGATGTCGCCGGGGGCCACCTCGATGCCGAACTGGGCCAGCGTCTGCACCATGAGGCGCGCGTTGGCCATGAGTTCCTCCTTGGTCTCGGTCGGCTTGACCGTGAGGTCGGGATGATTGAGGAGGTCGATCGACGGGAGGAGGTAGTTCCCGATCATCGGCGGGTTGGCGACGGTGATGGGCTTGACCCGCCGGGGTTGCATCGCGGCGCGGGGTCGGGGGACGGGGTCGCTGATCTCTTCGTCGTCGTTGGCGGGAGCGAAGTCCACCGGTGGACTGGAAGCCTGGGCCGGGGTGGCAGCGTTGAGGGAAATGGCGTCGCCGATCGGCAGGTTGACCGGGCTGTCGTCGTCGTGGTCGTCGACCTCGGTTCCGTTGGGCGCAGGGGGTTCAACCGCAGGCGTGGGCTGGGGGGGGACGGCTGCGAACGGCGAGGAGACGGCCGACTCGCGGCCGAGGATGACATCGGTGATGGACCGGCGACCCTTGCGCGGGGTGGGTTCGGCCGGGGACTCTGGAGTGTTGGGCGCCGGTGCGGGGGACGACGATGGACGCTTCGAAGCAGCGGCTTCGGTGGAGGGAGGGATGATCTCGTCGGCGCGGATGACGTCGCCGGAGCGCATCAGTTCCCCGGTTGGGCGGGGTTGCGGAATGGAGAGATCCCGGACGTTGGGTTCGGGGATGGGTTGGAGATCGGCTCCGAGATGGTTGGGGTTGGCGGAGACGGGGGCCTGAGGTTCGGGTGCGTTGCGGCCGCGGGAAGTCCGGGTGGCCCGGGTGGGTTCGGGGGCGTCCGCGCCTGCATCGTCGTCGAGGGCGGGTTCGATCGGTTTCGGGGAGGGCCGAGTGGCAGGCTTGTCCTTTTCGGACCGTTCGAGTTCGCGCTGGCGACGGGCAATTTCCTTCTCCTGTTTGCGGAGTGCGGCTTCTTCGGCCGCGAGACGATCCTCCTCGGTCTTGGGATCGTGGGTGAAAAGGGCGCCGATCCAGGCAATGAGCCGGAAGTCCGTCAGGAAGACGAGGCTGCCCAGATAGATGATGCCGTAGAACAGCGAGGCACCGGTGTCGTTGAAGAAATTCTTGAAGAAATACGTGTTGAGGGCGAAGCCGAGGACGCCGCCGGCGGACATCGATTCATGTCGGACGCCCAAGGGCGGGAGCGACGAAGAATAGAGGTCCAGCAGGCCGGTGGCGGCGATGAGCAGTCCCGCTGCGCCCACCGCCGAGCGCCAGCCCCGGAGGTAGCTGAGTCCGCTGACGAATCCCGCCAGCCCAAAGAAGAAACCCAGAACCGGGAGGGTGTAGGAGGCGGCTCCGACCAGAAAGAACAGGCTGGAGGCCAGGTGGGCACCGAAGGCTCCCATGAAATTCCTGGGAGTGGGATTGGCCGGAACGCTGTTCGACAGGAGATCCCGGCGGTCGTAGGTGGCCAGAGCGACCAGCAGGATGATGGCTGCAAACATGAGCAACCAGCCCAGCAGGTCTCCCCAAGGATGCCGTTTTCGCTCGGCGTTTGAATCGGTGCGCGCCACGCCAGCACTTTAGGAACCGCGCAAAATCAATCGCAAGCTGCAATCGGGACGAAGGCCAACCGATTCAGCGTTGGGCGGCCTCGGCCGTGGCGGGAGCTTTCTTGGCGTAGGGCGAGAAGAGATTGAAATAGATCGCGCAGAGGGGGCGCGGACCGTCGGCCTGGCTGAGGATGACCGTGACGTGCCGGTCGAGGGCGATGCCGTGGCGCAGGTCTGGACCCCGGCTGACAAATGCCTTGATCGCCTTCTCGAGCAGCGAGCGGAGCGTTGTTTCGCAGTCTTCCGGGATCTTCTCGATGCACACCACGTGGCGGTCGTAGCTGGCGAGCGCCGCCCGCATCTCCGACTCGAACGTTTCCACAGTCAAATCCACGGACCGAAGGTACCGGGACGAAACCGCATGTAAAGAATCGGGACAGCCAACTGCTCGACCGGGGACTTCGACAGAGGTCTGGCGTCCGGGGTGGTTCCATTGGCAGCCTCGCGCATCATGAGATTCATCGGGGTCGAGATCGGGGGTACCAAGCTTCAGGTAGTCGCAGGAGATGGAAGTGGCACGATCGTGGATCGGCGTCGGTTGACGGTGGATCCGGCAGCAGGCGGCGAAGGGATCCGGCGTCAGATTGCCGAGGCGTTGCCGGGGTTGATCGAGGCGCACCAACCGAAAGCGGTGGGGGTCGGGTTCGGCGGACCGGTGGATTGGCGGACGGGATTGATCCGCTGCTCGCATCAGGTGGCGGGCTGGCATGATTTTCCGCTGGGGGAATGGGTGGCGAAGGAATCAGGACTGCCGGTGTACGTGGACAACGACGCGAACGTGGCGGCGTTCGGCGAGGCGCTGCACGGGGCGGGGAAGGGGAAGGATCCGGTGTTCTGGATCAACATGGGGAGTGGTGTGGGAGGAGGGTTGGTGGTGGGAGGGGAACTGTATCATGGAGCGATTCCGGGCGAGTGCGAGGTGGGGCATGTGCGGTTGGACAAGTCCGGGGTGACGGTGGAGGAACGGTGCTCTGGTTGGGCGGTGGACCGTCGGATCCGTGAAGTGGCGGTGCATCATCCGGAAGGACCTTTGGGCCGTCGGGTGGCGGGCATGAACGGGGGCGAGGCGCGGCACCTGGCGGCGGCGTTGTCGGAGGGAGACCCGGCGGCGCAGGCGATCCTGAGCGAACTGGCGGACAACCTGGGGTTTGCGTTGTCGCATGTGGTGCAGTTGTTGCACCCGCAGGTGGTGGTGGTTGGTGGTGGGCTGTCGTTGATCGGTGAGCCTTTGCGGGCCGCGATGGCGGAGGCGCTGCCGCGCTATGTGATGGACTCGTTCCGGCCCGGGCCCGAGGTGAGGTTGGCGGGGTTGGGCGAGGATTCGGTGCCGGTGGGAGCGTTGGCCCTGGCGGCTCGGCGCAGTCGATGACGGGAACGGGTTTGGGAGGGCAATGAGGACGTTGCGGCCCCTTTTGGAGAGGCAGTCCCGCAGGCACGAAAAAGGGCGGCACCGGAAGGTGCCGCCCTGAAGGGATGCCGGACCGGGTAAGAACCCGGGATCAGAGTCCTGCGAGCTGCGGAGCCGCGGCGTACGCGGGATATCCGGGCGTGGTGACCGCGAGCAGACCCTGCTTGCGGGACCAAGGAGTCCGGTCCGGGCGCGGGCCACGGTCGCGGCGATCCTTGTTGGCGTCCTTGCCATCCTTGCGGGGTTGACGGCCCTGCTGGTTCTGGCCGCCGGCGGCGGGAGCCTGACCGCCTGCGGCGGATTCAGACTTCTGGGCAGGCTTCTTGGCGAGTTCGATGGTGCCGGTGGCGAACTCGATGACATGGCCCTGATGGAGGAGCCAGTGCAGGTCCGTGAGGACCGTTTCGCGTTCGGGCGTGGTCGTGACCGGAGCCGGAGCGGCCGGGGCTTCGGCAGCGGGTTGCCCCTCAACGACAGGTGCAGCCTCGGCAGGTGCAGTCGGTGCGACAGCCGCCGGGAGCGGCGCCAAGGCATCGATCAGGGCCTTGCGCGTCGTGCTCGGGTTGGCCTGGATGAAGGCGATGATCGCCTTGACGCCGTCCGAGACGACCTGGGTTTCGAGATCCAGGTGATGCGGACGGGCGACGGCGACGTGGACGATGGTCTTGTCGCGCTTGAAGAACTGCAGGCCCGCCTGAGCGAAGGCATTGCTCAGGGCGGTGGCGACCCGGATGGGGAAGCGGCGTTCGCGGTCGGTGCTGACGCGGATCAGCGCCTGGAGCGGTTGCGGGAGCTTGGCGAAGTTGTCGCGCTTGAGCGTCAGCGAATCCACGCTGCGGACCAGCACCGGGAGGTGCGTTTCGCGGAAGTGGGCTTCGACCTCCTCGCGGGTGGCGAACTTGGTCGACTCGGGGACGTTCAGGGCGGTGAACTCCGAACGGAAGCTCTGGCTCTCGAGCCACTGCTTCACGACGGCTTCGTCCTTCACGATCCGGACGCGGCTCTTGTAAACCTCGAACGGCATCCGGTCGAAGCGGTCGGCATGGATCCGGCGGAGCTTCTCCTGGTAGCCGTGGTAGTTGGGCGGGCCGAGGACCTCGCCACTGATGCCGCACTGGGCGACGAAGGTATACGTTCCCTTGGGGGGATCGGTCGGCATCTTCTCGACGGAGTAGAACGTGTCGAAGTGGGCCGAAAGGATGTGGTTCAGGGCGTCGGCCTCGCTGAGCCAGACGGTGTCGTCGAGGGAGCAGACGAGCAGCGGTTGCTGGGGCTTGCCGTCCTTGCCCTTGATGACGCGAAGGGTGACGTCGTAACGGTCAGGCTTCTGGATGACCAAGCCGGCGACCTCGAACAGGGGGAACGCGCGGCAGCTCAGACGGATCTGGCGGGCCAGCGAGTTCATGCCGTTCGGTTCGGGAGTGAACGTGCACTCGACCGGGATCAGCGGTTCGGGGCGGAAGTCACGGTCGTCGCGACGACGCGGGCCGCGGTCGCCACGATCACCACGGCCGCCACGATCGGGTCGGGGGCCGCCCTTGGAAGGATCCCAGGTCAGGCCAGGACCACCACCGCCGGGGCCTGCACCAGCCGGAGCCCCGGTACGGGGAGTTCCGGGGCGAGGGCCACCGAAGCCGCCGGGACCTCCCGGTCCGCGGCCAGGGCCAGGGCCACGGCCCGGACCACCGGGACCACGTCCGCCGCCACCACCGCCGAACGGCCGTCCACCGCCACCACCACCACCACCGAAGGGGCGGGGGCCGTCGCGACGCGGGCCGCGGTCATCGCGGCGATTGTCATCGCGGCCTTCGTAGCGCGCGAAGCGGTTGGGGTCGGCAGGCTTCTGCGCCCAAGCGGGGAGAAATGCCTTTTCAAGGTCCAGTGTCAGATCCTGCGGTTCACTCATAAGGGAGAAAAAAGGCCCCGCGCACGCGCGGGGTTGACTTAATCAATTCGGGCGCACGATGCGGATCGCGCTGACAAAAGGCAAGCAGTGAGGCGGGGGCAATGAGGCGGGGGCAGACGTGGTGGGGCGCGCATCCCGACACGGTCCCCCCGTTCGAGGCGGCGGACGGAACTGGAGGCTTGCGCCGGGTTGGGGGTTCAACATGCAATTGGCCGATGGATTCCTCCTCCCCGTCCGGGGCCAAACCGTCCCTGATGTCGATGCCGGAAATGCCGCGCGTGCTGCCGTTCGTGATTTTCCTGGCGGTGGGAGCGCTGGCAGGCAAGGCGTTTGCCGGCTCGGAGTACTGGATGTATGCCGCGAAGACCCTTGGGGTCGGGGCGCTGCTCTGGTTCTGGCGCCGGCGACTGCCGGAGATGCGATGGGCCTTCAGCGTGGAAGGGGTGGTGGTTGGAATCGTGATTGCGGTGCTCTGGCTGGGTTTGTCCGGTCAGATCCCTTCCTTGGGCCGGACGTGGGACCTGATCCGGGAGGCGACGGGAGGGCCGGCGGCGCCGACTCCGAAGGCGATGGAAGCCTGGAACCCGGTGGCCTTCTTTCAGGGGCAGCCCTTGCTGGGATGGGCATTCGTGATGATCCGCGTGCTGGGGCGGTCGTTGGTGGTGCCGGCGCTGGAGGAGGTCTTCTACCGCTCGTTCATGTACCGCTACATCGTGAAGCCCGAGTTTGAGTCCGTGGCCCACTCGACATTCCACCTGGCGGCCTTTGGAGTGACGTCGGCCTTCTTTGGATTGTCCCACACGGATCACTGGGTTCCGGGGTTGCTGTGCGGCATGTCCTATCAATGGCTCGTGATCCGGAAGGGCCGTTTGGGGGACGCCATGTTGGCGCACGCGATCACCAACCTGGTCATCAGCGGGTATGCGATCGGGACGAACCGTTGGGAGTTCAGCTGATGGCGTCCGAAGCCGACCTTCCGGCAGCGGGCCGGGAAGGATTGCCGCCGTGCGTGCTGCACGAGGACGACGACCTGCTGGTGGTGAACAAGCCGGCGGGTTGGAACACGCACGCGCCTTCACCGCATGCCGGCGAAGGGATCTATGACTGGCTGCGGCATCGGGAACCCCGGTGGGCGCGGCTCTCGATCCTGCATCGGCTCGACAAGGAGACGAGCGGGGTTCTGGTGTTCGGGAAGGGCGAGCGGGCGAACCGTTCGTTGACGGCCCAGTTCACCGATCGGGACATCTCCAAGGAATACCGACTGCGGGTGGCCAACGCCCATTGGGTGCCGTCCGGCGCGGTACAGGCCGAGCGGATGGCGGGTGGCGGATGGCGGGTGACTTCGTGGCTGGACCGATCCGGGGAAATGCAGGTCAGTCGGTCCACCGGAATGCCGGGCAAGGAAGCGGTGACGGAGTTCGAACCGGTTTCCACGACGGAGTGGATCGCGCGACCGCGGACGGGTCGGACCCACCAGATCCGCGTGCATGCCGCGGCCATGGGCGCGCCGATCCTCGGAGACCGTCTGTATGGAGGCGCGGCCTCGACGCGCGTCTGGCTGCATTCGGGACGGATCGAGTTTGCGCATCCGGAGGACGGGCGACGGGTGGAGTACGTGGCGCCGTCGGGCTTCGATGGCCTGGAGGATTCGGTGAGCCAGCGGTTGGCCGGAGCGATGTTCGGGGATTCCGAGACGGATGCGTTCCGCGTGCTGCACGGCGAGTCGACGGGGACGCCGGGTCTCCATGCGGAGCGGTTGGCGGACCGGTTGCTGGTGTTGTCGGAGGGGGATGTGTCCGTGGGGGAGATCGAGCGGCATCTGGGAGGGTGGAAGCCGGCGGGGATCCACCTCAAGCGATGGCGCCGGGATGTCCGGTTGAAGACGGTGCAGGAGACGTCGCCGGTCCTGGTGTCGGGGCCGGAGGCTCCGGCACGGTTCGAGATCCGGGAGAACGGAGTGCGCTACGAGGTGTCGCTGACCGAGGGGTACAGCTATGGGTTGTTCCTGGACCAGCGGGACAACCGGCGTCGGTTGCTGCATGGGCATGTGGCGTCGTCGTTCCCGTTCTTCGAAGGCGGGTTGAAGGGGCGGGAAGTACTGAACTGTTTTGCCTACACGGGCGGGTTCAGCGTTTGCGCGGCGATGGCCGGAGCGCGGACGACGACGCTTGACCTCTCACGCAAGTATCTCGATTGGGCCCGACGGAACTTCGAGTTGAACGGACTGGATCCGGCCGCGCACGACTTCATCTACGGCGACTGCTTCGACTGGATGCGCCGGTTGGCCAAGCGGGGCCGAAGATTCGATGCCGTGCTGTTGGATCCACCGACGTTTTCGCGTTCGAAGGAGAGCGGGGATTTCCGCGTGGAGTCGGATTACGGGCGTTTGGTGACGCTGGCTGCGGGGTTGGTTTCTCCCGGTGGGCTTTTGTTGGCGTCGACGAACACCGCGCGCCTGGAGCCGGAGCGGTTCCTGTCGGACGTGCGTGCCGGGTTGGCGGCGGCGGGACGTCGGATCCGTGCCGAGCACTATGTCCCACAGCCACCGGATTTCGCGGTGAGCCGCGAGGAACCGGCGTATCTCAAGACCAGTTGGTTCCGGTTGGACTGATCTTCGGTGCCGCCGGAGCCGTTGGAATTGACCCTGCCGTGGTGATTGACGTGCCCGCGATGTCTGGCAACGTTGTCAGTCATGAGTGGCGTCACGACATTCACCCTTCGCGACCTCAATCGGCAGCCGGCAAAGGTTCTGGAGGCAGTCCGGAAATTCGGGATCGCCGAAGTGCGCACCCGGAAGGGTGAGGTTTTCACCGTGTCGCCAAAGGCAGCGACTGGGGCTCGGCGACTGTCGAAGCTGGTTCCCGATTTTGAAGGGCTTTGGAAGAAGCAACGAGATGCCGGTCACATCGTGCCTGCGACTCAGGAGAACGAGCGAATCAACCGGATCATCGCGGGCGAGGAATGAGCCTTTACGTCGATGCCAATGTGCTGGTGCGCCTGTACCTTCAGTTGCCTGGTCACCGCGGGATCCTGGACCAGATCTCTGTCAGGAGCGCGCGTGCGGCATGGCCTTTGCCAGTGACCGACCTCCTCCGATTCGAGGTGACCAATGCCATTCACCGGATGGTCTTCGAGAGCCGGTCGGGTGGTCAGTGGCGGGTTACTCCGGAATCGGCAGTGTTGGGGCTGGCCGAGTTCTCGCAACACCAGGAGGAGGGTGTTTTCTTGAGGCGGTCTCCGCTCACGCTGGCAGAGATCGAACTGGAGTTCATCTCCATGGCCACCCGCTACACCCCGAAGCTGGGCTTCCGGACATACGACATCCTCCACGTTGCTTCGGCGCTCGCTTTGCGGGCGGATCGGTTCATCTCCCTTGATGCCAAGGCGAATGAACTGGCGAGGCTGGTTGGCATGGCGACCAGTTCAGGGGAGTAAGCCACACCCTGCTCGTTTGCCTCGCCTCGTCACGTCAGCGTCTACGTCCGTGAGCGCACCCGGCCTACAGATGAGGAGAGCTTGGGACGCCGGGTGAGCGCACCCGGCCTGCGGATGAGGAGAGCTTGGGACGCCGGGTGAGGGCACCCGGCCTACAGATGGGGAGGAGCTTCGAACTTCCAGCCCCTCAGTCGTTCAGCGGTTGGGTGGAGCGGAGGTAGGCGAAGAGGTCTCGAACCTGTTGGTCGGACAGTTCCGAAAGGAGCCCTTCGGGCATCAGGCTCGATGGCGAGGGTTCGAGTGTGGCGATGTCCTTCGTATCGATGGGAATCGTCTGGCCGTCGAGGGTACGGAGGACGACCCGGTTCACGTCCTGTTCGGTGATGAACCCGTTGAGCAGCCGGCCGTCGCGGGTCTCCGTCATCATGCCTTGGTAACCCTCGCGGATCTCGGCACCGGGGTTGACGATGTTGAGGAGGAGGTTGGCGAGGTCGGTACGCTGGTAGGTGGTGAGGTCGGGTCCGATCTCACCCCCGCGATTGAACAGGCGATGGCAACCGGCGCACCGATCGAGGAACAGTTTCTTGCCCGGGTAAGGATTTCCGGTGGCGACGTCGATGACGCCGGCCAGGCGTTGGATCTCCTTCTCGAGTTCGGCGGGAGCGGGTTGGCCGAGTCGGGGCCAGAGCCGGGTCGTCAGGCGGGCGGCCTCGTCGCCGGGGAAGGACTTGAGGCGACGGGCGACGTCGATCGGGATGGATGCGACGGGGACCGAGCCGGAGTCAATGGCCCGGAGGAGTTGGAGGGCCCAGGCGGGGCGGGTGGCGAGTGTGCCGAGGGCGGCACCGCGGACGTCGGTTGGAAGGGACGGGAAAGCCGCGACGAGGTCAGAGCCAACGCCCGGTTGGTCGAAGGACTGAAGCGCCCCGAGGGCGGAGCGGCGGAGGTCGGACGATTTGGAATCGCGTACCAGCGACAGGAGAGCGGGGAGCGCGAGGTCCTGTCGGGTTTCGCCGAGGACCTGGATGAGTTGGAGCCGGCGAGGGGACTCGGTTTTTTCGTCCTGGATCTGTTGGATGGCCTGTTGGATGGCGGAGGCGTTGCCGCGTCGGACGCCGATCAGGATCGAGTTCGCCCCAGCCTTTTCCATGGCATCGACCAGTTCGGCAGGGAGCCCGGCTAGGGGACGGCCCTGGGAGGCTTCCTCGAAACCCTGGGTGAGCCGGGCGGTCTGGGCTGCGCCGGGGGAGCGCTGGAACAGCTTGGCCAAGGCAAGCAGGTCGTCGCGTCGGCCGGTGGCGGCGAAACGGCGGGCGACGCGGTGGAGGAGGTGGTTCTGGACGATCGGGGAGCGCCAGAGTTCCGCATCCGAGAACAGGCCGAGGACGGCCTGACGGTCCCAGTCGCAGTGCTGTTCGATGGCCCACCACAGCATGAGCGGTTGGCGGGGATCGCCGGCGTCGCGGTCGTGCGCGAGCAGTCCCTTGATCACGGCCATGGCCTGGGCGGCGGGGAGGCGGCGGGCGGTCGACGCGAACTGCGATCGGGCCTCGACGTCGGGTTCGCTTGCCGCCTGTTCGGCGATGGCGGCTGCAAGCCCGGGACTCACCTGCCGCGTATCGCCCTTGAGACGGGTCGTCCAGAGGCGGACCTGGGGGTTCGGGTGACGGAGGGTCTGAGCGGCGAGCGCGTCGTCGAGGAGTCCGACCCGGTGGGCGGCCCAGAGACCTTCGAGGGCGAGGTCGGGTCCGCTGGGGGCGGGTGGGGCATTGAGCCTCGCGGCGAGGGCTTGGTGGACAGCGGCATCGTCGGACTGCGTGAGGAGGCGCAGCGCCTCCTGACGGACGAAGCGGTTGGTGTGGGTGAGATGGGCGAGGAGTGTGGCGGACGTTGGGTTGCTTCCCGGGACGATCGTGCGGCCCGGCGGAGTCTCCTTCCGGCGAAGGCGGTAGATGCGGCCGTTGGAGGCGTCCATCTGGCCTTCGTGGTTCCGGTAGTGGTTCACCTGCCGGTCGTACCAATCGCAAACGTAGAGCGCGCCGTCGGGCCCGAGCTTGATGTCAACGGGACGGAAGAAGGCGTCGCTGGAGCGGACCGGGTGGCCGAGGTCGCGGGTGCGGAAGGTGGAGCCGTCGCGGGAGATCTCGGACATCACGATCCGGCCCTGGAGGGGTTCGACGCCGAACAGGCGGCCCTGGTAGGACTCGCCGAGGGCACCGGAGTCGTAGAGGACGAAGTTGTGGGTGAAGCGGTCGACGTCGTCGTGGCGAATGGCGGGGAAGTAGCCGTAGGCATGGGGATTCGAGAGCGGACCGTGCTTGTCGAAGCCCTTCTGGAGATAGGCGCCCTGCTGGTAGTGGAATCCGCGGGTGTTGCCGCCGTTGTGGCCGGAAAAGATCCGCCCGGCGGAATCAAACTCGAGGCCGAAGGCGTTTCCGCCGCCTTCGCTGAAGACCTCGTAAACGCGGCGTTCCGGGTGGTAACGCCAGATGTTCTGGCCCTGGGAGTAGATCGGCTTCGCGTTGAGCGGTCGGCCTTCCGGGGAGTGGACGAGGATGTTGCCGGTGACGGTGGAACCCTGGCAGCCGTAAAGCCACCCATCCGGTCCCCAACGCAGCGAGTTGGCGACCGAATGGGTGTCCTCCAGCCCGAATCCCGAGAGTCGGACCTCGGGATCGGCGTCGGGTTTGTCGTCGTGATTGGCGTCCGGATAGAACAGCAGGTAAGGCGGGTTCAGGACCCAGACCCCGCGGCGGTCCAAGGCGACGCTGGTGGCGATGTTGAGTCCGTCGATGAAGGTCGAGTGGCGGTCGAAGGTGCCGTTGCCGTCGGAGTCCTCGTGGATGCTGATGCGGTCGGCGCCCTTGAAGTGGTTTGGAGGGGGAGGAGGGACCTTGTCGTAGACGGCGCGCCAGAAGTTGTCCCGGGAAACCATCTTCAGGCCTGCGGGGTGTGGGTATTGGCGGTACTCGACGACCCACATCCGGCCGCGTTCGTCGAAGGTGAGGAAGACGGGTTGGGCGATGTCGGGTTCGGCCAGGACCTGATCCCAGGCGAGGTCGGGCGCGACCTCGAACCGTCGGGCTGCCTCGGCGGGCGGCAGCGGATCGATCTGTGCGGATGGCGCGGGCTTGGCGGCGGGTTGAACCGCGGGTGCAGGCTTGGCGGAAGCCGGGGACTTGGGTGCGGGGGATGGCTCAGGCGCGGGCGGGATGAAGTCGTCGAGGGCCCACAGGATGCCGTTGAGGAGGAGACGCTGGAAGGCGGGTTCGGCGAAGTCTTCGGGGCTGCCGAGCGAGGTGTAGAAGACGCGGCGGTTGTCGCGGGTGTTGACCCAGGCGATCGGTTCGATCTCGGAGGTGCCGTCCTCGGTCTGCCCCCGGAGCAGGGGCGTAACGGTCCGGAACAGCTTGCGGTTGCGGTAGAGGTGGGACGTGAACTTCTGGGTTGCCGGGACGCCGGTCAGGACCGGGTGACCGGCGGCTTCCGGAATGATCGAGGCGAGGGTGTCCTTGCCTGGACCTTTGCCGTAATGCTCCTGGTAGTCGGCCCCGAGGATCTCCTCGTCGAAGTTGGGCCAGGTACGGTCGGTGGTGTTCGTCTGGCCCCGGAGTTCGAAGGCGTGGCTGGCGGTGCGGATGCCGACGATGGGTTTGCCGGCGGCGACGTGGTCACGGAGGGCCTGGATCATGCCGGGGGGTGGACTCCGGCGACGGACGCTCAGGATGAGCAGGTCGGAATTGCGGATGGATTCCCAGTTCTTGAAGTCATGGTCGTTGTCCTTGGGGGAGGCCGAAACCATGTCAAAGCGGTAGCCCCGGATGGCCAGTTGGTTCCGGGCGAATGCGGGCAGGGTTTGCCAGGTGCGGTACTCATTTTCGCCGATGACGAAGGTGACGCGCTTGGGCTTGTCGCCCTGGAAGCGGAACTCGGGACCGGTGAGGAAGTCGGAACTGGTGATGCTTGGGCACCAGAACTTCTCGATGTGTTCGACGACAAGTTCGGTGCCCCGGAAATGGGAGACGAAGGGGCGTTTGCGGTGGTTGTACATCGAGTCCGTCATGTCGCGGACGAGGACGACGTTCTGACCCTGGCGGATCATCTGGCGGATGGAGAAGGGGCGGCCGAGGACGCACATGTTGATGTGGACGCCCATGACGATGACGTTGGTGATGCCGCGCTGGCGCATGAGGTAGAAGGCCTCGGCGGAATCGGTGATGGCGTCGCCGGGAAGGATCTCGAGCGCGGGGTGCTGGCGGGACCAGGCCTTGAAGGACGGGCAATCCGGACAGCCATCGCAGCCGCCGTCCGAGTCGTCGATGGGCAGGGGAGCTTCGACGTCGGGCTTGAGGGAACACCAACCTTCGAGGGGAATCGTGGTGGGGACCTTGGGGGCGGCCTGGGCGAGTTTCCGGCCGGGATGGTCCTTGTAGAAGTCCATGGTGTCGGACGGGCAGTGGATGATGAGGCAACCGCGGGCGCGGGCGGCCCGGATCATCTCGTTCATCCGGGGGGCCATCTCCCCGACGCGTTCGGTGGCGTCCGGGCAGTGGTGCTTGTCCCACATGTCACAGACGACGACGGCGGTGCGGGTGGATTCCCACTGGGTGGTGGCGTTCTGGAGGACCCAGTCGTTGGTGTCCTTCTTCGATCGAAGCCGGGCGCGGGTGCTGAGTGGGAGGGGTTCCGCCTGTGCCGGCAGGGCGGCCGTCGCGACGAACGCGAGAAGGGCGAACCAACGGGTGAGGCTTTGGATGGACATTCCGGAAGACTAGCGGGGATGGCGCTGCGGCGGCAACGGCAAGCAGGACGGGGTTTCGAGCGGCTCGACGGAGTCTCGCCCCACCCCGTGAGGCGGCGGTTCCGGTGGGGCGAGTGTCCCACGAGCTGCCAGGG
>CAIMMI010000112.1 GCA_903842505.1 uncultured Verrucomicrobiota bacterium | reverse complement strand
GGACTTTCTCTTTAGCCATGGTGTGAGACCGTAAACAGAGCCGGTCCTGAGCCGGGCCCGCAAGCCCCGGTTTTCGGGGGGGCGCACCCCGACACTGCCCCCGGCGGGGGTTGGGGCGAGTGGCCACACGAGCCGCTGGGGAGTCCCGAGTTTCAAGATGCAAGATTCAAGGCCAGAACAGACGGCCCCGCCGGGTGTGGAGGATTCGGCGAGGATCGTACTCCTACTCGTACTCGAAGCGATGGGTTGGCGTGTGGGGGTTGGGAGTTTGGCTGGGATCGAGTACGAGTACCGCCCTGCGGGCTGAGTACGAGTACGAGGGGAGTCCCGCTTCAAACTTGAAACTGAAAACTTCAAACTCTCGAGCGGCTCGACAGTCTCGCCCACCGGTTTCGGTGGCAGTGCCAATATGCGCCCAAGGCTTCCCCGCGTGAATCCGCCCGGGTAGGGTTTGCGTCGGTGAATCCCATGTCTTGGAACGTGAAGGTGGCGGTGCTTGCCCTGATCCGACTGGCAGGTGCGGCTTCGATGCAGGCAGCGGGGCCGGACGAGGAGTTGGCGCTGGGGGTGCGGACGACCGAGGCCCTGACGTCCGCGGAGCAGCAGAAGAAATTCCACCTGCCGCCCGGGTTCACGATCCAGTTGGTCACCGAGGAGCCGGATATCCATAAGCCCATGAACCTGGCGTTCGACGCGCTGGGGCGGCTGTGGGTGACGACGTCGATCGAGTATCCGTTTGCGGCACCCACGAACCGGCCGGCGCGGGATCGGGTGATGATCTTCGAGGATTTCGGGCCGGACGGACGGGCGCGAAAGGCGACACAGTTTGCGGATGGGTTGAACATCCCGATCGGGATCCATCCGTTCCGGAGCCCCGGCGCGGACGGGCGGGAGACGTGGAAGGCGCTGGTGTGGTCGATCCCGAACATCTGGTTGCTGGAGGATACGGACGGGGACGGGAAGGCAGATCGGCGGGAGGTGTTCCATGGGCCGTTCGACCACACGCGGGACACGCACGGCAACCAGGCTTCATTCCGGCGCGGGTTTGATGGGTGGCTGTATGCGACGCACGGGTTCAACAACGACTCGCACGTGACGAGCCGGGACGGGAACCGTGTCGACCTGAACTCGGGCAACACCTACCGGATGCGGCTGGATGGGACGCGGATCGAGCATCACACGTGGGGCCAGGTGAACCCGTTCGGGCTGTCCTGGGATGCGCGGGGCAACCTGTATTCGAGCGACTGCCATTCGGCGCCGATCTATCAACTGCTCACGGGCGGGTACTATCCGAGCTTCGGCAAGCCGCATGACGGGCTCGGGTTCGCGCCGACCCTGATGGAGCATGCCCACGGCAGCACGGCGATCGATGGGGCGTGCTACTACACGGACGACCTGTGGCCGGCGGAGTTCCAGGACAATTTCTTCATCGGAAACGTGATGACGAGCCGGTTGAACCGCGACCGGATCGAGTTCACGGGATCCACGCCGCGGGCGGTTGAGTTGAAGGATTTCCTGACCTGTGACGATCCGTGGTTCCGGCCGGTGGACACCTGTCTGGCGCCGGACGGAGCGTTGTACATCGCGGACTTCTATAACCGGATCATCGGGCACTACGAAGTGCCGTTGCAGCATCCGGGTCGGGACCGGGAGCGGGGTCGGTTGTGGCGCGTGGTCTACACCGGGGAAGATGGAAAGGCGCAGCTGCGGCCGGGTGCGTTGGCAACGACGGCCGAAGGTCTGGTGGGGGAATTGGCGTCGCCGAGCCTGTTGCGTCGGTTGCTGGCGATGGAGGAGTTGGACGACCGTTTTGGGACGAGGGCGCTGGGAGCGATCCGGGCAGCGGCGGAGAAGCCGGTGAACCCGTTCCAACGGGTGCATGCCCTGTGGATGCTGCAGCGGGTCGGGTCTCAGGACGGGGCGTTGTTGAAGGCGGCGGCGGCCAGTCCGGATGCGTTGGTACGGGTGCATGCGCAGCGGATGGCAACGGACATCCAGTATCGGGCGGGTCGGCCGCTCCGGATTCCGACGGTGCTGGCGGAAGCGGCGCAGGAGATCCTGCTGCGGGGAATCGGGGATCCGGACGCGTTGGTGCGCCGCTGTGCGGCGGAGGGGTTGGGCCATGGGTTGAACGGTGGGAGCATCGGGGAGATCTTGAAGGCGTTGGCCTCGGTGGATCCGAAGGACACGCACCTGACCTATGTCCTCAGGAAATCCTTGCGGGACCAGATGCAGGTGAAGTCGGTGATGGACGCCGTGCTGGCGTCTGGCAAATGGACCGATGCGGAAGTGCGCGTGCTGGCGGACGTCGCGATCGCGGTGGCGTCGACGGAATCGAGCGCTTTCCTGATGCGGGAGTTGCCCCGCTTTTCGAAGGCGGGTGGACCGACGGCGGCGGATGTGTTGAAGCATGCGGCGCGTCATGCGCCGGAGTCCGGGTTGGGGCGGTTGGTGGAGTTGGCGCGGGCGCAGCACGGAGGCGATGCGGCAGTGCAGTTCGGGTTGTTCCAGTCGGTGGAGCAGGGATTGCAGCAGCGGGGCATTGCCTTGCCGGCGGTGGTGCGGGAGTGGGGAGCGGCGCTTGCGGCGGATCTGCTGGGGGCGGGGGATCCGACGGCGGGATGGAGCAATGTGCCGCTGCCGAAGAATCCCACGGCGAGCCCGTGGGACCTGCAGGAGCGTCCGTTCGCGGACGGCACGAAGGGGTCGGTGCTTTCGAGCATTCCGCGGGGAGAGTCGTTGACGGGTTCGTTGAGGTCGTCGCCGTTTGTGGCGCCGGTGGCTTTGGCGTTCTGGCTTTGCGGGCATGACGGCTACCCGGACAAGCCGCGGCAGGGCTACAACGTCGCGCGGTTGCGGGATGCGACAACGGAAGCGGTGTTGATCGAAGCGCCGGCGCCGCGGAATGACACGGGTCAGCGGGTGCAGTGGGACCTCTCGGCGCATGCGGGAAAGCGGGTGGTGTTCGAGTTGGTGGATGGCGATACGGCCGCGGCGTATGCGTGGATTGCGGTGGCGCGATTCGAACCGGAGGTGTTGAAGCTGCCGACGGTGGGATTGCGGGTGGCAACGGAGCGGCGCGCGGCGGCGGCGGACCTGGCGGCGCGGTTGGGCCTGAAGGACCGGGAGGGATCGCTGCGGGCGATCGCGGTCGACCGCTTGCAGGATCCGGACTTCCGCCTGGCGGCGGCGCGGGCGTCGATGACGTTGTCGGATGGAGCGAGCGCCGGGGTGTTGACGGAGCGGTTCCAGGATCTGCGGGAACCGGGAGCGTTCACCGAGAAACTGGGGGAAATCCTGGCGGCTTCGAGGTCGGCTGCGGCGCGGGCGGCAGTTCTGGCGAGGCTGAAGACGGTGCCGCAACGGTTGCAGGTGCGGTGGACGGAGGTTCTGGTGTCGAGTCCCGACGGCGCCGCGGAATTGCTGGCAGCGGTTGAGCAGGGCAAGGCGCCGGCGCGGTTGTTGCAGGTGTCGGGAATCGGCGGGCGACTGGTGGCGGCGCGGGTGCCGGACGCCGAGGCGCGAATCGGGAAGGCGGTGCGCGGTCTGCCGCGTTCGGACGAGGCGCGGGAGAAGTTGGTGGTGGCGCGGCGGCAGTTGTGGGAATCGCGGTCTGGATCAGCGCGTTCGTCGCTGGGGGCGCAGGTCTTCGAGCAGCAGTGCGCGGCCTGTCATCAATTGAAGGGCAAGGGCGGGTTGGTGGGTCCGCAACTCACGGGCATCGGGAACCGGGGTGCGGAGCGCCTGTGCGAGGACATCCTGGATCCGAACCGGAACGTCGACCACGCGTTCCGCCAGACGATCCTCACGTTGAAGTCGGGGGACAGCCTGGCCGGGTTGTTCCGGCGCGACGACGGGGCGCAGGTCATCCTGGCCAATGCGGTCGGTGCCGAGATGACGGTGGCACGTGCGGACATCGCGGAGCGTCGCGAGAGCGACCTGTCGCTGATGCCGGACAACTTCGCCGAGGCCATTTCGGAGACGGACTTCGTGAACCTGATGGCCTACCTGCTGGCGCAACGGGGGAATTGAGGTGGGGCGAGTGTCCACACGAGCCGTTGGGGTGTCCCAAGATTCAAGATTCAAGGCCGGCTCCCCCTTCAAACTTGAAACTGAAAACTTCAAACTCTTGAGGAACGGCTCGACGTCTCGCCCCACCGCCGGAAGTCCGATGCTTGGGAGGCATTGAGGAAACGGGCTTGTTCCCAGAGGGGAATCTCCGGACCGTCCCTACCGATGTCGCGGCTTGCGCCCAAATCATCGACCAGACGCCCCAGGTTGGCTCTGTGCGGGTGGCTCTCGGTCCTAATCCATGCTGGATGGCTGGGTTTCGCGGGTGATCGGTTGGCATGCCAACCCGTGCTGCCTACGCACCAGTCCGTGGCGGGTGAGTCGCATCTGCTGAAATCGGCAGGTTTGGTGCCCGAGTCGTGGACGCAGCAGGGAATCGATGTCGAAGGATTCCTGACACTGGATTACCGCCGGGTCTGGCAGGGGCATCTTGGAAGCCTCGATACGGTGGAAGGTCTGGCGGAGGCCGGTGTTTCGTTGGATGGACCCCGCGTGGGCCTCTGGTCCGGTCTGACAGCGCATCTCTGGGCGCTCTATCCATTCGGGCGAAGCCTCAGCAATCGTCAGATCGGCGACTTCGGGCCGGTCAGTGACATCGATGCGTACGATTCGATCCGGCTTTATGAACTCTGGTTGCAGCAGGAGAGCCCGGAGGGAGGGTTCCGGATTCGTGCGGGGATGCTGAGTCCGGAGCAGGATTTCGTGCGGAGCGAGTTGGCGGATTCCCTCCAGAACGGCGCGTTCGGATGGCCGCCATTCACAGCCATGAACGTGCCTTCCACGGGTTATCCTTTCACGGCGCCCGGAGTGCTGGTTGGAGTGCAGCCGACGACCAACTTCTGGATCAACGCGGCGGTCTTCGACGGGAACCCAGAGCCCTATGATTCCGCGGGAAGGCCGGTCAATCCGCACAGTTATCGTGTCCGGTTTGACGAGGGCGCGTTCGGGTTGTGGGAGGTGGGACTTCGTCATCGGGGGCGATTGCCGGGCGTGATCCGTGGGGGATTGTGGTTCCACTCGGGGCGATTCGCGGCCAGCGATCTTTCGGGCCAGCCCACACACTCAGGGAACGGCGGGCTTTACCTGCTGGCGGACCAGACGCTTTGGGCCGAGCGCGAAGGCGGCGACGATGGACCGCGCGTCGAAGGATTCGCGCGGATGGGATGGGCCCCGGAGGATCGGAACCCGGTCGACCTGTATGCGGAGGCAGGGCTCAGCGCTACGGGTTGGGTGCCTGGGCGCGGCGAAGACGCCTTGGCGGCCGGTCTGGCCTGGACGAGGACGGGAGCAGGTACCCAGCGTCAGGCCACCGCCTTGGGTGAAGCCGAACCGGGTGAGGAGCTGGTGGTGGAGGTCCTATACGACCTCGTGGTCCGGCCCTGGTTCCACCTGCAGCCGGACCTGCAATGGATCCGGCATCCCGGTGGGCAGGTCGGCGTGCCGGATGCCTGGGTGGTTGGGCTTCGGACGGCCATCCGGTTCTGATCCCCGGGGAGTGTCCCCACGAGCCGGATGAGAAGTTCCCAGTCGCCAGATTCCAGATGCCAGACCAGATGGAGAGGCCAGCCCCGCCGGGGGTGTAGGGTTTGGCGAGGATCGTACTCCTACTCGTACTCGAAGCGATGGGTTGGCGTGTGGGGGTTGGGAGTTGGTTGGGATCGAGTACGAGTACCGCCCTGCGGGCTGAGTACGAGTACGAGGGGAGTCCGGCTTCAAACTTGAAACTTGAAACTTCAAACTCTCGAACGGCTCGACAGAGTCTCGCCCCACCCTGTGAGGCGTCCGGTGGGATCATTCCCCGCGGAGGGCGTCGATGACGCCGCCGCGGCAGGCGTGCCGGGTAGCGATCCAGGTGAAGAACAGTCCGTTGAGGGCGACGGCAGCGAGGGTGGGTAGCAGGGTGGACCAAGGGAGGCCGGTGCCGTTGGTGAGGAGCGGGGCGACGGCGATGCCTGCGGAGAGGCAACCGAGGCCGAGGCCCAGCAGAACGAGGACGGAGTGTTCGCGAAGGATCAGGCCGCGCACCGTGCCGGGGTCGAATCCGACCGCGCGGAAGATGGCGATCTCGCCGCGGCGTTCGTGGACATTGCGGAGGACGACGATGCCGAGGCCGATGCTACCGAGGAGCAGGCCGAGACCACCGAGGACCTGGAAGGTGCCGATGTAGGTGTTCTGGACGGCATTGAACCGGTTGAGGCGATCGACGGTCGGGGTGAGGGAGAGTCCGGTGTCCTCGAGGGCGCGGCTGAGGTTGGCGCGGATCAGATCGCGTCGTTGAGCCGGGGCGTCGACCAGGAGAACCCGATAGCCCGATTCCGCGGGGAAGAGGCGGGAGAACTCGCGTTCGTGGATGATCAGGTTGCCCTGGAGCATGCCTTGGGCGACGGCGCCGACGATGCGGACCTGGAAGGGTTTTCCCTGGCCGTCCTGGAGTTCGAGCGTGTCCCCGACCTTCTTCTTGAGGGCCCATTGCAGCGAGGCGACGTCGGCGATGGCGGGAACGGTGTTGTCGTCGGCGCGACGTTCGAGGGCCATCCATCCGTTCGTGACGGAGAGGTCCTTGGCGAGTCCCGCGAAGCTGAAGGCGCCGCGGGAGGCGAAGGCCTTGGGATCCAGACCGAGGATGCGGGGGCGGGTGGTCAGCGAGAGGTTCAGGCAGCTGGCGTCGTCGCCATCGCGGAGGCGAAGGCCGACGAAGGAGGCGCCTTCGACCTGGGTCGGAGCGAGGTTGTAGGCTTCGAGGCCGGCCTCGGTATTGAGGTCCTTGAGGATCGGAAGCGCGGATTCGCCCCAGAAGGCGAAGCCACCGGCACTGCCCGCGCGGCGATCCACGTCGAGGCGGCCCTCGATCCGGAACACGGCGACGGCGACGACGATGAACGTGGCGGAGGCGAGGAGCGTGACGGTGGCGGCGGAGCGGGTCGGCTGGCGGCTGGAGCCACGCCAGGTGAAGGCGCTCCGGCTCAGGCCGTCGGTGCGGGGCACGGGAGCGAGGAAGCGTCGGCGCAGCGCGAGGATTCCGGCGGTGAGGAGCAGGGCACCGACCCCGAAGAAGGTGGCGGGTTGCTGGTGGGTGGGCAGGCGCGTGCCGGCGAAGCCGAGGCCGATGGCGGCAAGGACAGCCGCTGCGGGAAGGAAGCGCATCCAACGGGCGGGTTGGCTGCCGAGGATTCCCTCGGGGGCTTCGACGGCGCCTTCGTTGAGGAGTTCGCGGGCGGGTCGGCGGGCGAGATTCCGTAGTGCGAAGGCCAGGGTCAGGACGGCGATCACGATTCCCCCGATGCTGCCTCCGAGCAGGGCTACGGCCGTCGCGGAGTAGTAGAGGGTGGTTCCGGCGACGGCATCGCTCCAGACGTGGTTGAGTCCCCAGAGGAATCCGCGGGCGTAGAGGGTGCCGAGCCACGTTCCCGGGATGGCAGCCAGGACGGCGAGGATCGCGCCTTCGCGAAGGTGGAGCCCGCGGATCCGGCCGCGCGACCATCCGAGCGCCAGCAGGATTCCCACTTCACGGGCGCGTTGCTCCAGTCCGAATCGGAACAGGAGCGACGTGAGGAGCAGGGCGGAGAAGATGATGAACAGGCTGAACCCGATGAACAGTCCGGCGAAGATCTGGGCGGTGCCGGTGCGGGCGGCGAGGAGGGCTTCCTCACGGACGGGACGGAGGACGAGACCGAACACTTTTGGATCCAGGCGTTGCCGGATGATCCCGCGGAGCTCCGGGAGAGTTTCGTTGATCCGCTGTGGATCGTTCTGGAGGTAGCGGACGGCGGTGAGGCTGCCGAAGCGGTTCGTCCACAGACGGCGGCCGGCGCGTTCGGTGACGAAGGCCTTGGGCGTGCCGCGCCATTGCTTCCAGTAGGCTTCGTCCTGGTCACGGATCTTGTGGACCAGCGTGAAGCCGGCGTCCCAGTCATGCGTGCTCTCGGCCTTGGCGAGGCCAGGGAATTCCGGCATCAGCGTGCGATCCGCCCACAGGCCCTTCATGGGCACGATGGCGCGGACGCGGAAGGAGTTGGTCCGTTCGACGAGGCTGGAGGCGCTGTCGGCGTCGTAGTGGGTCATCATCAGGCGATCGCCCGGGCCGATGCGGAGGTCGTCGGCGAGCCATTGGTTGATGAGGATCTCGTCGTCGGCCATGTCGCTCGGGGTGTAGGGCGCGCCGGCGGCGGTGACCATCGAGTAGGGCGCGAAGCGGCCGTTGGCACCGAGTTGATTGACGAGGTAAGTGCTGATCGGAACGGGAGTGCCCCAGACGCCGCCCTTCAGCCTGAATATGCCGGCGTTCTCGGCCGGGGGTTCGATGAAGATGCGGCGGGTGCTGAACTCGATCGAAGCGGGCGGGGCTTCGCCGCCACTTTCGGTAGGTCCAGGTCGAAGGGGGCGGACGGTGTACTCGAGGTCTTCGAGCGTGGCGTGGTCTTGGATGTCCTCGTCCGTGTAGGCGACGAAGTCACGGATGCGTTTTTCGTCCTGGCCGACCGGGGTTCCACCGACGACGTAAACGTTGGCGCGACCCTGGAGCGAGGTGGCGACCTGGAGGGATTCGAGTCGGACGAAGGCGTTGAGCGCGGCTTCCTGCCCGACGCCCAGATTGAACCCGCCGAGTTCCGCATCGGAGAGGATCCGGGACACAACGAGGCGCAGGGCGATGCTGGCGTCGTCGCGAGGCGAGACGATGGCATCGAGGGAGAGGGCGCCGGGTTTGTGGAGGCGGAAGACGAGGGTTTCGCCGGCCTTCGCAGCAAGTTGTGTGGCGAGGGCCTGATTGAGCCAGACCTCGCCGGCGGCCGGGGTCTCCCGCACCGCACTCGTGGCCAGCGCAAGGAAGGCGGCGTCCACGCCGAGGACCTGGATCCGGTTCGCCCGGGCGCTGCCGTCCTGCCGGGCGACGAGGCCGGGCAATCGCAGGACGTTGGCCCGGATCATTCCTGTGGGATCCGGCGGATCCAAGGGTCCGTCCGGGTGATGCTCCGGGTTACGGGCTGGTCCGCCCGGATCGGCCTCGAAGAAGCGGTCGCGTCCGTCGTAGGCGGCGTGGATCTTGCCGAGTCGGGAGAGGGCGCGCTGCCGGAGGCTGGCCTGGAGGGAATCGCCAACGGCGAAGGCCCCGACGAGGACGGCGGTGGCCACCGCCGCACCGAGCACGACTCCGAGGTGCGAGCGGGCGTGGAAGGCGAGGCTGCGGAAGAGGAGGCGATGGGCGCGCATGGGATTCGGGGCGATCAGGCTTCCACGAGTTGACCGTCGCGCATCTCGACGATGCGACCGAGCTGCCCCGCCAGTTCGCGGGAATGGGTGACGACGAGGAGCGTGACCGAGTCGATGCCGTTGAGGTCGGCGAGCAGGCGCCCGATTTCGAGGGCTGAGGCCCGGTCGAGGGCGCCGGTGGGTTCGTCGGCGAGAAGCAGGGCCGGGCGGCGGATGATGGCCCGGACCACGGCAGCGCGTTGCCGTTCGCCCCCGGAGAGACGACCGGGAAGCTGATGGATGCGGTCGCCGAGGCCGACGCGCTCCAGAAGGTGACGGGCGCGCTGCTCGACGGCGGAATCCGTGGAGGAATGGTCGGCGAGGACCGGGACGAGGACATTCTCCAGGACGGAGCAGTGGGGCAGGAGATGGTGGGACTGGAAGACGAACCCGATCCGGTCCCGGCGCATTTGGGCGAGGGCGGCTTCGCCGAGTTGCGAAACGGAAACGCCATCCAGGAGGACAGAACCGTCGTCGGGTTGGTCGAGTCCACCGATCAGGTTGAGCAGCGTGCTTTTCCCGGAACCGGAGGGCCCGATGATGGCGACGGATTCACCGGCCTGGACCGTGAGCGAGGCGTCCCGGAGCACGGAGATGGGTGGGGAGCCGCCGGGTGGCCGGTAAGACTTGGTCACCCGTCGGATCTCCAGAAGCGGCATGGCGGCGGACATGGCCGGGATGCTAGGCGCAAAACCTGCGCCGGGCCAGTCCGGGCGCGGCCATGCGGACGACTCCCCACGGGTTCCGGCGGATTCAGTCCGTCCGGCCAATTCCGCTACGACGCCTTGAACCGGTTGTTCGGTCCGGCTTGCTCGCGGAGTCGGGTCAATTCCTCCTGCTCGCGGAGGTAGGTCCGCAGGAAGGTCATCTCCGGGCGGAGGTTTGAGTACTCGGACAGGAATTCCTGCAACTGGCGAAGGGTAAGGTATTCCGACGCCAACACCTGCGGCAGAGGCGTGCCCACGATGACGGCCGCATGGATCCGCATGGCCTGACGAAGCCGTTGGGTCGCCGACTCGGCGCTGCCTTTGACCGGGGCTGGGCTGGTTTGGCTGCCCGGTGGCCGGGAGACTGGGGCCTGAATAGCGGGTGCTGGGCTGCGCCGGACCTTGGCCAGCAGCGGTGACATGAGTTCGCGGATCTGCATCGCGGAGACCCGGATCCCGAACCAGCGCCGGAGCCGGCTGCGGTCCATATCCTGGACCCCGAGCAGATCGTCGATTGCGTGATTCAGGTCCTCGGGAGACTGGGCCTCCGCCAGACTGGCGAGGATCTCGAGGTCTTGGTGGAAACGCTCGTTGGCCGGTCCACCGATCAGCATTGCGGGAATCCAGACCTTCGCCGGCAGGGTTTTCCAAAATGCCTTTCGGACGAAGTCATCCGGCTGGCAGCGATACCGGGAGCAAAAGGCATCGCTCAGGCTGCAGAATTCTTCGTTCGGATCTGGCATGTATAAAGGGATCGCTCGATGACTCGATTGAAACGGCGATGTGTCGAACGGGACAAGTGACCCACAACCGAAGCTGCCGGACGGTTTTCCGACCCGTCTCGGGGAAAATTGGTATCCGGGATGCCGCCCGCCGGCAATCCGAAATCCCGAAGTGCCAATGCCTCGGGCGCAGCTCGACACTGCCTCCGCCTGAGAACAGGAACGGGGAGGCGACGTCCTCGTCGCCATTGGAAAAGGGCTTCGGAGGACAATGAGGACGTTGCCGCTCCGCTGGAAGCGGGGGGGCGTGTCAGGATGCTTCCCGCTCCCGAGGGTCTATCTGGAAAAAGCCTCCATCGAGGGGTGTGGCAAGAGTCCGTCGAGCCGTTCCTCGGGGTCGGATCATTCCGGGCGGGGAAGAAGGGGTTGTTCCAAGGGTGTCCGGCGGAGTATTGAGGGGCGGTGGTCGTTTGCTGTTCGCGAAGCTCCGGATCCGTAGGAGCGGCGGCCATTGCAGCAGGCGACGACCCCGAAGACAGACTTCATGAACAAAACACCGACCCTGTTTGATCCCGTCCAGCTGGGAGCCCTTGCCCTTCCGAGCCGGATCGTGATGGCTCCGTTGACCCGCTGCCGGGCAGCCGAGGGCAACGTACCCGTGGCCTTGAACGCCGAGTACTACCGTCAGCGGGCGTCGGCAGGGATGATCATTGCCGAAGCAACTTCGGTTTCGCCGCAGGGCTTCGGTTACCCGAACACGCCCGGCATCTTCACCGCGGCTCAGGTGGCAGGCTGGCGTGGGGTGACGAGTGCCGTCCACGCAGCCGGCGGGCGGATCCTGCTTCAGCTCTGGCATGTGGGCCGGATCTCGCATCCGTCGTACCAGCCCGATGGCGGGTTGCCGGTAGCGCCGTCGGGGATCAAACCCCAGGGGAAGATCTTCACGGGGACCGCGATGGAGGACTACGTCGTGCCGCGGGCTTTGGAACGGAGCGAGATTCCGGGGGCGATTGCTGAGTACGTCCACGGGGCGCGCCTGGCGAAGGAGGCGGGCTTTGACGGCGTGGAAATCCACAATGCCAATGGCTATCTGCTGGACCAGTTCCTTCGCGATGGCACGAACCGGCGCGGAGATGACTACGGGGGTTCGGTGCAGAACCGGGTGCGGTTGACGCTGGAAGTGACCGAAGCGGTGGTGGGCGTCTGGGGTGCGGACCGGGTGGGCATCCGGTTGTCACCGGGGGGTGTCTTCAACGACATGCACGATTCGGATCCTTTGGAGACGTTTGGGCATGTGCTGAAGGAACTGGATTCGATGAGGCTGGCCTACGCGCACGTGACTCGGGTGACGGCCCAGGATGTGGCGCATGGGGCCAAGGAGGGCGTGGGACCCCGTGAACTCCGGCCGTATTACCGGGGCAACATCGTCTCCGCGGGCGGGTTTACCCGGGAATCCGGTGAGCGCGCGCTGGCGGAGGGATGGGCGGATGCGATCGCGTTTGGGGTGCCGTTCCTGGCGAATCCGGACCTGCCCGAGCGACTGCGTCGCCACGCGGCGTTGAACGTGCCGGACGAAAACACCTTCTACGCGCCCGGCCCAAAGGGTTACACCGATTACCCTGCGCTCGAGGGCTGATCCTCCCAGCCTTCGGTCGCGGAACGGCAGAGGCCGATGAACGTCTCCTCGGCCAGCGTGAGGCGGCGTCCCATCCAGTGGACGATGCCCCGGTTGCGCCGTAGGCGACGCCGACCGACAGGGAGCGTGACGAGGGATTGTTCTAGGAGTTCCTTTCGCGCGACCCAGGTGGCAGTACGAGTACGAACGGGAGGCGAAGTCGAGTGGATCGGAAAGGTGCGGAGCACCGGCAGACGATAGACCACGGCATCAGCCGTGGGATGGGGTTCACAAATGGGGAAGAGCCCCGGACGAACCGGATGGGAAGTGAGCCCCAACGGGGCGTGCGAAGATAGCCCGGGGTACCGCCCCGGGAGCACAGCCCCAATCCGGGAACGAGCCCTGAAAGGGCGTATCCAGATCGGGGAATTGGTCCGCCGTCCGGCCTACCCTTTTCCGTCCCGTCGGTGTCGGAATCGGGTCGCCACGTTGTTCGATTCCGATAGCGCTCCCGACACCGAGGGGATTCTACGCACCCTTTCAGGGTGCGGGGTTCATTTTGGGACGTGGACCCCGGGATTCGAGTACGAGTACCGCCCTTCGGGCTGAGTACGAGTACGGGCGAGGGGAACCACGCCCCGATCAGGAAGGTGCGGAGCACCGACAGACGATAGCGCACGGCGTGATCCGTGGGATGGAGTTCACGAATGGAGAAGAGCCCCGGATGGAGCGAAAGATCACGATGGATTCGTAGGGATGCGTTCCGCGATTTCCCTTCTGCCCTCGGTGTAAGCAGTGCTGAGTCCGGCAAGAACCTGGTCGGGCTGTGGAGAAGTCGTGGCCCCGGGGCGTGATTAAGAACGGTCTATGACATTTTCCAACATTCCCCTTGCCATAAGAAAGGATCGGTCTAGAAAAACGTCCGGATTCCCAGAGCGCCCAAGCTCCCAGATATGAACTCTCCTAATCCTTCGCACGGGTCCTTCTCCTAGCTTCAGTCATGATCGGGTGTTGGCTGGCCCGTGCCGCTGATCCGTCGGAATCAAGCCTGCGTTC
>CAIMMI010000111.1 GCA_903842505.1 uncultured Verrucomicrobiota bacterium | reverse complement strand
GCCCGATGAACGCGAGGAGGCGCAAGAAGCCTTCCACAGGGCGATCGCGATGGGAGATGTGGGAGGAGGAGGGCACGGGACTTGGATCAGGGGGCCGGGGTCACAACGCGGTAGAGGCGTTGGGTGGCCTGGGCCTCGGGGAGGATCTGGAACTGGAGGGTGCGGCGCCCCGCGGCGGCGGGCACGGTTTCAATCGTCACCCACGCGGCGGCCAAGGATTCGCGGGCCTGCAGGGCATAGGATCGATCCGGCTCGGCGGTGAAGCCGACCTGGACGAGCTGAGCGTTGAGTGTGACTGCGAGGGCGAGGACCGAGGTGGCATCGCGGGGATTCGTGCCGGCGCGCCATTCGTCGAGGTTGGAGCGGCCGTCGTTGTCCGGATCCAGGAGGGCATCCCCGGGGACGGCTGGGTCGAGTCCGTTCGCGAGTTCCCAGGCGTCGGGCAGGCCATCGTTGTCGGCGTCGACGTTGGCCAGGTTGGCGGAGCCCGGGGTGGGCTGGGCGAGGAAGAGCAGGCTGGTACTGCCGTCGGGGAAGCGCCCGGCGGCGGTGCCCGCATCGACGGGCAACACGGTGGCGTTGTCCACGAGGTTTGAGTTCGGGCGGTAGAGGCGCAGGGTCTCGCCGGTGGCGGCGAGTTGGAATGGCAGGTGATTGGGGCCGTCGCCAGGATTGCCATCGGCGGTGAAGCTGAGCCAACCGAACGAACCGATGAACGAAAGCGGGCTGATGCGGAACCGGTTCACGCCGGCGATCGAGGGGTCGTCGGTGAGACGCCAGTTGGAAAGGTCGACCGGCAGTTCGGAGGCGTTATGGAGTTCGATGAAGTCCGGGGAGTTGGTCGACAACGCCAACCACTCGTTGATGCGGACGAAATCGCCGTTGGCGAGCGGGGCGGCGGGTGCGTTGGTGCGTCCGGGCGTGACGGTTTCAAGGAGGGCCCAGTTGGTGGTGGCGGGGTTCAGACCCACGGAGCGGCCCGGGAGTTGGGGACCGAAGTTGAGGCGGTCGCGGGTGACGCCGTTGGTGGCAACGAGTTCCACGGTGCCGCCGGAATCGGGGAGGGCGAATCCGAGGTTCAGGATCGGGCCTGCCGCGACGCTGGGTGGGGAGGTCGGGTCGGCGAAGACGCGGAGGTGACCGTTGGCGGAGATCTGGACGCCGGTTGGAATCGTCCACGACTGGCGGGTGGGTTCGGCCAGGACGATCCGCCAGCCCACGAGACTGGTCGCCGCTGCGGAGACATTGGCGAGTTCGATCCAATCGCGTCGGAGGTCGGATGCATTCGCGTTTCCGGTGGAGGCCGCGAACAGCTCGCTCAGACGCGGACCGGCGCGTGGGATGAGCAGGTTGGGTTCGCCGGGGGTTCCGCCGAGGGGGAGTTGGACGACGTTGGTGGATCCGTCCGGGAACCTTCCCTGCGCGACGCCTTCGAGCGCGTTGGTGTAACGGACTTCCTCCAGGACGATGCCGGCATCGGACAGGATCTGGATGCGGTTGCCATCGGCAGGAAGCCGGAACGGCAATTCGTCGGGTTCGCCGCCTTCGTTGGCCTTGAACCCGGCAAAGCTGCGGGGAGCGATGGCGGCGGGCAGGAGGATCTGGGCGGGAGAATTCGAGACGGCCACGAACACTCCCGGGAGGAAGACCGGGAGTTGGTCGTGACGGTTGAAAAGTTCGATGAAGTCCGACTCGCCCGAGACGGGATTGGCGAGCCACTCGTTGAGGGACAACTGGGCGAGCGGGGCGGTTGCTGCGGCGATGTTGGGAGCGCCAGGCGTGGGCGAGAGCAAGGCGGGCGCGGAACCCGCGGGCGGTAAGCCGACGGACCAACCGCTGGCTTGAGGCCCGTAGGCGAAGACCGCGCGGCGGCTCCCGACGGCATCCTGCACGACGACGACACCGGACCTGGAATCGAGGCGGACGCCGGTGGCGAGGTCGCCCGGCGCCGCTTCACCAAACCAAACCACCAGGCGATCGCCTTGTTCGAGTCGGGTCCCGGCAGGCAGGACGACACGGTTGGTGCGGTCGGCCCGCGAGACGGACCAGTTGGAGAGGTCGGTCAACGCCTGGAGACCGAGGAGTTCGACGAAATCCGGGGTCCCGTTCCCGCGGAGGATCTGGCCTTCATTGGAGGCGAAAACCTCGTCGATGCGGATGGCGGCCGGAGGGGCGGTGGGTGGAATGGCACCGCCTGGGCTGCCGCCGATGAGGTTGGAGACGATCCAGGCGCCGGGATCGCTGGAATCGAGGTCGAAGCGGACCCGTTCGAGGGAGCGGCCGGAGCCGGCGGTTCCGGTGGGCCATCCGCGGTCGGGACGGAAGCGGACCCGATCCACGAGGGCGCCGTTGTCGTCGCGGAGGACGAGGGCTTCGCCGGCGTTGTTGAGCGAACCGGCGAAGTAGCCCACGACGGTTGCACCCGGGTAGCGGGTGGCAAAGGCGGAAGGATCGTTGTTGGAAGCGAGGAGCCAGACGGCACGCGCAGGCAGGGTGCTTCCCGCGGGGAACCGGAAATCGATGCCCTCGAAGTTGAATCCGGAGAGATCGATCGAGCGGCCGGCGAGGTTCCGGAGTTCAACGAATTCGTAGGCGGATCCTCCCGGGGGATCGAACTGGATCTCGGCGATACGCACGGGAGTTCCGGGGGTTCCGATCGAGAAGGTGGCTTCGGTGAGGGCGGACCAGGTTGAGCCCTGGAGGGAACGGGCACGGATGGTGACGGAGTTGGCGAGCGCAGGTGGCGAGTTGGAGAGGTAGCGGGTGCTGCGCCCGGTGATCTCGCCGGTGAACGGCGCGCGGGGATCGGTGCCGTCGGTGGTGAACCAGATGTCGCCCGAGAGGTTGGTCATCGACAGGATGAATCCGGCCGGGACGCCGCCGCCGAACTGCCGAAAGGCGGGGGCATTGGAGGAGGCAAAGAGGCCCTGGCCGACCAGGTGGGACCGGAGTTGGGCAGGCCGGCTTCGGGTCCAGGTATTGGTGATGGATCGATCGATCCCCGGGATGAGGGTGTTCAAGCCCGCGGTCGTCTCGGCAAATTTCTGGACGACGTTCGTCTCGGTCAGGGCGCCGCCGTTGAAGAGATGGCGGTGCACGCGGTCAGCGAAAAGCAGTCGGAACTCGGGATGCTGCCGCAGTCGGGAGTAGAGGGTGCCGATGTCGGTTCCGCCCAGTTCGGTGAAGGTGTTTCCGGTGATCGCGCGCCCGCCGAAGCCGAACGACCATTCGGCATCCCAGATGTAGTAGCGCCAGAGGGCACCCTCGCGGCGTTCCCGGGCGGCTCGCCAGTTGTTGCCCGGCCAGTCGCCGTTGTAGCCGTAGGCGTTGACGAGCAGGTAATCGACGAAGTTGGTGACGTCGAGGCGCCGGGTCATGGCCTGGTACCACGCGTTGTCGGTGGCGGTACCCGTCTGGGCTGCGGCGATGAGTTGGTCGAAGCTGAGGCGGTCGCCGTCGAGGACTCCCGATTGGGAGAGGACGTCCCAGGAATCCGTGCCGCCATGGTGGATGGAAAGGAAGTCGGATTCGATCCGTTCAACGGGATTGTAGTAACCGGAGTAGCGGCCATTCAGGAATAGGACGGCGAAGGTGCCGCGGGCCGAGACCTGACCGCAGTCGGCGAAGAGGCGGCGTTGCATTTCGTCGCGGACGAATGGATTGAGGTCGTTGGATCCAGCACGGCAGACGAGGGCGTCGAATTCGTCGATGGGCGAGACGGGGACGAGCGGGTAGCGGAGTCGGCCCTGGCCGTAGTCGCCGCGGAAATAGAGGCGCCAGGAGAACTTGCTGGTGGGCGTGAGGCGCGGGCGGAAGTAGTCGGAGGCGTGGAGGCGCAGGCCGGCGTCGACCTGGAACTCGCCGTTGCTCGCGGGATGGAGGAATTCGACGGACACCGGGCGTTCCCAGGCGGGGCCGCGATTGAGCGGATTGTAGTAGTCGGTGGCGA
Source organism: uncultured Verrucomicrobiota bacterium (assembly GCA_903842505.1). Classification (GTDB taxonomy): domain Bacteria; phylum Verrucomicrobiota; class Verrucomicrobiia; order Limisphaerales; family UBA9464; genus UBA6176. Next base: position 1,317 of record CAIMMI010000111.1, on the reverse strand, counting down.
GTCGGCGGGTCCAGGCGCCACCGGCGTCCCGGGTGCCACCCTGCATGCCGACGATTCCGGTGGGGCCGGTGAGGTGGTTGGTGGCGGTGGCCAGGGAGATGGCGGGGAGGCTGCGTTGGGCGACGGAGGCGTTGACGAGGTAAGTGTGGGTGCGGGTCTCCGATGGCAGGAACCCCTCCCGCGTGGCGGTGGCGCGGACGACGAGGGTCCGGTTGACCAGGATGGGGGCGTCGTAGACGACGCTGTTGGTCGGATTGGGATCAGACCCGTTCAGGGTGTACCGGATGGTCGCGCCGGGAGTGGGGGTGGAAAGGACGAGGTCGAAGCTGCCGGTGAAGTAGCCGCGTTCGACGCTGAAGCGGACTTCGTCGCAGGCCTGGGTGACGATCACGCCCGAGTTGGGCGTGGCGGGAGTGGGCGTCCGGTGATAGGCCCAGGATCCATCCGGGCGTCGGCCCCAGCTGATGTCGTTGCGCTGGGGCGGATAGCCGTCGACGAGTTCGCTGATGGGTCGGCGCGGGGATTCGGTGTTGAACAAGCCGAGGTACTCGCCGCGCCGGGAAAGCGTGAAGCTCGTGTGGAGTCGGCGGCCATCGGCGAGCGTCGTGCGATCCTTGCCACTGGCGAACACAACGAGGTGCTGCCCCGGGCCGAGGGAAAGGTTGGGGAACGTCCAGGCTCCGGGATCGTTTCGACTGTCCGTCAGGGCGAGTCCGGCGAGGCTGATGACGGACGTGCCGAAGTTTTGGATTTCCAGCCAGGGTTGTTCCTCACCGTCTTCGTCGAGGATTCCGGTGGCATTGGCGGCAACCAGTTCGTTGATGCGGAGCGTGGGAGGCGCAACGCTCGGGTTGACCGTGACGTTCCAACCTGTCCCCGAGAAGGCCTGAGGGCGGATGCCGGTGTCGGTGATCCCGTGGCCGGTGGCGAATCGGAGTTCCACCGGGCCAGGTGCGGCAGCGGGAAAAGTGAACCGGTACGGACCGGCTGAGAAGCCAGAGACCGCCTGGGCTGGAACGCCGTTCACGAGGAGGTCGGCGGCATCGACTCCAATGACGGGTTCGGAGAACAGGACTTCGACGGACGAGAGTTGTTGGACGGGTCCCGGCGCAGGGAGGCGGAGGACGAGGCTGGGGGCGTTGGGATCGACCAGGGTGTATTGCCAGGTGTTGGCGGCATCGGTTTCGCTTAAGGCATTCGGAGTGCCAGCGGTGTCGGCGATCCCGTGCCCGGTCACCCAGGACGCCCGGATGGGGCCATAGGGAAGGTTGGTGAAGCTGTAGGCATAGGTCGTTGAGTTGACCGGGGTCATGCCCT
>CAIMMI010000110.1 GCA_903842505.1 uncultured Verrucomicrobiota bacterium | reverse complement strand
CTCATGCAATCATTCCAGGCGTCCATATTCCTGCCGTAGTAAGCGGGGAAGCCAAACTCGGCCTGGAACACGTCGTGAAACGCATCCCAGTTCAGTATCGAGTCTGCCTTGATAACGTGCAGGCGCATCTTCCTCCCAACGTTGTTTAGACTGACGAATGGCAGCGTAGTTTTGTAGGTTTGTCAAAGCTGTCCTTGTTTTGCTGGATATCCTGCGAAAGCCCCGTCCTCCCCGGTCTGGAAGGACCTATTCCACGTCCGGCGACGGCTGCAACCAAGCGCATGGGAGAGTGTGTCCCTGGTGTACGGCCTGTGTGGGAATCCCGTACCGTCGCGCAACCTCGGTCGCCATGGAGCCGACACGTTCCCTCAGCTCCGCCGGCTCGAACCCCTCCAACTCCATCCCGAAGCCCAGCAGCCATCCGGCGAGCCAGTCGCACGTCTCGCTGAGGACCGTCAGATGCAGCCAATCGCCATCCCACTTCTCCTCGACGATTGCTCCCACCCACGCCCGGCGGAATCGTCCGCTGGCCGGACGGGAGACGCGGACTTTCACCTCCGTCCCCAGATGCTCCGAGCGCCATTTCTCGATGTACTCCCGCACGGAGAAGTCCGCATGACCTCCGAAGCCGACCGGATCTTGAGCAGGGCCGATTGCATGGGGGCCTGGAGCGATCGATCGGTCCGGTGTTGGACCAGTTCGCCGCCCATGAACAAGGCGCTGGCCTCCTCGGCGGTGAACATGACCGGAGGGACGGAATACCCGTTCAGCAACGAGTATCCCACCCCAGCCTCCGCCACCACCGGTACGCCGTCCTCGCTCAACGCCGCAAGGTCCCGATAGACGGTCCGCACGCGGATCTCGAAGTGCGATGCGATCTCCTCCGCCGTGATCACGCGACGGCCCTGCAGGAGGAGCAGGGTCGCCATCAACCGGTCGATGCGGTTCATGCCCCAGAGGCTATCGTGGCATCCCATCGCCCGTCATCCACCGCGAAGTATCGAGCTTCGTGAACCACGTGTCCGCCAGCTTTCCGAACTCGTCCTTGCTCAGCTTCTTGTCCGCGTTCGCGTCGCCCTGGGTGACCATCTGGCCGGAAAGGATGTTGCCTGGACCAAACCCACGCCCGCCACCGGGCCCACCGGGTCCTCCCGGACCGCCCCGACCGCCACCCCGCTTCGGCGGCATGGCCGTCTCCTCATCCAACTGCGAAACAGCCAGCACCAGCCCGCTTTCGTGGCCCTTTCCCGAGACCAGAACCTTGCCGTTCTCACCGCCGGCCAGAACGGCTTCGAGCGTGTCCAGCCGTAGGCCACCCCGCTGACGCTCCTCGCCGTGGCATCGCGTGCACGAGGCCTCGAACAGGGGCTTGATGTCCTTTGCATAGCTCAGCCCCTTGCGGGTGGAGGCGGCCGGCAGCTTGCTCACGTCGACCGCCGCCATCGCTGCAAAACCGGCCGACAGCCCGACAAGGATCAGAGGAATGGAACGTTTCATCGATATCACCAGAATTGGTTGGGAGTACGGGGAACAGGGACCGATCACCCAATCGCCGGTTCCAGATGGCGCCCCGGACGACGTCTCGAAGCGGGGCAAGGAAGCAGGCCGTTCCCAGTTTCCAGATGCCGGTTCCCAGCTCCCGCCTCGTCACCTCTTCGGCTACAATCCGAGCCGGCCTGAAACCTGAAACTTGAAACTTGGGACTACGAAGCCACCCCCAACTCCCCGCTTGGCGGCCCCGGGTGTGACAGGCAAGTTGGCATCCACAAAGCCGGGTCCGCGAATCCGTCCGGCGCCATTTCACCATGCAAAAACTTCGTTCCGCCCTCGCCCTGGCCGCCTTGGTCCTTCTCGGTCGGCCCGCCTTCGCCCAGCAGAAGGCCGCCGAGAGCTTCGCCATGATGATCCCACTCGCCGCCACCATCCGGGCGAGCGCTGACGGTGCCGACTTCGCGGCGGACATGACCATCAGCATCAAGAACGGCGAGGAGACCATGGAGATCCCAGGCCAGTTTGCCGCGCTCGGCGACAAGCTTCGTTGCCAACTCAGCCTCGCGTCCGCCTCCCAGGCGAATCCCGGGATGGCCCTCATCATCCGACAACTTGGGCTCGACCAGGTCGTCGCGATCTACGACGCCTCGACCGGGAACGTCACCATGGTCCTCCCTGGCCTCAAGGCCGTCGTCGAGACGCCCCTCCCCGACAACGTGAAGGAGGATCTGGAGTTCCTGAAGAGTGGCAAGGGCACCCCGAAGCCCGCCGGTTCCGAGACCGTCGACGGCGTCGACTTCCACCGAGTGGTTCTGGTTTCCCGCGAGGGCGAGAACAGCATCGTCTGGCAGCAGACAGATCGACGGAACTTTCCCGCCCTCATTGAAAGCAGTTCAAAGGACGGCAAGGGCAACGCCACCATCCGGACCATCGCTCTCGAACGGACCCCGCCCGACGCCTCCCGCTTCCAGGCCCCCACGCAGTACAAGAAGTATCCGACCTTCGAGGACGCCATGAAGGCGCACATGGCCCGTTCCGGATTCAAGCTCCCCATGGGGAACCCCAAACCGCAGCCGTAAGCCGTAACCATGCGGTTGACGGCGGGAACAGGTTCACGCGGAGACCCCGAGACGCAGAGAAAAGACACTTGGATGGCCAACTGGGCAATCAGCCCTGGGTGATTGGTTGCCGACGCTGGAATGCTCGCGACCGACCTCTCCCTCCGCACTCTCCGCGGCTCCGCGTGAGACCACTGCTGCATGGGTAAGGGTCAGCGGGCGAGAGGTCACTTCCCCAGGCTCACGACATGTCCGCGGGTGCGGTAGATCAACGACCCTCCCGCGATCGCCGGCGTCGACATGCAGGTCTCGTCCATCCGGTTCGTCGACACCACCGAGAACTTCGGTCCCGTCGGCACGACGTAGACGTTTCCATTCTCCGACGTCACGAAGAGGTTCCTGCCGTCCGACACCATCGACGCCGTGAAGCCTTCGCCCCCGTTCACCACGCGGACATTGTATTGGATGGCGCCGGTCTTCGCCTCGAAACACGTCAGGATGCCGGCGTCGAAACATGCGTAGAGATGGTCGCCCACCACCACCGGAGTCTGCATGTAGTTCCCCTGACGCGGGTGGACCCACGCGATCGCTGCATTCGTCCCGCCCACTTCCTTCGGCGTGATGTCCCCGGTCGCCTCCGGACGGATCGCCCGCATGGGACGCACCTTGCCGTGCGCGCTCGTGAAGTAGATCAGGCCGTGGGCGAAAACCGGCGTCGGCACCGGGATATCCCCGCCGCCGTCCAGCTTCCACAATTCCTGGCCCGTCGCGAAATCATAGCCGCCGATGTGATGCCATCCGTTCACCGCGATCTGCTTCCTGCCGGCCGAGTCCACCACCGTCGGGGTTGACCACGTCGGCACATCCTTGCGGGGCTGCTTCCAGACTTCCTTGCCGGTCTCCAGGTCGTAAACGGCCAGGAAGGAACCCTTCTGGACGTCCGCCTGCACGATGACCTTGCCGTCGTGGATGACCGGTGAACTCGCGAAGCCCCATTGGGCGCTCGGCACGTCGAAGTATCCGCTGTCCAGCGGACCCAGGTCCTTTTTCCAGATCCGCTTCCCCTCCATGTCGAAGACGAACAGACCCTCCGACCCGAACAACGCCGCGATCCGCCGTCCGTCCGTGGCCGGCGTCGAGTTGCAGTGACTCGCCTTCGTATGGCGCTTCACCCGCGGCACCGCTTCCAACCCCAGCGTGTTCCACACCACCCGACCCGTCACCCGGTCCAGCGCCAGCAACCGCCACTGCTGGGGCTCCTTCTCATCCACCGACTCAATGTCCCCGTACAACCCGACCTTCAATTCGGACTCGCCCGGCTTCACGGCCGTCGCCACGTAGATCCGGTCGTCCCAGACCACCGGACAGGCATGCGACAATCCCGGCACTGCCGTTTTCCACCGGACATGGGTGCCCTTGCCGATATCCCAGGACGTCGGCAACTCCGCAGAGGCCTCCAAACCCGATGCACCCGTTCCCATGAACTGCGGCCATCGCGTGCCCGCGTCCAAGCTGCCGACCATCCAACCGAAGCCCGCCAAGCCTGCCACGCACATCACCTTCATAGGCCCCAGCAGAGCCCGGTTTTCACTTCCCCGCAACGGGCGTAAGGACGTAGCCGCCCCGTTTGAGGCGGGCCCGCCCATCCGCCAGCCGCCACCATTCCCCTCTCAGCACGTCGGTCCCTCGGCAGGAAACCACCCCGTCCACGCGACCTTCCCCTTCAAACCGAAACCCAAACCCGTCACCCTGTCCTCCACGTCCACCTTGAATCCGAAATCTTCCAACTCCACCACCCACGACCTCGCCATCGTCGGCGGCGGATTCGCCGGCGCGATCCTCGCCCAGATCGCCCGGCAACTCGGCCGCAGCGTCCTCCTCGTCGAGCGCGATCGTCACCCGCGTTTCGCCATCGGTGAGTCCTCGACCCCCATCGCCAACCTGATCCTCGAGGAACTGTCCGACCGCTACCGTCTCCCGGCCCTCAAGCCGCTCGCCAGGTGGGGAACGTGGCAGGCCACCTACCCGAACCTCGCCTGCGGCCTCAAACGGGGGTTCTCCTTCTACCACCACGCCGTCGACGTCCCCTGGTCCGTCTCGCCGGATCGCGTCGGTGAACTCCTCGTCGCCGCCAGTCCCTCGGACCCCATTGCCGACACCCACTGGTACCGGCCTGACTTCGACGCCTTCCTCTTCGCTGAAGCCGCCCGTCTCGGGGCCGATGTCCACGAATCCACCGAACTCGACCCACCCGAGTTCACCGGCGACCGGATCCATCTCCGGGGTCGCAGCCCCGACGGCCCCTTCCACGCCACCGCCCGACTCCTCATCGACGCCTCCGGTCCCCGCGGTTACCTGCACCGTTCGCTCGGCCTCGCCGAAGCCACCTCCGACGCCCATCGCCGCACGGAGTCCGTTTTCTCCCACTTCCGCCACGTCCCGCTCTGGGCCGACCTGCATCCGCCCTCCGGCACGCCCCCGTTCCCACCCGACGCCGCCGCGCTGCATCACGTCTGGGACTCCGGCTGGATGTGGGTTCTCCGCTTCAACAATGGCCTCACCAGCGCCGGATTCGCCCGTCGCCGCGAATCCCGTCAACCAACGTCTCCCGCCGAACTCTGGCGCGAACACCTCGAACGATTTCCCTCCATCGCCGAAGCCTTCGCCGGCTCGGAACCCGTCCGTCCGTTCACCCATCTTCCGCAACTGTCCTTCCGCTCCTCCCGCGCCGCCGGCCCGCGCTGGGCCATGCTCCCCATCGCCGCCGGCTTCGTGGATCCGCTCCTTTCCACCGGGTTCCCGCTCTCCCTGCTGGGCATCGAGCGGATCGCTCGCCTGCTGGAGTCCGATGCCACCCCGGACTTCACCCACTACGGCGAAGCGGTCCTCGCCGACCTCGACATCACCTTCGAACTGATCGCGGCCCTGTACCGGGCGATGCCTGACTTCGACACCTTCCGCGAACTGACGATGCTCTACTTCACGGCCGCCATTTATACCGAGACCGCACGACGCCTCGGCCGGCCATCGATGGCCCCTGGTTTCCTCATGCGCAGCCATCCGGTGTTCGGACCCGCCCTCCGCCAATGCCTCGCCCAGGCCGGAAACGAACCCGGGACCAAAACCCGCGACACAATCCGCACCCTGATCGAACCCTTCAATCTCGCCGGGCTCTGTTCCCCAGCAAAACGCCACTGGTACGGATGCGAAGCCTCCGACCTCTACGCCGCCGCCCACCGCATCGAGGCCACCCCGGACGACATCACCCAACTCCTCCGTCGTGCCGGATTCCAGCCCGGCTAACCGCCCGGAAACGGGTTCGCGTCCAGGGCGCACCCGTCAGCGCCTGGACGCCTCAGGGGACCGGAATGACGACTTCTGACTCGCCGCTGAACATCAGGTTCCGATCGCCCCGTTCTTCGAGCGTCTTGCCCAGCATCCCAATGGTCCGGATCACCGTTCCCTCGTGGAGCGTCATCGGTGGATCCGACAAGGTCACGCGGACGGGTTGGTCGAGATCCGCCATGTCGTCATTCCAACGGACGATCAACCGCTTCACGTCGGAGGCCTCGATGCGCACCGCCTGTCCCTCCCGCACGGCTGCCACCTGCTGTCCGGCTCGCGCCTGATCCAGGGTGACGGCAAGCCAGTAAAACCTCGGATGCAGGATGTCGTCCTGCCGCCACGCCACCCGCGTCGGCAACGGTTGCCGGGACCGCTCTTCCATCCACGGAATCGCCACCCGATCCTCCAGGTCCATCCAGTGCCCCTTCGTGGGCGGAACCTTCACCAGATGTTCGTACCCGCCCGGATCGGCTGCCCGCAGGGCCTTGAACTTTTCACCCCACTCGACCGCGATCTGGTTGCGTCGGTACGCCGAGTCCTGACCGCCCACCTGCAGCGCGAACGGCACGTTTCGCAGGCCAAAAGGCTGGGTTTCGTTCGGGTGACCCGCACTCATGGCCGCCGCGGCCCACCAGTCCGCCATCCGGGGGGCCAACTGGTAGACGCCATCCCCACCCGCCGAATAACCCATGAGATAGACGCGGTTCGGATTCACCGATTCCAACGCGACATAATCCTCGATCAGTCGGGCAAACATCCCGTCGATGTGGGCTTCGTGCCACAGGTTCCACGTGTCGGTCGGACCGCGGGGCGCAACATAGATGCCCTCCTTGGGCGCATAACCCCGGGCCAACCGCACCTGATTCGTCCATTGACTGTCGTTCACGCGGGCCGGTGCCCCGCCGCCACCATGCATCGAGATGAACAGGCTTCGTCCGCCTTTGGGAACCGTATCGGCGGGGCCGAAACGGACCACCTCCCACCGCAGTTTCTTGCCGGATTGCTCGATCGTGCGCGCCTCGACTTCCGCCCGGCGACTCTCCCGCAAGCCCTCCAACCGGTCATTCCAGAGCAGATCGGCCGCCGTGCCCGCATCCTTGCGCGTCAGCCCGACCGCAGCGAAACGCTCGGCACCCACCGCCCCCCGCTCACCGCGCGGCACGCGCAACCAGGCCCGAAGATCCTGCAACGCACGCTGGGAATCCGGCGCGTCCGCCGCCGCAACCCGTGCCGCCACCACCCCAACCGCGACCAGCAACCCAACCCGGGACACCCAGCCCACGCCATCAATCCTCATGGCCCAAGGCTTCCTCGCCCCGCTCTTCCCGTCCAGCGTTCGATCCATCCCAAAATCACCACAAAAGGCCGCGCTTGCCAAAACCCGCGCCATTCCTAGGCTTCGGGTTCATTTTTCTCTGACGCATGTTTGCAACGCTCATAGCCTCCCTGCTGGCCCTCACCCCTCCGCCTGCCAATGCGGATCCGAACGCCGCCAAGCAGCAGATGATCTACCAGATTGGCATGATCGTCGTCATGGGCGTCGTCTTCTGGGTGCTCCTGATCCGCCCCCAACAGAAGCGCGCCAAGGAACAGGCCGCCCTCCTCAAGGATCTCAAGTCCGGCGATAACGTCACCACCTCGTCCGGCATCGTCGGTGTCGTCCAGTCCGTCCGCGACCACTCCGTGACCCTCAAGTCCGGTGATGCAAAAATCGAAGTTCTCAAGTCCGCCATCAGCGAAGTAGCCAAGAACACGGACAAGAACAGCTGACCCGTCCTTACCGGGACCCGAAACCCAAACCAACGCCACACCGAAGCGCCCTCCGGGCCCGGCCAAAAGATTTTCCAACGCCATGAATCGCAGTCACCTCTGGAAGTTCCTCTTCGTCCTGTTCACCATCGTCTGGGCGACCACAGAGATCCTTCCCTACAAAAACCGCAACCTGATCGATCAGTTCGACAAGTCCGCGGTCCTCAATCCGGATGCCGCCCTGACGGACATCCTGAAGAGGGCCCGGGATCTGGATGCCAAGAACCAGACCGGCATGGATACGTCGACCCTGACGTACACCAACCTCCTGACCGCGATCGGCACCACGGACATCCGGAAGTACTTTCCGACGAATTACGTCCAGCCCGGATCTTCCGTCCCCGCCACGCTCGCCATCCTGAACCGCGTCCAACGCGAGGCCTCCGGCCAATTCAAGCTCGGCATCGACCTCAAGGGCGGCACCTCTTTCCTCCTCGAACTGGACACAAGCCGCTACACCGGCACCAACGCCCCCGGCACCAACTCGCTCGCTTCTTCGACCAACGCTCCGAAGACCGGCTTCCTCCACCAGCAATCCTCCGCCCACCTGGTCGAGCAGGCCATCAGCGTCCTCCGCAAGCGCGTCGACGCCCTCGGCGTCGCTGAACCCGTCATCCTTCCCGCCGGCGAAAAGAGCATCCTGGTCCAGCTCCCCGGCTTGACCGAAGCGTCCAAGGCCGATGCCCGCGCCAACCTCCGCCGGGCCGCCTTCCTCGAGTTCCGCATGGTGCACCCCCGCAGCGATGAACTCCTCGGCCGCGGCGTCGTGCCTCCCGGACACGAACGCCGGATGATCGTCCGCAAGGACAAGAAGTCCGGCCGGCAATTCGAGGACCCCATCATCATCAAGCGCGAGGCGGAAGAGGGTCTCACGGGCGAATACGTGGACAACACCTCGGTGATCCTCAACCCGATGAGCGGCCAACCGAACATCCACTTCAACCTCAACAGCGATGGCGCGAAGATCTTTTCCCGGGTCACCACCCGCTCCGTGGGTCAGCGTCTCGCCATCATGCTCGACGGCGAGGTGATCTCCGCCCCGGTCATCAACAGCCCCATCACCGCGGGCTCCGGCGAAATCACCGGCGACTTCGACCTCAAGGAGGCCAACGACCTCGCCTCCGCCCTCGACAACCCCCTCAAGACCCCCCTCCGCATCATCGACGAACGCGGCGTGGATCCCTCCGTGGGCGCCGACTCCGTCCGCTCCGGCGTCCGGGCCGCCGTCTTCTCGGTGGTCGCCGTCGCGATCTTCATGCTCGTTTACTACATGCTCGCCGGTGTGGTCGCGAACGTGGCCCTCGCCCTCAACATCCTCCTGCTCCTCGGTGTGATGTGCTCGCTGGACGTCACGTTCACCCTGCCCGGCATCGCCGGTATCGTCCTCACCATCGGCATGGCCGTCGACGCCAACGTCCTCATCTACGAGCGCATGCGCGAGGAACTCCAGGCCGGCAAGTCCGTCCGCGGCGCCATCGCTGCCGGCTATGACAAGGCCTTCGGAACCATCTTCGATTCCAACCTCACCACGCTGATCAGCTCGATCCTCCTGATCGCCCTCGGCACCGGCAGCGTAAAGGGCTTCGGTATCTCCCTCTCCATCGGTATCGCGGTCTCGATGTTCACGGCCCTCGTCGTCACCCGCCTGGTGTTCGACCTCTGGCTCTCGATGGGCGAACGCAAGAAGCTGCCGATGATGAGCCTGATCCAGGGCACCAAGGTCGACTTCCTCCGCTGGGCCAAGCCCGCCTTCATCGTGTCCTGGGCCATCATCCTCGTTGGACTCGGCTACGGTATCTTCGTCCGCGGCCACAACATGCAGGGCGTCGAATTCGCCGGTGGCGATTCCCTCGTCCTCGCGTTCGACAACACCCAGAAAATCCCTTCCGGCGACATCAAGAAGTCGCTCGAGGCTCTCAAGATCGGCGAAAGCGCCGTCCAGTATCAGAACGATCCCGGCACCGGGAAACAGTTCCTCAACATCATCACCCCTCACAGCGATGAGGCCACCGCCAAGGGTCTTCCCAGCAACGGCGTCCGTGCCGAAGAAGTCCTCAAGAAGGCATTCCCGCAGGCCAGGTTTGACCGCGTCGGCCTGGACCTCGTTGGTCCGTCCGTCGGCTTCGAGGTCCAGAAATCAGCGATCATCGCTTCCCTCCTCTCGCTCTTCGGCATCCTCGTCTACGTCGCCTTCCGCTACGAATTCAGCTTCGCCGTCGGCGCCGTCCTCGCCGTCGTCCACGACGTCCTCATGACCATGGGCATCTACTGCCTCACCGGTCTCTTCCACGAAGATCACCTCGGCCGCCAGTTCAACGCCACCTTCGTCGCCGCCCTCCTCACCATCATCGGCTTCTCCATCAACGATACGATCGTCATCTTCGACCGGATCCGTGAGGACCTGAAACTCGGCAAGCGCGGCACCTTCCGCGAACTCATCAATGTCGCCCTGAACGAAACCCTGAGCCGTACGATCATCACGTCCGGCACGGTCTTCATCTCGACGATCATCCTGTACCTGTTCGGTGGCGGCGCGATCAACGACTTCGCCTTCACCTTCCTCGCCGGCATCATCACCGGCACCTACTCGTCCATCTACATCGCCTCCGCCCTCGTCCTCTGGTGGCACAAGGGCGAACGCCCGGAGATCGGGTCCGCTGTCCGGACCAGTCCCGTCGACGGCGCCATCGAGGTCCAGTCCAAGACGGTCTGATCCCCGTCAGGACACTCCCTCTCCACGGGCACCGGCCAATCGCCGGTGCCCTTTTTCTTTTCCACACCCAGGTCCGACGGCATCCGAGGCGACGGACCTCCTCCGCAGACAACCCAGAAACACTCCAGATCAATCCCGCTCCAGTGTGAACAACCGACGCGGGGCATTCCGACGCAACTCCACGTGCCCATCCACGAATCCCAGATTGGCCCGGAACTTCCCCCGACGCGGCGCCCCCGCCACCCCGCGATCCGTCTCGCTGCTCTTCTCATTCCCACCACTGTGCCGAAAGCACACGTTCGCTCCCGCACCTCCATCCGGATACAGGCAGGCATCCCAACCATCCGTATCTCCATACAGGACCGTCTCCACCGGATCCTGGACATGGCGCGACCCGACTGATTTGTCCCCATTGTTGATCTGCGCGTTCTGCGCGTAGGCCAGATAACCCCAGAAACCGCCGGCCACCACCGCCGCCCCAGCCTTCTGATCCTTCCGTTGCAGCGAACTCGGGCACACAAAGATCCCTTGGCCCGCCACCTTCCGGGTCTTGCCCACGTAGGGCTGCAACTGCCGGTACCAGATCGGCGGAAACTCCGACGTCAACCATTCCGCCCGGGGCCACCCGATCGGATACGTCCCGTGATCCTGGTCGTACATCATCGCCGCCATCGACAACTGCCGCAGGTTGCTTTGGCATGCTGCCGCCCGTGCCTTGTCCCTCGCACGTCCCAGCACCGGCACCAGCAACCCGGCAAGGATCGCGATGATCGCAATCACCACCAGCAACTCGATCAACGTAAACCCGCTCCGACCAAGCCCCGCTTTTGTTGTCATCATGCCCACCTTCCCCCAACCCAACACCCCACCTCCCCAAAAGTCAGCCCCCGACTCCACCCCCCGTTTACATCCGCGTGTCGCACCTGCGACATCCCATTGCAAATCACACCCCGACTCCACCCCCCGTTTACATCCGCGTGTCGCACCTGCGACATCCCATTGCAAATCGCACCCCGACTCCACCCCCCGTTTACATCCGCGTGTCGCACCTGCGACATCCCATTGCAAATCGCACCCCGACTCCACCCCCCGTTTACATCCGCATGTCGCACCTGCGACATCCCATTGCAAATCACCTCCCCCCGCCTCGCTGGCGCTCGGGGAAACCGGGTGCCGGGCCCGCCGGTTGGACTGCCAGTTGAACCGTGCGTTCAGGAACCCGACCACCCAACCTCGTCACAAAGTCGACCGCCCCTTGCCCAGAGCCCCACGACTGGGCCAAGCTCGGTCCATCGTCCCATGAAAGGTCCCACGTACCGATCGACGCCCGCGCCCGGCCCGTTCACGCGTCGCCAGTTCCTCGCCCGAAACGCGATGGGTGTGGGCAGTGTCGCGCTCGCGTGGATGCTCAAAGAGGAGCGCCTCCTGGCGACCCCGGCCAATGTTCCCCGCCACCCCCTGAGCTTTGACATGAAGCCGAAGGCTCCCACGCTCATCCCCCGGGCCCGGGCCATGATCTCCCTCTTCATGCATGGTGGCCCGAGCCACATTGACCTTTTCGACCCGAAGCCGGAGCTGACCCGCCGCAGCGGGCAGGACTATGCCGGCGAGATCACCTTCAGCTTCGTCGACCGCGCCAGCAAGAAGCTCATGGGAAGCCCCTGGCAGTTCCGCAAGCACGGTGCATGCGGAGCCGATGTCTCGGAACTCCTGCCCCACTTCGCCTCGATCGTCGACGACGTCTCCGTCATCCGATCGATGCACACCGACATCAACGGTCACGAACCGTCGATCTGGTACATGAACACGGGCAAGGCACAGCCCGGGCGGCCTGCACTGGGATCCTGGCTCACCTATGGCCTCGGCTCCGAAAACCAAAGTCTCCCGGCCTACGTCGTCCTCACCGATCCCGGCGGCCACCCCGTGGATGGCGTCCGCAACTGGTCGAACGGATTCATGCCCCCGCTGTTTCAGGGCACTGTCGTCCGGTCCGCCGAACCCCGCATCCTGAACCTGGATCCACCTTCCCACCTTCAGGGAACGCTCCAGGAACAGAACCTCGCCTTCCTCGCCCGCCTCAACCGCGAGCACCTTGCCCGCCATCCGGGCGAAGCCGACCTCGACGCGCGCATCGCCAGCTACGAACTCGCGGCCCGGATGCAGACCGCCGCGAAGGAAGCCCTCGACATCAACGGCGAGTCGGAAGCCACCCGCAAGCTCTACGGCCTCGACGATCCCATCACCCGCGAGTACGGCACCCGATGCCTCATTGCCCGCCGCCTCGTCGAACGCGGCGTCCGCTTTGTCCAGTTGTTCGTCAACGGCCAGATCTGGGACAACCACGAGAACATCCGCTCGAACCTCGCCTCCTGCTGCCGAAAGACCGACCAACCTTCCGCCGCCCTGGTCAAGGACCTCAAGGCCCGAGGTCTCCTCGACACGACGATCGTCCACTGGGGCGGCGAGATCGGGCGCCTTCCGGTAACCGAAAATCACGGGGCAGCCGAGAAGGCCGGTCGAGACCACAATGGCCAGGGCTTCACCTCCTGGGTCGCCGGCGGCGGATTCAAGGGCGGCATGACCTACGGTGAAACCGACGAGTTCGGACATCGGGCGGTCGTCGATCCCGTCAGCCCCAACGATTACCACGCCACCCTGCTCCACCTCTTCGGGATCGACCACGCACAACTCCGCTACTTCCAGAACGGCCAGGAACAACACCTCACCGACGGCAAGCCCTCCCGCGTCGTCAAAGAACTCCTGCGCCACGCCTGAAACCAGAACCCCTGCCCGGCCCCGTCATGCGCCTCCTCCCCTTCTGCGCGCTCCTGCTCGCCCTGACCGCGCAGGCCGCACCGCCGCCGACGTTCGAGAAGGATATCCGGCCAATCCTCAAGGCCCATTGCTTCGACTGCCACGGTGAAGGCGGCCAACCCAAGGGTGGACTAGATATCCGCCTTCGCCGCCTGATCCTGCAAGGTGGCCACGACGGTCCCGCCATCGTCCCCGGCAAGCCTGACCAGAGCCATCTCGTCCAATTGATCGCCTCGGGCGAGATGCCGAAGCGCGACAAGAAGCTCACCCGCGAGCAGGTCGACCTCATCCGCCGCTGGGTTGCCACCGGAGCCCGCACTGCCCGTCCCGAGCCCACGGACGTTCCCACGGGCGCGGGCATCACCGAGGAGGAAAGGTCCTTCTGGTCGTTCCAACCCATCCAACCGCCCAAGGTCCCAGCCCTTTCCAGATCCCGGCGCACCCGCACCCCGATCGACGCCCTGCTCGACATCCCGCTCCGCAAACGAGGCCTCGGCCTCGCGCCGGATGCCGACCGCGTCGTCCTGCTCCGACGCGTCCACCTCGACCTCACCGGACTCCCGCCGACACCCGCCGACGTCGACGCCTTCCTCAAGGACCGTGCGCCCGACGCCTACGAACGGCTCGTCGACCGTCTTCTCGATTCCCCGCAATATGGAGAACGCTGGGGTCGCCACTGGCTCGACATCGCGGGGTACGCGGACTCCGACGGCTACAGCGACGCGGATCCCGTCCGCCCCTTCGCCTACAAGTACCGCGACTACGTCATCCGAGCCTTCAACGAGGACAAACCCTTCGACCGCTTCATCACTGAACAATTGGCCGGCGACGAACTGGCTCGCGCCCACAGCGCCAACGCCACGTCCGTCGCCCTGTCCGATCCCGCCTCCCGGGACCTGCTCATCGCCACCGGATTCCTCCGAACGGGTGCCGACGGCACGGCCACCGCCGCCGTCGACCAGACCGTGGTCCGCAATCAGGTCGTTGCCGACACCCTCAAGATCGTCTCCACGTCGCTCCTCGGTCTCTCGGTCGGGTGCGCCCAATGCCACGACCACCGTTACGATCCAATCCCGCAGGCGGACTACTTCCGACTCCGCGCCCTGTTTGAACCGGCCTACGACTGGAAGAACTGGCGTACCCCGGACCAACGACTCGTCTCGCTCTACACCGAAGACGACCGCCGCAAGGCCACCAGCATTGAAACCGAGGCCGCCCGGCTGGCCGGCGAAAAGGAAGCCAGGCAGAAGACCTACCTCGCCGAAGCCCTCACGAAACACCTCGAGAAATTCGACCCACCGCTCCGCGACCAAATCCGCGCCGCACTGGATACACCCGCCGACAAGCGCAGCGCGGAACAGAAGAAGCTCCTCGCCGACAATCCCTCGGTGAACATCCATCCCGGCGTCCTCTACCAGTACAACCCGAAGGCCGCCGATGACCTCAAGGCGATCGATGCCAAGGTCGCTGAAATCCGCGCCACCAAGCCGCCCGAGGACTTCATCAGCATCCTGACTGAATCCACCAACCAGGTCCCGGTCACCCATCTCCTTCACCGCGGCGACCCGAATCAACCGCGCGATCCCATCGCACCCGGCACGCTCAGTGTGGTTGGGCCGGGCGGTTCCCCCGTCGCCATTGCCCCGAAGGATTCCGAACTCCCCAGCACCGGCCGGCGCCTGGCCTTCGCCCGGTGGCTCACCAGCGGCACGAATCCGCTCGTCGCCCGCGTGCTGGTGAACCGCATCTGGATGCATCACTTCGGCCGCGGCCTCGTCAGCACGCCCGCGGATTTCGGTTCCATGGGCGAGCGCCCGTCTCATCCCGAACTCCTCGACTGGCTCGCCGACGATTTCATGAAGAACGGATGGAAGCTGAAGCGACTCCATCGCCTGATCCTCACTTCCACCGCCTACCGCCAATCCTCGGCGCACCACCGCAAGGGGGATGCCCGCGATCCCGAGAACCGCCTCTACTGGCACAAACCGCTCCAGCGCCTCGACGCCGAAGCGATCCGTGACTCGATCCTCGCCGTCAGCGGCTCGATCCGCACCAACCAGTTCGGTCCGTCGGTTCC
Organism: uncultured Verrucomicrobiota bacterium; assembly: GCA_903842505.1. Classification (GTDB taxonomy): domain Bacteria; phylum Verrucomicrobiota; class Verrucomicrobiia; order Limisphaerales; family UBA9464; genus UBA6176. Next base: position 5,362 of record CAIMMI010000110.1, on the reverse strand, counting down.
GGTCCGACCCGACGTCCACGGCCAGATCGTCGTCGGGGTCGACCAGACGCAGGGCGACAACAAGATGCCCGTCGATGTCGCGCTCCATGGCGAGGAGTTCCGGCGATCCGTCTACATCCAGGTCCGGCGCTCGCGACCGCTCGCCTTGCTGAACGCCTTCGACGCACCGGTGATGGAGGTGAACTGCGAACGCCGCCAGCAATCCACCGTGGCCACGCACGCGCTGATGCTGATGAACAGCGGGTTCCTGCTCGACCAGGCCGAGCGCTTCGCGCGCCGACTCGAATCCGAGGCCGGCGCCGAGCCTGCGAACCAGATCGATCTCGCCTGGCGACTCGTCTTCCACCGCCTTCCCTCCACCGCCGAGCGATCCGACGCCACCGCCTTCCTTGCGGCCCAGGCGTCGCATCTCCGGGCCAAGGCTCCCCCCGCGGAACCCGCCAAGCCCGATCCGAAGGCCAAGCCCGTGCCCTCGCCACCCACGCCGGAGCAGCAGGCCCTGACCTCCCTCTGCCAGTCCCTCCTTGGTTCCAACGAATTCCTCTACGTCGACTAGGCGCTGGTCCTTTCCTCACTGCCCTCCGCGGAGCTGCCTCGCCCGCCGGACCAGGTCGATGAACTCGGCCCGATAACCCTCGCGATCCTCGCCCATTCCCCGTTCCGCCATTCGCAGCACTTCATCCCAGGTCAGCGCACCCTTGTGCTGCGAATCCCGCAGCAGCAGGGCAAACCCGGCGACCGCGGCCGTGAAGCGGAAGTCGTCCCCGACCTGACCCCACGACTTCGTCGATCCTGGAACGGCCACCTCCATCAGGCGGCTCTTGTCCCCATCCGGCAGCTTGTAGCGCAGCTTGAGGAACAGCAGTTCTTCGGGATGCACCTTCGGTGCCGGGGCCACCGCCTTGTCCGCCGCCACATACCTCAGGGCATCCACCCCAGCCTCGTTGCTGCCCACCGGCACGATCTCATAGAGCGCCGTCACCGCATGCCCGGCGCCCAGGTCGCCCGCGTCCTTGGTGTCATCGTTGAAGTCCCGGTTCGCCAGCACCCGATTCTCGTAACCGATCAACCGCCAACTCACCACCTGCGCTGGATTGAACTCGATCTGGAACTTCACGTCCTTCGCCACCGGCACCAGCGTCGATTCCAACTCATCGGCCAACACCTTCTTCGCCTCACGGAACGAGTCGATGTACGCGTACGCCCCGTTCCCCCGATCCGCGAGCAACTCCATGGTGGAGTCCTTGTAATTGCCCATGCCGTAGCCGAGCACGGTCAGGAAAACCCCCGTCTTCGCCTCGCCTTCGATCAGCGACAGCAACTCGTCGCGGCTCGTGACCCCGACATTGAAGTCGCCGTCGGTGCAGAGGATCACCCGGTTCACGCCCTCCTTCACGAGGTTCGTCCGCGCCATCTGGTAAGCCAACCGGATGCCCGCCGATCCATGGGTTCCTCCGCCCGTCTTCAGGGCGTCGATGGCCTTGAGGATCGGCTCGTGTTCGCCGCCATTCGACGGCGGCAGCGCCACGCCCGCCTCCCCGGCATAGGTCACGATCGAGACGTGATCCCGCGCCGTCAGGTTGCCCACCAGCAACCGCAGCGACCGTTGAACCAAGGGCAACTTGTTCTCCGGTTCCATCGAACCGCTCGTGTCCACGAGGAATACGAGGTTCGCCGCGGGACGTTCCCGTCGCGGAATGTCCCGGGCCTTCAACGCCACCCGCACCAACCGGTTCCCCGGCTTCCAGGGACTGTCCGCCACCTCCACCCGGGCTGCGATCGGATGCTCCCCGCGGACCTCGGGATACGCGTACCGAAAGTAATTGATCATCTCCTCCACGCGTACGGCATCGGCCGGGGGCAACTGCCCGGAAGTCAGGAACCGACGCACGTTGGCGTAACTCGCCGTGTCGACATCGATCCCGAACGTCGACAACCGGGCCTCCGTCACCGGTCGGAAGGGATTCTCGACGAGCGGTTGATAGGATTCGCCCCCAACCCCGGGCATCGGCCGGGGCATTCCATACCGCGCTGAAAGTGCAGACCCTTCCATGGCGTTGGGAGCGGCCACCCGATCCGCCGCGGAGCCTGCTTCCGCCTGCATCTTTTCCCTGGGCACAAGCCCGTAACGCTTCATCAGGACAGGTTCCATCCCGTACGGATTTGCTCCTGCCGGTGACGGCGGTGCGGTGACCGGGGCGGCAACTCCGCGGGCTCCGGCCAACGCTCCCCCTGTCGGGGCGAGCCCAGCGGAAGGCGACGAATCCAACGTTCGCGAACGGGTCGTTTCGAGCCTTCCCGGAGACGGTGCCGCCGCCACCTTGACCGGCGCCGCCGGCGGCGGCGGCGCGCTCTGCGGAGCCGGTGCTGGGGGTAGCGGATCCGCCGCCGGATCCGCCACTCTGCGTGCCGAGGCGGTCGCAACCATCGCAGCCGGTTGGGGAGGAAGCACGGGCATCGGGCCGTACCGCATCAGGCTCAAGGCCTTTTCCGGATCAACCACAGCGGCGTTGGTCACGGGACCGTTCGAAGCTGGGGCAACCACCGCTCCCACGCCGACGCTGTGTCCTTCCAGGCGTTTCCTTTCGGAGCGCGGCCAGATCGAAAGCGCGAGCACCACAGCCGCCGTACCGGCGAGGCCAAGGCCCCATTGCGGCTGCAGCAACCAGCGCCACCACGCACCGGTTGCTTGCCTCACCGGGTGCTCCTCCTCCACCTCAGCAGGAGTTTCCTCCGCCCACCGCCCGGCCGCATCCTCGATCTCGCTCCGCTGCGACTCCGACAGGGCTGCCGCCGGTTCCGCCGCCAACTCCGCCTCCAGCGAACGGGCACAGGCACGGATCGCCTCGACCTCCGCCTGCAGGGCCGGATCGGACGCCACCAACGCCGCCACTGCTTCCATCTCCGCAGCAGGCAACTCACCCAGCGCGTACGCCGTGATCTCCGGGGAATCAGGATTCAAGTTCATAGTATTCCTCCAGTCTCAAACCGTCCTCGACCGCAACCCACGCCCACCCGGACGCTCCAGGGCCTCCATCCGCGCCCGCAGCGTGCGGATCGCCGTGTGCAGCAGGAAACCCACGTTGCCCACACTCAATTCCGTCACCGCCGAAATCTCCTCGTAGCTCATCTGCCCCTGGAACTTCAGCCGCACCACCTCCCGCTGGTTCACCGGCAATTCCTCCATCAGGGCCAAAACCGTGGTCGTCGCATCCGACGTCGCCGCCGCTGCTGCCGGGTTCGGCCCGGCCGATTCCCGCGTTTCGAGGTCCACTTCCGTCAACGGGCTCATGCGTCGCTCCTTTCGAACCACATCCAGCACCCGGTTCCGGCACACCGTGAACAGCCACGGGGCCAATCGATCCGACAACTCCTCCGGCTCCTGCTCGCACAGCTTCAGGAACGTGTCCTGTACGACGTCCCGCGAGAGTTCCGGGTCCCCCGTCAACGACTGGGCGTACCTCAGGAGGGCCGCCTCATGGCGGCCCATGGCCTCGCGGACCCATTCAACCCGGGTCACGGTTTCCGGCGGACTCATGTGTTTTTCGGGCGCTTCTGGAAGGACAACGACCCAGCAGGACATTCCTTAGAGGATATTTGGCGAAGGAGGTGGGGAGATTGAAGTTTTCAGATTCCAGTTTGAAGACCTCCGGTGGGGCGAGTGTCCTCACGAGCCGATTCGGGCCTGTTTGAATCTCTGGAGCGGCTCGTGACCAAACTCGCCCCGCCGCTCACCGCACCGGCCTTGAGACTTGAACCTTGAATCTTCAATCTCCACGCGCACATGGCCCGTCGCCTGCATCCTGTTGCTGCCCTCGATCACGCCCACGTCTGGCATCCGTTCACCCAGATGCGCGACTGGCTGCGCGCCGAACCCATCGTGCTCACCCACGGGCGCGGCGCGACCCTCCGCGACGTTCAGGGCCGACGCTACCTGGACGCCAACAGCTCGATCTGGACCAACCTCCACGGCCACCGGCATCCACGCCTCGATGCGGCCCTCCGTCGTCAACTGGGGAAGGTCGCCCACACGTCGTCCCTGGGCCTCGCCGGTGAACCCGCTGCCCGACTCGCCGCCGAACTCGTCGACGCTGCTGTGCCTCCCGCGCCCACGCCCGATTCCAACACGGCTCCCAACCCCACCCTGACCAAGGTCTTCTTCAGCGATGACGGTTCCACCGCCATCGAAACCGCCCTCAAGCTCGCCTACGAATTCACGCGTCGTACCCACGGTCCGAAGCCCGCTCCCAGGTTCCTCTCCATCGATGGCGCCTATCACGGCGATACCGTCGGTGCTGTTTCCGTCGGGCACATCGACCTTTTCCACAAGGCCTATGGCGGCCTGCTCTTCCGGGCGGACCGCGTCGCCTCGCCTTACTGCTACCGTTGTCCCTTCAACAAGGCCGCCCCTGAGCGCGCCGACGCCCGTTCCTATCGGAAGTGCCACTGGGAATGCGTCGACGGGGTCGCCAGCCAATTCGAGCGTGCCCAACGTACCAAGCGCCCCTACTCCGCCTTCGTCTACGAACCCCGCATGCAGGGCGCTGCCGGGATGATTGCCCAACCGGACGGTTGGCTTCCCCGCGTTGCCACCATCGCCCGCGCCCAGGGATCGCTGCTGATCGCGGACGAGGTCATGACCGGATTCGGCCGCACGGGTGGAGCCTCGCTGTTTGCGGGACATGCCGAGGGGGTCGTGCCCGACCTGATGGCGCTCGCGAAAGGACTCACGGGCGGTTACCTGCCGCTGGCGGCAACCCTTGCCACGCAACCCATCTTCGACGCCTTTCTCGGCGAGTACGCGGAGTTCCGCACCTTCTTCCACGGCCACAGCTACACCGGCAACGCCCTCGGCTGCGCGGTTGCCCGCGAAAGCCTCGCACTCCTCAGGCCCGCCAGATCCCAACGCACCCGGGAAGCCCTGGCGCGGCAATTGACCGAAGGACTGGCCACACTCTGGCAACGTCCGTCCGTCGGCGACATCCGTCAGGTCGGTCTCGTCGCCGGCATCGAACTCGTTCAGGACTGGCAACGCCGGACTCCCTTCCCCCTCGCGGCCCGCGCGGGCATCCGCGTCTGCGAAGCCATGACCCGGCGCGGCGTCCTCACGCGATCCATCGGCAATGTCGTGGTCCTCATGCCGCCCTATTGCACCCGGCCAGACGAGCTGCGGCGGATGGTTTCCGCCCTGCATGATTCCATCGAAGAGATCCACGGCTGAGCGTCCCCCACTCACATCGGTTCGTGGGACACTCGCCCCACCGGAGCCGCCGCGGAGTTTGAAGTTTTCAGTTTCAAGTTTGAAGCGGGAGCCGGGCTTGAAACTTGAATCTTGAAACTTGGGACTCCCTGGCAGCTCGTG
>CAIMMI010000109.1 GCA_903842505.1 uncultured Verrucomicrobiota bacterium | reverse complement strand
CGCCGTCCCGCCCGCCCCGTTTGGGACTCACTTCCCACCCCGTCCATCCGCTCCCGACAACTCGAATCCATCCTGTCCATCCTCCCCATCCTGTCCTCCGCCCCATCCTGTCCTCCGCCCCATCCTGTCCTCCGCCCCCCTCATCCATCCTGTCCGCATGAAACTTGAATCCTGAAACTTGGAACTTGGAACTCATCCCCAGAGAATTTCCCTCACCACCCGGGCCGGCTTGTTGTCCGTCAGATTCAACTCCCGTCCACCGCGGCGGTACACCAGCTTCGAGTGATCGAGTCCGAACAGGTGAAGCACCGTGGCGTGGAAGTCGTGGTGGGTGACGATGTCCTTCACCGCGTGATGCCCCCATTCGTCGGTTTCGCCGTGCGTCATTCCGCCGCGGATTCCGCCCCCGGCCAGCCACTGGGTGAAGCCATAGGTATTATGATCGCGACCGACCTTGTCCTTGGGGCCGTCGTTCTGGATCACAGGCAGGCGACCCATCTCACCGCCCCAATGAACCAACGTGGAATCGAGCAATCCCCGCCCCTTCAGATCCTGGACCAGGGCCGCCACCGGCTGATCCGTCCGCGCGCAGAGATCCGGCAGGCCCTTGTAGATCCCGCTGTGGTGATCCCAACTCTGCCCGTTGTTGACGACCTGCACGAACCGCACACCCCGTTCCACCAACCGACGCGCGATCAGGCAACGCGTCCCGTAGTCCCGGGTGAGATCGTTGTCGATTCCGTACAACCGCCGCGTGGCCGGCGACTCGGTCGAGATGTCCATCGCCTCCTTGGCCGCGGTCTGCATCTTCGCCGCGAGTTCATAGCTGGCGATGCGCGCGTCGAGGTCGTGCTCGCCGGGATGCTGGGCACGGTGTTCGCGGTTGATCTCGCGCAACAAGGCGAGCTGCTTCTCCTGCGGAAGCCCGCGCAGGTGCGGCGCCGGATCCAGGTTCAACAAACGCGGTTCCGTCGGGCGGACGACCGTTCCCTGATAGATCGAGGGCAACCAGCCATTGGACCAGTTGTGCTCGGCCAGCAACGGCAAGCCGGACGGATGCGTGAGCGTCAGGAACGCGGGGAGTTCCTGGCTCGCGGAACCCAGCCCGTAGGAAAGCCAGCTTCCCAAGGTCGGCGCACCCGCCGTGATTCGACCGTTGGTCAACGCGTACAACGACTGCCCGTGGTTGTTCACCCCGGTCTGCATCGAACGGATCACGCAGAGGTCGTCGACGACCTTCGCCAGATGCGGCAGCAGCGACGACAACTCCGTCCCGCACTGCCCGTGCTTCTGGAATTCCCACAGCCCTGGCATCACCTTGGAACTCGCCTGCCCGGCATTGTCGAATTTCAGCTCACCCGGGAACGGACGCCCTTCCCACTCCTTGAGCTTCGGCTTCGGGTCGAACAGATCCATCTGGCTGGGACCGCCGATCATCAGGATCGAGATCATCGCCTGCGCCGTCGCCCGATGATGGCCTGGCTTCGGCAGCAGGTCATACGTGCGCTGCTCCAGCTCGGGTCGCGCCGGTGCCCCCAGCAATCCCTCCTGCTGCAACAGCCACGCCAGCGCCGTCGTCCCCAGTCCGAACGACGATCCCGCCTTCAGGAAATGCCGACGCGAACACAGCCCGGTCGATGCAAGGTTGGAACTCATGTCAGTCGAGGTAGAGGAATCGGTTCGAGCCGAGAAGCACGTGGCACAGGCCAGCCATCGCGAGCAGCTCTGGATCGCGCGTGTCCTTGGGATCCTTCCGCTCCTTCCATTGCGGCAAGGCCCCAAGCTCCTTCAGGAATGCGAGTGAACGCGTCAGGTCGGCCGCGTTCGGTTCTTCGGCGAACAGCAACCGCCAGAGCCGCGTCACCTGTGCCCGTTCATCGCCGGGACTTTCACGTCGGACTCGCGCCGCCAGATCCGACGCGCGCTCCAGAACGAATCCATCGTTGAGCAGCATCAACGACTGCGGCGCCACCGTGGACATCGGACGCTGTTCGCAGTTCGGGTTCACCACCGGCGCATCGAACGTCTCCAGCACGCCCACCGGCGTCGTCCGCCGCACCTGCACGTACACACTCCGACGAAAATCCCCGGCGCCTCCAGCATCCACCCCGACCGCATCGCCGTTGCCATCCCGCTTCTGCCGACCCACCACGAACTGCCCCTGCGGATTCACCGCCACCGGCACCGGCGGACCGAATGGCGTCGGATCCAGACGTCCGCTGACCGCCAGCATCCCATCCCGCACGCTCTCGGCGTCCAAACGGCGCAGGCGCATCCGGCCGAGCAACCGGTTGTCCGGATCCTTCTTCTGCGCGGCGGTGTTCACCGTCGACTGTCGGTACGCCGAACTCGTCACGATCAAGCGGTGCAGGCGCTTCATCCGCCAACCGTTCGACAGGAAGTCATCCGCGAGCCAGTCCAGGAGTTCGGGGTGGCTGGGTCGTTCGCCCAACGCGCCGAAATCCCCCGACGTCGAAACCAACCCCACGCCGAAGTGGTGCATCCATACGCGGTTCACCCACACCCGCGCCGTCAGCGGGTTGGCCCGATCCATCAAGCGCCGCGCCAGCTCGAGCCGGCGGCCCGTCGTCCGTCCACCCGGGACCGCTTCTGGAATCCCGACCTCCAATCCCGCCACACCCAGCACACCCGGCAACCCGGGCTGCACCGTCTCCTTCGGCTGCTGGTGGTCGCCCCGATGAAACAGCGCGGTCGTAACCTTCGTCCCCGGCTCCTCCACCAGGCACTGGACCATCGGGTCCGACGGCTTCAACGCGCGTTCCGCCCCCGCCTTCTTGCGGATTTCCTCCACGCGGTTGGCTCCGTCGCGGTCGATCTCCCCGAGGATGATGTGGTCCTGGAAGGTCGGATAATCCCGCAGCAACCGCAGCTGCTCGGAACTCCGCTTTGCGGCCGGCGTGCGGCGCGCCCCGATCACGGCCTCGCGATCCTTCGCTGGCACCAGTTCGAGCTGCTTCTGGACGAACTTCTCGATCAGTTCGTCATGCAACCGGTTTGCCTCCGCATCCAGTGCCCGCGCCGAGGTCTCCACACACTCCGCCAGCGAACGGTCGGAGGCCGGCATCAGCGAGACCAACCGTTGCCCCGGGTTCTTCCACTGCTTCCAGTGGAAGGCCGGCTCGAACACCGCCCGCAGCCGGTAGTAATCGACCTGCGGAATCGGATCGTACCGATGATCGTGGCACTGCGCACAGTGCATGGTCAGGCCCAGCAGCGACGACGACACGATCTGCACGGTGTCCGCGACCACCTGGTTGCGCGCGAGGTCCGCATCCGGCGGCCCGTCGCCTGTCGGATCCGGCGCCATGCGCAGGAACCCCGTCGCCACCAAGCGATCCAGATCCTTCCCGGAAAGATCCCCACGCACCGCCGGCAACATCTCGTCGCCGGCCAGCTGTTCGGTGACGAATTCGTCGAACGGCTTGTCCGATTGGAACGCCCGGATCACGTAGTCGCGATACCGCCAGGCCCACGGCCGTTCGGAGTCGGCTTCCACACCACCGTTCGAATCCGCATATCCCGCGACATCGAGCCAGTGCCGTCCCCAGCGTTCCCCATAAGCCGGCGAATCCAGCAATCGATCCACCAACCGCCCGTAGGCCGCTTCCGACGGATCGGCCACGAACGCCGCGACCTCCTCCGGCGTCGGCGGAAGCCCGGTCAGATCGAACGTCACGCGGCGGATCAGCTGCTCGGGCTTCGCGGGTGGCGCGAATCCGAGGCGATCCTTCTCCAATCGCGCCAGCAGGAACCGGTCGATCGGCGTCCGCACACTGGCCTTGGCACGGACCCGCGGTTCCTCCGCACGCCGGATCGGTTGGAAGGCCCAGAACCCGCGGTCCTCTTCCGTGACCACGAAGCGCGGTACCTCGACCGGCTCTGGCCGCAGCGTCGGCGCACCCTGCCGGATCCACTTCTCGATCAACGCGACCTTCTCCGGTGGCAGCGGCTTCCCGCCCTTGGGCATCTCACCCGACTTCACCATCTCCAGCAGCTGGCTGTGTTGCGGCCGACCCGGTACCAGCACCGTCCCCGATTCCGAATTCGTCAGCATCAACCGCCGCAACCGAAGGTCCACACCGCCCTTCGGCTTCTCTTCCTCGCCGTGGCAATGCAGGCAATGGGCCTTGAGGATCGGGCGGATGTCCCGTTCGAACATCGGCTTCGAAGGCAGCTTCGCCGGCAGCACACCCGCCGCCTTTGCAACCTCCATCCCGGAACCCACCAACAGCAACGACAACACTCCCACCCCACGCCAGGCTGCCGCCCGACGACACGCCCGGGCAATCGATCGCGACAAGGTGGGATTCACGTCGGAAGCTTAAGCCCAGACACTCCCCCGCTGGCAAGGAATCGGACGGACGTAGCCAACAACTGAGGTAGCCGACGAGGTCACGAGGCGGATCAATCCCAGAACGCCAGCCCCAAGCCTCCTGACGTCGTCTCCTACGTAGCCGACGAGGTCACGAGGCGGGTCAATCGCAGAACGCCAGCCCCAAGCCTCCTGACGTCGTCTCCTACGTAGCCGACGAGGTCACGAGGCGGATCAATCGCAGAACGCCATCCCCGAGCCTCCTGACGTCGT